>JBCAZE010000025.1:0-24425 GCA_039700805.1 Pseudomonadota bacterium | reverse complement strand
ATTCGAATGCGCCGGATCATTGTGGTGTTGCTGTTAACGGTTGGCTGTCTCAGTGGCACGGCAGCGGAAGAGCAGTCACAACCGATCACGGCTTCTGAAGCCCGTGCGGCGCGGCTGCGCCCCGCCGGTGAATGGCTCACCTACGAACCAACCACAGAACGTCAACGCCCGCTTGTAGATTCGCATCCTGCTTTCTCAGGGGATGTGCGAAACGCTCGTCGTCTGTTTCAGCGTGACTGGGCAAGAACCCGTGGCAATGCCGGTCCGGCCGCGGGACCGGATTTTGACGCCTCGACATGTGGCGGCTGTCACATCGAAACAACAGCGGGGCGATCCGACAACGAACCGCAACGTATTGCTCGACCCATTCGGGCGGAAGACCGCATTGAATACGGGAATCAAATCACGACACGCTATCTCGGTCACGAGGCTCCTGAAGCCCGGTTACATATCGATATCGAACTCAGCACGTTTACCTACGACGACGGCACAACCCGACAACTGGTGCGGCCGATCGCTACCGCAGCAATGCGGGATGGTACAGAGATTCCCGTTACACTGCGTGTTGCACCGTTGTTGTTCGGCTGGGGCCTATTAGAGTCTATTGACCCCAACATGCTCGGCCACTTCCATGACCCAGAGGATGCAAACGGGGATGGTATTTCCGGTATCAATCGCTATGATACCGGCGAGAAAAGGGGGGTTAATGCCGCGCTTGGATGGAAGGCAGACCATCGGCACTTGCACCATCAGATTACGGCCGCTTTGCTCAATGATATGGGCGTTGAATCAGGCGCCACGCTCACCGAGGAAATCACCCCAGACGAGATCGCAGCTATAACTGACTATGTGCGCAGCCTTGGCGCGCCAAACCGCCGCCACGGTGCTACGGACCGGGGACGTGACTTGTTCGGCTTATCAGGATGCGCGAATTGCCACATCACTGCGATGCTGACACGTGAAGACACCGACGTAGCCTTCGCGGACCAGCTCATTTGGCCCTACTCCGATTTCATGCTGCATGACATGGGGCCAAAGCTCGCTGACGCCGGCGACGCACCGGATGCTTCAGAATGGCGAACAGCGCCGCTGTGGGGCGTCGGCTATGCAGAAGCACATCTGCCAAATCGCGGCTTCCTTCATGACGGACGAGCACGAGACATCGAGGAAGCCGTGTTGTGGCACGGCGGCGAGGCCGCCGCATCAGTCAGCGCTTTTGCAGCACTCTCGGCAAAGGACAGAGCCATGCTACTCAGCTACGTTCGAGCCTTGTAGTCGATAGCCCATGACGATTACCGAAACGGTCGGCGTGCGCCGTCACGCTATACGAAAACGAACCAATGGGACGTCAGCGCAATTGCCGGATCTTGGTCACGCTTCCAAGACTGACTCAAACGTCTCCAACGCCGGGTGCCCAAGATAGGTACCAGAGGGTGCACTTCGCTGGCGATGCGCCAATTTAAACGCTTCCGACTGTGTCCAGGCCTCGAAGGCCTCTCGCGACTCCCAGACCGAATGTGATGCGTATAGGGTGTGACTCTCCGTCGTCGGACCTTTGAGCAAATGAAACTTCTTAAAACCTGGCACTTCCGACAAATACGAATCTCGCTCACGCCAAACGGTTTCAAATCCTTCTTCCATACCTGGTGTAATTTGGAATCGGTTCATTGCAACAAACATACTTTCTCTCCTCTGATTTGGTCCTATTAGGCATGCACCAGCATTCGGCGCATACCTTCGTGCCATTCGGTGGCAATCGGTGTGCCATACACCGACGTCAGTAACTGATCCGTCAACACGTCGCGCGGCGCGCCGATGACTTCGATGCTCCCATCATTGATAAGCACAATCTCGTCGCAAAATCGTGCGGCCTTCTCCAGATCGTGCAACACCACGCAGACACCAATCCCTCGTGCTGCGGTAACGCGCAGATTGCGCAAGACAGAAAGCTCATGCCCAATATCTAAACTGGCCGTCGGCTCGTCTAGCAACCAAAAACCTTGATCGCTAAATGCAGCGATCCCGTCTACTTGCAGATGCGTCCGCGCATATTGGACGCGCTGTCTTTCGCCGCCGGATAGCGTTTCGAACTGGCGATCGAGTAACGATGTGACGCCGCACGCCTCTGCGACCGCTGCGAGGCGCGCTTCAGACAGTACTTCGGTGTCGCGAAACGGCTCCCAGCCCATGCTTATCACTTCACGGACAGGAAACGAGAATGCCATGGAGACCTGTTGACTCATCACCGCGCGCACCCTGGCTTGTTCACGCAATGAAAACTGGCGCAGCGGTTGCCCGTGCAAGTAGACCGCACCCTCGATGATCGGTAAGGCGCCAGAAAGAACATCCAGCAGCGTCGACTTCCCGGCGCCATTGGGTCCGACGATACCGACGACCGAACCTGGGCTTAGCTGCATTGTGACATCGCGCAGCGTCTCGCGTTTCCCGCGTGCAACGCTGATGTTTTCTACCTTAATCACAATGGCCGCCTGACACTTGCGATCAACCAAAGGAAGAAGGGGCCACCGAGCGCACTGGTCACCAAACCTACAGGTAACTCTGCCGGCGTGATGACAATACGGGCAATCAGATCAGCGATTACACACAGCGCCGCACCGAGTAATACGGACGCTGGCGACACCCAACGATTACTCGGCCCCAACATGAGCCTTACAATATGCGGAACGATTAAGCCGACGAAAGCGATAATGCCCGACACAGCAACTGCAGCGCCGACAGCGGCGGCGGCGCAAATTATGACGATACGTTTTAACTGATCGACATTGATCGAGAGGTGCCGCGCCTCCGACTCGCCTAGTTGGAGAATGTCCAGTGCGCGGCCAAACACTGACAGCGTCGTCGCGGCTAGGATCATGACCGTAGCTGCCGGCAGAACGGTAAGCCATGTTGCACGACCGAAACTACCCATCATCCAAAATACGAGTGTTCTAAGCTGAGTGTCATCGCTCAGATATTCGAAAGCGCCAATTGCGACCGTAGACAGTGAGTTCAATGCGATGCCAACAAGCAGCATCGTGCTTACTTCGAAGTTTCCGAACCAACGCGCGAACGCATACAACAGCCCAGTAACCGCCGCCGCGCCAGTGACCGCCGCAAGTGGTACCAAGTAAGGCATCCAGATCTCAGCGAATACAGCACCACCAACAACAATCATTGCGATCGCGCCGACGGCCGCACCACCCGACACGCCAATAAGCCCGGGGTCAGCGAGCGGATTGCGGAATAAGGCCTGTAATGCGGCCCCAGAGATCGCCAATGCGCCACCGGCCACAGCTGCGAGCACGACACGTGGAAGACGAATCTCGGCAAAAACGACATCATGCATGGCCGGCTGATCGGCAAAACCGAGAATGCCGGCCAGTGATAACGGAATCGCGCCGATACAGACGGCCATTCCGAAAGCAATCACGAACACAACGACCAACAGGCCTAGCAACGGCGGCCGTTGATTGAACCTCGGACCGACAGATTGCGGCGCTATGGTAGTTCGTGTCGTGGTTTCAGCGCTCATTGTCGGCGTCAGAAGTGGAAGGCTTACGCACTTCTTGACTCAAACGTGCTGCAGCATCGAGGGTGCGCGGGCCAAACCCAAGCATTGCCATGCCATCCATCGCGTAGATTCGGCCCTCGCGTGCCGCACGTGTGAATTTCAGTGTTGGATGATCGACAAGTCCGTCTACGCCACCGGCCGCATCGAGTCCGCGCTGGGGGATCACCAAAAACTCGGGGTCTGCCGCCAGCATGGATTCGACGGAAACCGGCTTCCAACCATTGACGGCCGCCAGCGCATTCTCGGCGGCCATCATCTGTAGCAGGCCATCACCAGACGTATCGGCACCAGCGGCTATCAATAACCCATCTCTCACACCCAACAACACGACTCCCGTTATCGGTTCTGAAGACGAGGCTGTGGACTCAAGAGCCGCAACCGCCGGCATCAGCGCCTCGGCGATATACGCTTCCGCCAAATCTTGAAGACCCATGACCTGGCCGACACAACGAACTTTCTCAACGATGCCGGCCGCATCATGGGCCTCTTCGACGATGGCTATTGGTACGCCAGCCTTCTCAAGCTGCGTCACCACTTCGGGCGGCCCTGTATCGTCCTCACCCAGCACCAATGTGGGCTGTGCAGACAACACACCCTCTGCGGACAAGGCACGGACATATCCGATTTGTGGCAACGCGCGTGCCGCCGCGGGATAGTTGGATGTTCGGTCTACAGCGACAATCGACGACTCGGCTCCTAGTGCGTAGATAATCTCTGTTAGTGAGCCTCCAGACACCACCACCTTGGAGATGTCAGGCTGCGTTGCAGGACAGGCGGCATTGCCAACGCAAGCTGCGCTAGCAATGCCCCACCCTATTATCGTTAGAACAAGCCGATTCGCTGTCATCAGAATGCGACCTGCAGGTTGATCGCGGTATTGAAGCCTGGCTGGGTGAAGCGAAGTGGTGAGTCGGTACCAATCCCCGCGGAATCGATCCAACGTGTGTACTCTTTGTCTCCGACATTGAACAACCCAGCATTAACGCTGATGCTGTCGGTGATATTGCCGTAGAACAATAGATCAACGATACCGTAGCCGTCGGTCGGCAAACGTGTGGTCGGATCCGAGATGTCCGCCTCATCCTTTGCGTCGACGACAGTCCATACCAACTCACCTCCCCAACGGCGGTCCAACGTCTGATACTTGAGACCAAACACAGCCGAAAGCGGTTCGACCGAATCGATCGGCAACGATGTCGATTTATCCTCGCCGTCTGCATACGCGATCGCGGATCGGAATCTAAGGTTACCCAGCGACTCAAACACAGCGAGGTCAACTTCGGCGGAGAGTTCAGCGCCTTCTATGACAACGTCCTCACGATTGACAGACTGAAAAGTCAGTAGGCCATCCGCAGGATCTACGCCGAAAGAATCTGCAAACGCAGGAGCTATTGCAAACGACTCAATAAACTCCTCGTAATCGGTGCGGAATAGGTTGAACCCGACCAAGGCTCGATCCGATTGATAGCGGACACCTGCCTCGAGGCCGCGGCTGCGCTCCGAGTTCAAATCAGGGTTTGCGATTGTCTTGTAACCACCCGCAAAGTTACTAAAGCCAACGTTCACATCATCATACGGCGGTGCACGGAAGCCCTCCGCATACAAAGCAAACAAGGACCATTTGTCGGTGAGTCTGTAAACGCCGCCAAGTCGCCCCGTAACTTCTGAGTCATCGTAATCCGCTGGCGTGGGTGAGCCAGGATTACCGCTTAGATAGATTGCATCGGCAGACGCCGTCGCATCGAAGCTATCAAAGCGCAGGCCCGGAGTGATTAGCAAGCGATCATCGAGCAGACTGATTTCGTCCTGGAGGAAAATCGCCGTTTGGCGTACATCCGTCAACGGGAAATCACGGGTGGGGAGTGGCGGCGCAAACGGAGACGCCGGAATTTCGGTTCCGTCCAACGCGAACGTACCACCGGTACGCAGCGATTCACTTTCCGTTTCAAAAACGTCAATGCCGTAGGTCAACGTGTGACTTGCTGCACCAAGTTCAATGGTGCGCATTGCTTGGACGAGCGCACCATTGATGGTCTGGTTGAAGCTGGAGAGGCGCTCTCTGGTTTGGCTCGGTGGTCCTGGCGGACCGGGCGGTGTACGCGTTTCTAGCGTTTGCTGACTATTTTCCGAGTCTTGCGTATACACGGTTGCCATCAGGGTATCGGCGATAGGCCAGTCCAACTCGCCGCGATAGGCCAAACTGACTCGGGTTCGGTCACGTTCGTCAAAGGCATCGCGGGTGTTAACCGTCGTCCCAAATACGACCGAACCATAATCAGAAAAAACCTCTGTATCGACTTCGATGGTGAGCGTATCAACCGTCAGCGTCAGACTTTGAGACTCAGCAATCTGCCAGTTAACTTTGGCCAGGACGTTAGTGGACGAGAGATCTTGCCCATCAGGCAGCTCGCGATCCGGTCCGAAACCACCGACGCTGCCAGCGTTTTCAGTCTCAGAACCGTCACGTTGCGTGACAGAAAGCATCGCCGACAGCTGGTCGCCACCGAATGCGACCGTACCACGGGCAACCGTACTCTCATCGACACTCGACCAGCCAAGTTTGCCGTCAGCGTAAAATGGATCATCTTGACTAACCAGGTCCTGCGGACCGCGCGTTGTGAATGCAACAACACCGCCGAGCGCGTCGCTGCCATAGAGTGACGAGATCGGGCCACGCGCGATTTCCACACGATCCACGCTGTCGATATCGACAAAATCCCTGCGGGCACTGAGAAACGGGCCGAAGCTAAATTCCTCTGGCATCCGGACACCGTCCACCACGGTCAACACGCGGTTGCCGCCGATGCCACGAATCGAAAAGCCCTGAAGACCAAAGCGACTGCCTGTCCCACCGACACTCACACCCGGCTCATAACGCACGAGGTCGGAAATATCTCGGGTCAGCTCCCCATTAATGTCGTCCGACGTTTTGACCGATACCGTCACAGGCACTTCAGTCATTGGACGCTCTGTGCGAGTGCCAATGACTGTGATCACGTCCTTAGTGCTGTCTTCCACGTCTGTTTGTTGTTGCGCGATTGCCGGCGCTGTAATGAATACACCGCTCAGCAACATCGTATTTGCCAACTTGAATCCCATTGTTGTCTCCAAAACATCTAGCCGGCTTGTAGACACAGCACCGACTGATCAATATTTTTAATACGATTGATAATATAAATGATAATCATTCTTATTTGCAATTAAAACTTCTTTACTGCAAGCTGCTGGCATCAATGACGAGACAAGGCATGACCGAAATGCGACTTTCGATTCTCTACATCACCATTTGTTGGGTTTGCCTATCCGGCTGCCAAACCACACCTGGCACAGAAAGGACCGACACGGAGCTAGAGGCACCTACCATCAGTGCTGAAAAAAAGACCGACGACAAAGCCACCCACTATGTGTTTAGCTGGCAATTTGTCGATCCAAACACGGATATGACGCCGCGTGGTGGCACATCAAAAGGCACCGCAGTGAAGTTACTTGAGGAACCCTCCGAGGCTTGGAAGGCGCTGCAAGAGACGGGCCTCAGCAAACTCGAACGGGATCGGCGCGCTATTCTGGCGATGGCAGGTGGCTACAGAACTAGCTTTGATTTCTTGGAGGTTGCTGGGTTCGTCAGCGACTTCGCGCCATCGAAACCTTACCAGTCCTGGGGGACTGAATACGTTTACGTGGTTGAAGATTCACCGGAGTTTATTAGCTTGCAACACGTGCTTGTGATGTTTTTCGAGGATGAAGAAGGGCAGGTACAAGGACCCGCAGTAGTGAAGCATTGGCGTCAAGACTGGCACTACCAAGATCAGGAAATTAATGTGTACGTAGGTAACGATACCTGGGCTCGGGAGCGCCTAGAAGTCAATGCCGTGGTCGGCAAATGGAGCCAAGCAGTCTACCAAGTGGACGACTCGCCACGATATCAAGCAGTAGGGACGTGGGTGCACGATGAGAATTATTCAGCGTGGGAAAGCGATCAAACCTGGCGCCCACTGCCGCGTCGCGAATTCAGTGTTCGCTCGGACTACGATGTATTGATCGGTACAAACCGGCACACGATTCTGCCGACAGGCTGGTTGCACGAAGAGGACAACTTGAAAACCGTGATCGATGAGACGTCCGGATCGTTAGCCGAAGGTGCGCGCTATTTGGCCCGCGAATACGGCGTCAATCGATACGATCGAATCGTCGGACATGATTTCGAAGCTGGGCATGAATACTGGGAACGCAGCGGTCCATTCTGGGCTGATGTACGCGAAATTTGGACCGAATTGTTAGCGGGGAATGCGCGTATTTCGAAACAGAAAATTGAGGGCATGCCTATGTTGATGAACGTCCTGATGTACTCAAGCGAACTTGAGGCCTACGATGAAAAAGCGGGCCGCCAATTCATGGATGACCAACTGACCAAACACTACCAGTGGCAGTGATGAGGGGCATCTTGATGACGATCAAACGCCTGTTCCAAGGTTTGCGCAACCCACTAAGAAAACATTCAAACGTCCCAATTTTGACGGTAAAACGGGCGTGGAACCTGACGCCCAATATGATTCGTGTCACGTTAACTGGAGATGCGCTCGCGGATTTCCCGTCCGGGCGCGAGGGAGCCAATTGCAAACTGCTGATCCCAGATGGCAACGAGTCACGAGAATCGTTTGCAACGAGACTGAGTGAGGGCCCTGCACCAACGCGACGAACCTACACGGTCCGGCACTACCGGGCCGAATCCCGAGAACTGGATATTGACTTCGTTGCACACGGAGACACGGGACCTGCAGCGGGCTGGGCACTGCGCGCACAACAAGGCGCTTTTATCGGTTTCATGGGGCCTAGCAAACCAAAGATCAGCAGTTTTGACGCTGACTGGTATTTCGTCGCAGCCGATCCATCCGCGATTCCTGTCGCAGCAGCGACGTTGGAGGCAATGCCGCGAGATGCCAAAGGCCTGGCAATTTTGGAAGTACCAAGCAGGGAAGACCAGCAAGCGATTGATACGCCATCTGGCGTACAAATGCACTGGTTAGTGCAACCAACTCCGCATGAACCTTCCACGCAGCAAGTCGAGTTTCTACAATCCATAGACATACCCCGATGCCGTATCAAGACATGCATCGCCGGTGAAAGCGGTATCGTCAAGAAGATACGCACACTGCTTCGTGAGACCGCGGCAATCAGGAAGCGCGATATGTACGCTTCCGGTTACTGGAAGCGCGGATTGGTAGAAGATGAACATCAACGCGAGAAGCGCGCCCAATCAACGGCTGCCGCTTAAATCATCGGCGCTAGAGCGTCGCACCGCCGCGCGCCAAACCGACTGAACAACAGCGCCATGTCACAACAGGTCAAGATTTAGGCCCCTTTAACAGGCGATAGGCAAGATACAGTGGGATCAGCATGACGAGGCCAAACGTATTGGCATGACTATGCCCATTAGAAACCCTATCACGAATGCGCTCAGCACCTTCGGGTTCATCGATGACATATCTGTAACCTCTGCGCCTTCTGCGGATCACTGCACCTTGCCGTAATTCACGGAAAATTCAACCGAGATGCTGCATAGTGATCTGGAGGATAACCCGCGAGTCAGCATGGTTGAGGATTCGCCGAAGAGGTCGCAGATAATGCAAGACGGCTACGACTACAAGCCAAGAGAGATCGAACCGACGCCTGAACGGGAACTCAAACTTGGCGACGGTAAATTCAGCGGGCTGCTGTCATTGAGCCTAGGCTTGATGAGCCTCCTTGCGGTACTGGCTTATCGCTATCCGTCCTACCTCACCACCACCGAACTACGCCAAGTCTACGACGCCGCATCGTTACAGTTGGTGTTGAAGTACGGCATGTATGCATCGCTATTGTTCGGTTTCCTCACTTTCGTACTCAACAGAGGTCGCTACCGAAAGATGGGTGGAGCCGGGATCGGCATGACACTCCTTGGTTTCGTTCTTGGCGGTTACGATATTCCCGTAGGGCCAGTAGAGCCGCGAGACCTGTCTCTCGGCGTTGACTGGTTGATTCTTGCCCTACTCGGTTCAGTCGCTGTGTTCATGACACTCGAAAAACTATTTCCGAAATACCGGGACCAAGTCATCCTACGTAAGGAATGGGATATCGATCTGTTCTATTTCTGTTTCAATCACCTCGCCATCTCAGCCATCATTCTCTTCGGCAACTATCATGCGACGCATTTCGATTGGGCAGTCAGTTCCGACGTTCAAACGGCGATTCAGTCTTTGCCAACCGTGCTGCAATTCGTCTTGATCGTCGTATGTGCGGATTTTGTGCTGTATTGGGAACATCGGCTCTATCACGAAGTGAAGACGCTGTGGCCAATACACGCCGTACATCACTCGGTAGAAACACTGGACTGGCTTGCCGGCTCGCGCGGCCATTTTCTGCAAGTGTTCTCGGAACGGGCGATGGTCATCATTCCGCTCTACTTGCTAGGCGCCGATCAAAGTGCACTGAATGCCTATGTTGTGTTCGCAGCACTACAAGCCATTCTGATTCACAGCAATTTGAGATTTTCTTTCGGGCCGCTCAAGTACATTTTTGTGACGCCACAATTTCACCATTGGCACCACAGCTCAGAGGCACCTGCGATTGACACCAACTACTCAGCACATCTCGTGTTGTTTGACTGGCTGTTCGGCACTTACCACATGCCCGACAATCATTGGCCCGCAAAATACGGAACAACTAAGAAGCTGCCCCGCTCCGTTTGGGGGCAGCTTCTTTATCCGTTGACCGCACTAAGAAAACGCTAGGTAAGCGCTGCGTCGATTGTCAGTTAAAGTCTGGCACACGACCCGGCGTATGCGGCGCACCAATACCTTCAAGCGATGATTCCAGCGCGGCCAACTCCGAGTTGATCGTCCTCAACGTCGCGAGTACACCACGGAACTCGTTCGCCGCAATGTCATAAGAGTTTTCATACATCGCTGGCACATCAGCACGCACATCCAGCAACAATCCATACACCGAACCGGCACGGCGTGAGACCGACCACGGTGTGGGTTCGTTACGAGATGCGACGGTGCCATCACCGCTCAATAAAACGACCGCATCGTCGAGACGCGTCTCAACAGATTTGAGTTGCTGTCTCATGGCATCCGTAGCTGCTGGTGCCGTCTCCAGCGCCACTTTCACATGCTCGATACGCTGGCTGATTTCCCCAGCAAATGCACTGGCAGCCGTCACTGAACGATACAACTCGCCCGCCTTGCGTTGGAACGCTACGACCGCCGGCAGATTGCTGCTGATCTCAGCACCTTGTGACATCGACTTGACGTTGAATGTTTTCGGCTCACCGATTTCCTCCAATTCGCCGCCACGCAGGACGGCCAGGGTCACACTGTATTGACCCGGCGCAACCAATGGGCCTTGCGGCGCACTCGCCCACGGTGCCCGGAAACCGCCACTCGCAAGACTGACAGGGTTTGGCGCGGGTGAGCGCAGGTCCCACGCCGTGCGATGCAATCCGGCGGATGTCTTGCCCGCCACTCGACGCACAACAGCGCCATCCGCATCGCGAACAATCAGCAACACCTTTGGCTCATCCTCACGATCTTCTGCGCGCAACGCATCCCACGAAGGATAAGGCGTATCCTCCCCCGCCTTTTCGGCTTCTTTTTCGCTAGCCCGACGCACGGCGCGCGCCGACTGGATCGCCTCTTCGATACGGTAGGTAAACACAGCACCAAATTCAGGGTTCTTGGCCGTGTAGAAGCTCGCACCTCGGAAGCCCTTTTCGCCGTAACCAAGTCGGTCGCCAACGACATAGGACCAAGCGTCGCGCACATCGAACAGCTGCATTGGGGCTAGTGCATCGGCAGGCGTTCTGAGTGGCGAGTAATCATCGAGGATATAAATGCCACGACCAAACGTACCAACCACCAAATCACTTTCACGTCGTTGAATCTCAATATCACGCACAGCAATGGTCGGGAAATTAGACTTCAATGCATGCCAAGAGTCGCCGCCGTCCTGGGTGAAGAAGAGCCCAAACTCCGTGCCAACGAACAGCAGGTTCGGGTTGATGTGGTCCTCGACAATCGTGTGCGCGGATCCACGCTCGGGCAAGTTATTCGAAATGAGCGTCCAGCTACGACCACGATTCTCCGTCTTGAGAACATACGGCTTGTAGTCGCCACGCTTGTGATTGTCGATCGTGGCGTAGGCCACATCCGCATCGTGCAACGAAGCCACCACGTCCTCGATCAAGGACATATCAGGTACGCCCCTGAACGACTCAACGCGCCGCCAGTTTTCGCCGTCATCCTCTGTGACACTCATGACGCCATCGTCAGTGCCCACATAGATCAAACCTTCTTCGAGCGTACTCTCGGACAACGCGATCGCAGCACCGTAAATCGACGTCGAGTCATTCTTAGCGATCGTGTCAATACTCCAAACACGCCCCATGACCTCGAGCGCATTGCGATCGAGTTGACGCGTCAAATCAGGGCTGACAGCTCGCCAACTGTCGCCACGATTGTCCGAGAGATACAATTTCTCTGCGGCGTAGTAAACACGCTTACTATCGTGTGGACTGACGATCAGCGGGGTATTCCAATTCCATTTCGGCGCATTTTCTCCGCTGGCTGGATGCGGCGCGATGAACACGCGCTCGCCGCTGGCCTTGCTGTAGCGTGCGAGACCGCCGTATTGATATTGGGTATAAATGATATCCGGGTTATCTGGATCGAACTGCGGCTCGTAGCCATCACCACCCAAGATCAAATTCCAGTCGGCATTGGTAATGCCATGCACAACCGTTGTTCGGGACGGTGCGCAAAGCGAGTTATTGTCTTGCGTGCCGCCACATACGTTGTAAAACGGCTCTGCGTAGTCTGGTTGAATACGATAGAACTGAGCAATTGGCAGGTTAGCGACATGGCGCCAATTAGCACCGTTGTCGTAGGTGTCATAGATGCCACCATCGCCACCGATGATCAAGTGTTCAGGCTGAGAGGGGTCAACCCACAACGCGTGATCATCGACATGTCGGTGCGCAACACCCAAACGCTCCCAGCTATAACCCCCGTCTTCGGTAACGAACGTAAACGTGTCGGGTGAAAACACCCGATCGGCGTTGGTTGGGTCCACCACCAGCTCATTGTAGTACTGCGGACTGGTCGTCATATGGCCCGAACGCTTCTCCCAATTGAGGCCAAAATCATCAGAGTGATAGATGCCTTTCTCATCATCGCTGGCTTCGATGATGGCGTAGATCCGATCCGGCGCTGTTGTCGCGCCGGCCAATCCGATACGCCCCATATTGTCAGAAGGCAACCCTGCCTTGATTTCGGTCCAAGTCTCTCCACCGTCTGTTGTGCGATGAATACCACTCCCTGGGCCGCCGTTGATCAACGTCCATACATGGCGGCGACGCTGGTAGCTCGAGGCAACGATACGTGATGCGTCACGTGGATCGACCACAAACTCATTGATACCGGTATGCTCATCGACAGACAGTAATAGTGTCCAAGTTTTTCCGCCGTCGGTCGTCTTATAAAGACCACGATCACCACCGTCGCTCCATAAAGGCCCCTGGGCTGCGACCAACACGGTGTCCGAGTCACTCGGGTCGATCCAGATCTGACTGATATGGCCTGAGTCTTTTAAACCGACATTGGTCCATGTCGCACCACCATCGAGGGATTTGTAAACTCCGTCACCATAGGCGACACTTCGTTGCGCGTTGTTTTCCCCAGTGCCAACCCAAACGGTGTTTGGATTCGATGGGTCCAATTCGACAACGCCGAGCGCATAGGACGCTTCATTCTCAAACAAAGGTGTCCAGGTTGTGCCATTGTTCTCGGTCTTGAACAATCCGCCTGACGCAATGGCGGCGTAGTAGACACGATGATCATCCGGATGCACGGCGAAATCGGAAATCCTTCCGGAAATCAATGCCGGACCGATGGTGCGCAAAGGCAACTTGGCTAACGGATGAGCATCATCCGCCGCGTTGGCGGGCATCAGTGCGACGAGAGACAGAACAAGTGCGATGCACAGCGAGCGGTGCGTAGACGTCATGGTGCGTCCTTTGGTTTGCGTGACTGGGCTTTGGATGATAGCGATTGGCCGATGGAATTTCATGCAGGCAACATTCGCACTCAATCGCGATCGGGTACACTCCAAGCCATTGCATCGTCTACGGGCGGTATCCGCACTGCAGCATTTTGGAGACTTCGATGATCCTTCGTACGCTTTGTTTCGCTTTCATCGGCCTTTCGATTGCCATGTTCGCTTACGCCGATTCACATCCGATGACGGCGACCAGCGATGATATTGAGCACGGCAGTTTTATGGCCAAGGCCCAAGAATTTAACGGCTTCGGCTGCGACGGCGAGGATCAATCGCCCCATCTTGCGTGGTCAGGAGCGCCGGAAGGAACAAAAGCGTATGCCGTTTTTGCGTACGACCCCGATGCGCCGACCGGCAGTGGCTGGTGGCATTGGCAAATCATCAATATACCGGGGGACGTGACCGAGCTTGCCGCTGGCGCCGGCAGCACGGACTCCAAAAATATTCCGGCAGGCAGCCAGCAGATGCGCAATGACTACGGTGGCGTCGGATTCGGCGGCGCTTGTCCGCCGCCGGGCGATGGCGCGCATCGTTACCAATTCACCGTCTACGCGCTGCCTCAACCACTCGACATCCCCGCCGATGCGTCAGCGGCGCTCACCGGCTACATGGTCAAGGCGAACGCACTGGCCGGCGTGACGATCGAGGCACTCTATAAGCGCTAGTCGACGCGTCGTCATGACAAGCTGATTCCATGCCCTTGAACCCCAAGGGCTTGATTTCTTTGCGAGTGTCGCCATTATGGATGGTGAAGACAGCGAAGAGTGCGTCCAAACGCTCGTCGCGGTCGAATCCTCGATTGCTCTTCTCCGCGAAAGACTCGATCGGTTGTTACACCGGTGGGCATGTTGAACAACATCAACACCTTACGGCGTCGTTAGTTGGCCTTACGGCCGGTTGCTGCGGCTGCCTGTCAGACTTTTATCGAAATTCGGAACGAAGGAACGCGACATGACAAATGCGACCGCCATGTTGGCTGAAATGCCGGACATCGCAGCAAGCGAACACCTCCACCCACAAGGCACTCTCGATTGGGTGGGTATGAGCAACGTCCACGTACCGCTCAATATTTCTGACAACGGCACGACGCGAAGCGTTGGCGCCAAAGCTCAGATCTACGTCAACCTTGAAGACCCTCAAGCCAAGGGAATTCATATGTCTCGGTTGTATTTGATGCTCGATGCGAGCGCCGCAACCCATGCCGTCACACCTGAGGTAATGGCCGAGCTACTAAATGACGTCCTTCAATCGCACAACGACTTGAGTTCTCGTGCCTTCATTCAGTTCGACTTCGAGTACTTGCTTCGAAGACCCGCGCTGCTGTCTGACAACTCAGGGTGGAACAACTATCCAGTTCAACTGAAAGGTACGCTGATCGACGGTGAACTTCGCCTCGAGCTTGGCGTGACCGTACAATACTCCTCGACCTGCCCGTGTTCAGCCGCGTTATCGCGGCAGATTATTCAATCGCAGTTCGACAAGGACTTTGCTGGACAAGCGACCGTGTCTGCTCGCGACGTCCGCGCGTGGCTCGGAACCGAGGAAGGCATCGCGGCAACGCCGCACTCGCAACGCAGCGAGGTACATATTTTGACGCGGCTCGAAACGGGTGCGCGAACGTTCCCGATTTCGGAACTCATCGATCAAATTGAAGACACCTTGCAAACCGCCGTTCAAACGGCGGTGAAACGCGAAGATGAGCAGGAGTTTGCACGGCGCAATGCCGCCAACCTGATGTTCTGCGAAGATGCAGGGCGGCGGGTGCAAAAAGCGTTAAACAACGATAGCCGCTTTGCCGATTTCTGGGTGCGTGTAGAACACATGGAGAGCTTGCACCCCCACGATGCCGTGAGCGTGTTCACCAAAGGCGTTGCTGACGGCTATTTGCCGATACCGTAAAGGCCATGTCCAAACGGCCCGCGCATGACGCGGGCCGTTTGTCTTTGCGACGCTCTTTCGTCGATATCTTTCGCGAGATGTTATAATGTAACATCTCGACGTTTCATGTAGAGATATCATTTTTATGATGAATGGCCCGATCCCAATGTCCTACGAAGAGTGGCGACATTGCATCACGGTGGAATGCGGTATCCCGCTAACACCCGACTTTATCGAGAAAAGACTCGCAGTCTGGCAGAAGCCCGACGTCGAAGAGACTCGACGTTTTCGCGATCTGTACGGCGAAGCGTACTTGCAGACAATCATCGCCTGGTTCGAGCGCGCTAAACGCGAACTTGCTTAACGCGCTTTCCCCTTACATCCGGCGACGAAAGTCGTCTCACCACATTCTGCCCCAGGCTGCGCACATTTCTGCCTTTATTGCACGTTAGAATCGATGTAACGCGGGTAGCAACATAAAGGCGCGGGCGATGGGCGTAATGCAATCGGTTTTCGGAACGTTCCGGTGGACAGCACCGGAGTGGGTCAAACGACTTGGCACCAAGCGACTTGTCGTCGGCAGCTTACTCGTCGCGGCAATCATCTTCGGCATCATCACCGGCCAACGATATCTTGCGTCGCTACCGCAACCGCCGCACGTCGTGGTCCAAGTCGCCGCACCGGGCCTGACACCCGTTGTGAACGGCGATCTAGCCCCGCAACCGTTAAATCTAAACTTCTCGGTGAAAACCGATCCGCGCTATCCAGCGGACAGCATTGAATCGATAGCGAGCCTTGATCAACTCGACGACACTGTCTCGGAAGGAATCACACTAACGCCTGAAATCGCTGGAAAATGGCGTTGGTCAAACGAGCGTCAGTTGCGCTTTGTGCCCGCTGAAGACTGGCCTGCTGGCGTTGAGTACAGCATCCGCTATGACAAAACGCTTTTTGCGCCTGGCCTCGAATTTCGTGAAAACGAAGCGACCTTTCAAACGCCCTTGTTTGGCGCGAACGTTACCAGCATCGAGTTTTACCAAGACCCCATCGAACAGGACCTTCGTAAGGTCGTCGCCACGCTGGACTTCACGCATCCAGTTGACATTGCATCGCTTCAAGATCATGTGACATTCACCATGCGTGAATCTGGCGCCACGATTACCGGCGATACGGTCGCCTTCGACGCGGACATCACAGTCAACGAAAATGGACGGCAAGCATACATTCACTCAGCACCGATAGAGATTCCGGCGAACGAGAACTTCATGACGCTGCGCGTTGAACGCGGCACTGCACCACGCACGGGCACATCCAAACTCACCGAAGCGTTAAGCGAGAAAGTGCGCATTCCAGATGTGAGCTCTTACTTTACCGTCAGCGAGGTCAGTACGATCACCGCGCGGGATGAGAAAGAGGATTTCATACAGACGCTAACGATTCGCTTCACGGATCGCGTCGATATTCAGCGAGTACAAGACAATATCAGTGTGTATCTGCTCCCGAAAGACGCGCAAATCAACAACAGACGACGCAGCAATTACCGGTGGCAGTCGCCCCGTGAAGTGACGCCGGCGAATCTCGAGAATGCGGACGCGGTCGATATCACACTATCCGCGGTCGAAGGCGACGCCGCGACGATCCACAGCGCACCGCTCGACTTGCCGGTTGGCCGCTATGTCTACGTCAAAATTAACGAGGGGCTCGGTTCGAACGGCGGTTTTGTGCTGTCGCGCGACTATGACGCCATCGCTCGAGTACCCGACTATCCGATGGAGGCAACGATCGCTCAATCCGGCGCCGTGCTACCGCTGTCCAGTGCACCGCAATTGTCTCTGGTATCTCGCGGCGTTCCGACACTGCGTGTTGAGGTTAACCGAATCCTCGCCGATGACATCAACCATCTTGTTAGTCAGACCGGCGGCGATATTAAGAACCCCTACTTCAACAATTACAGGTTCAGCGAAGACAATATGACCACCCGCGCGGAGCGCTTCATCGACGTAAGCCAAGCGCACCCGGCTAAAGCAAACTACTCGAGTATCGACCTTGGAGAATTCCTGCCCGAGGGCGGCATGTATCTGGTCAGGGTACAGGGGTGGGATCGGAAAGATCAGCGTCCTCTCGGACGTGCGGATCGGCGGTTCGTGTTGATCAGTGACATCGGACTATTGGTTAAGACAAATGCCGACAGCAGTCACGACGTGTTTGTCCACTCGATCGAGACAGGCGAACCGTTATCCGGCGCGCAAATCGACTTACTCGGCAAGAACGGAATCCCGATCATCACGCGCACCGTAAGCTCGGACGGTCATGTCACGATGCCACCGACCAACGGTTTTGACCGCGAGAAAACGCCGACGGTATTCGTCGTGCGACAGGGTCGTGACATCATGTTCATGCCGTACAACCGACAAGGCAGAATGCTGCAATATTCGCGCTTCGATGTCGGTGGACGGTATACCAGCTCGAGGAATGCGGCTTCCAAGCTTCGCGCGCAATTGTTCACCGATCGCGGTATTTATCGCCCCGGCGACACCATCAACATCGCATCGATCGTCAAGCGTGAAGACTGGCGCCCGCTTGGCAAGCTGCCGCTTGCGATGCAGGTGGTTGATCCACGTGGTCAAGTAGTCATGAAAGAACGCATCGCCTTACCCGATATCGGGCTCTTCGATCGTCATTTTCAGACAGAATCGACGACGCCGACAGGGAACTACAATGTCACGCTCTATCTAATCGATAACAACCGGTCGCAACGCGTGATCGGCAACACGCGTTTTAAAGTCGAAGAGTTTTTGCCAGACCGGCTACGAATTCGAAGCGAGATTCGTGATCAGCGACCGAAAGGCTGGCTGAAATCCGATACCTTGACGACCGATGTCTCGCTTGAAACGCTGTTCGGCACTGCCGCGCAAGACCGGCGCGTGACTGGCAAGCTGACACTGAGGCCCGCCAACCTTTACTTCGCTGACTATAAGAACTTCGTCTTCAGTGACCCGCTGCGCCGACCGGACTCTCCATTGCAGCCGGTTGATCAATCGTTGCAAGAGACCAGAACGGATACGGAAGGGCGAGCTGAGTTTGCCATCGACTTATCGCGCTACGAGACCGGTATTTATGAGCTCACCGTGCGGACTGAAGGCTTTGAGCAAGGCGGTGGCCGAAGCGTCAGCGCTGAAGCACGCGTTATGGTCTCGCCACTCGACTATGTCATCGGTCACAAAACCGAGGGCAATCTCTCTTTCATTAACAAAGATGCCGTGAATCGCATCGAGTACATTGCGGTTGATCACGCCGGCAAGGCTATTGAGGCGACAAATCTCAACATCTCACTCTTGGAATATCGCTATGTCTCGTCGCTGGTTCAGCGACCTGACGGTACATACGCCTACCAGTCCATCCGCCAGGAATCACAACTGTCAAAAGCAGACTACACCGTGAATGTTGATGGAACGACCTATACGGTACCGACCGACAAGCCAGGCATGTATGCCGTCGTACTCTCCAACGATGCTGGCCTTGTGTTCAGTAAAGTTGACTACACAGTCGCTGGCGCGCGAAACCAGGCCGGCAATCTTGAACGCAATGCCGAACTCGCACTGAACATCGACGCGACGAGCTACGCTCCCGGCGACGAGATTCAACTCGAGATTACCGCGCCTTATGAAGGTACCGGAATCGTTACGATTGAACGCGACCGGGTTTACGCCTACCAATGGATCGAAAGCGACACTCGAACAAGTGTGCACACGATCCGGGTACCAGAGAATCTTGAGGGTAACGCGTATCTCAACGTGGCTTTCGTGCGACGACCGGACTCACCGGAGATTTACGTCAATCCGTTGAGCTATGCGGTCGCGCCGTTCTCGGTCAATCGTGATGCACGCACACTGGACATCACGCTGGATTCGCCGGCGCTAGTTCGCCCCGGCGATGCACTGACGATCCGACACCAAACCTCACAACCGTCGCGGCTCGTCGTGTATGCCGTGGACGAAGGTATTTTGCAGGTCGCCAAGTACCAGATGCCAAATCCACTGGACTTCTTTCTACCGAAAATGGCCTTGCAAGTCGCAACCCATCAAATGGTCGATCTCATTTTGCCTGAATTCGCCGTGTTCAACCGTATTGCCGCACCGGGTGGCGGCGAGGCCGCTAGCCGCCTTGGCAGCAATCTCAATCCATTCCAAAGAGCGACAGATGCCCCAGCGGTATTTTGGTCAGGCGTCATCGACAGCGGTCCAGACGGTGGCACCCTCACCTACCGAATCCCAGACCATTTCAACGGAGAACTCCGTGTCATGGCGGTGGCCATCGCTGATGATGCTGTCGGCCGCAAACAAACGAAAACAACGGTCCGCGCACCCTTTGTTGTCTCGCCAAATGTACTCACCGCCGCTGCACCCGGCGACGAGTTTGAGGTCAATGTGGGTGTTGCAAACAATCTCGAGGGATCCGGCGACGGCGCGAATATCCAGTTGTCGGCAACCTTCTCGCAACACTTGATGGCGATAGGGCCAAGTGAACAATCGTTGGTAATCGATGAAGGCAGCGAGACGAGCGCCCGCTTCCGATTCCGTGTATTGAAAAAACTTGGACCTGCAGAGCTAAACTTCACCGCGAGTCTCGCTGGAGAAAGTACCCGAGCTCGCGCGACCCTGAGCGTGCGCCCACCCGTCGCGTACGTGGCAACGTCGAAAGCAGGCAGCAGTGACAGCGAAACGTTGACGCTGGCATTCGATCGATCGCTTTTCCCCGAGTTCGCGAAACAACGGGTCGCAGCCTCGGCCAGCCCGCTGGTGCTCGCGGATGGCATGCTCGAATACCTCGATGCGTTCCCTCATGCCTGCGCGGAACAAATCGTGAGCAAGGTATTTCCGCAAATCGGTTTTATCGGCACCGGCGACGACACCGTCGACGAGCGGCGCGTGCGATCGTTATTCGACAGCACCGTCAATAAGCTGAGAAGTCGTCAAAGCAGCAATGGCGGATTTCTTTTCTGGGCGACATCAGACGAGCCCGCTGATTTTGCCAGTGTCTACATCATGCACTTTCTTACGGATGCCGCAGAACTGGGACTACCCGTCCCGCGCGACATGCAAACCGCGGGGCTCGACTATCTGCGCCAAATCGCGGGGCGCAATGCCAATACGCTGCCGAGTGGGCGTCTTCGTGCGTATGCCATCTATGTATTGACCCGAAACGGCGTCGTGACGACGAACTATTTGACCGATCTTCATGAATCTCTGGATGCGTCGACGGACAACATTTGGAAGACGGACCTCATCGCATCGTATATGGCGGCGAGCTACGCCATGCTTCGCCAGTCGCAGTTGAGCGATCGGCTGATCGATGACTACGCCTACGGTAGCGGCGATGAAATGACCCACGATTTCGATACGCGGCTGGGGCGTGATGCGCAACACCTCTACCTATTGTCACGGCATTTTCCGGCCGCGATGAAAACCATCGATTCAACAACGATTCGCCGTTTGATCGACCCCGTCCTACAAGATCGATTTAATACACTGTCCTCTGCTTACACGATTCTCGCGCTTGGCGCCTATTCGAGAGCTGTGTTGCAAGACGAGGCATCGACCGTGAGCATCGCAACGCTGGTTGATGACAACCCCGAGACTGTCGCAGGTCCTGCCTACTTTGCTCGCGCCGATGTTCAACAAGACATTGAGAAAGTACGCGTGACCTCAGGAAAAGATCAGACCTTTTTCTACACGCTGATGCAGTCAGGCTTTGATGAGACGACACCTCAGAAGCCAATCGCCGAGGGCATCGAATTACAACGGGAATATCTGAATGCAGAAGGCAGGCCTGTGACCACCGCGACGATCGGTGATGAATTGACGATCCGATTACGGATTCGGTCAACAGGCCAGCCACGCAGCAACATCGCTGTCGTCGATCTGTTGCCTGGCGGATTCGAGGTCTCGCGCGACAGTCTGCAACGAAGCTACGATCGTTGGGCATCCGACTATATCGATGTACGAGAAGACCGCGTCGTGATCTATGGCACATTCGCCAACCGGGTGACCGAGATCCGCTATCGAGTCAAATTGGTCAGTGCGGGAACCTTTGTAACGCCGTCGGCATTCGCGAGCTCCATGTACAACCGTGATATCGCGGCGCGCACCGCGCCGGGGCAATTCGAGGTGCAATCCGTCGAATGAAAAAGCGGCGCATCATAGCGAAAGGTTGCTTAGCTGGCCTTGCGGCTGGTCTATTGCTTGTCCTTTTTTGCCCAAAGCCGTCACTGTATGGCGATACGTCATTTTCTGTCGCCGTATTGGACCGAGACGGGCGTTTACTTCGACTGGCGCTTGCGGATGACGAGCGCTATCGACTCCGCACGCGTCTAGCCGATATCAACCAGGTCGCCGTCGAAGCCACACTCCGCTACGAAGATCAGCACTTCTACCATCACCCTGGTTTCAACCCGGCATCTCTCGTGCGCGCCGCTTGGTCAACCTACGTCAAAGACACGCGCCCCATCGGCGCATCGACCATCACGATGCAGTTGGCGAGAATGCGCTTCGATCTGAATACGCGAACCGTTGGCGGCAAGCTATTGCAGATTGCCCGTGCGATACAAATTGAACGCCATTACAGCAAGGATGACATTCTCGAGGCCTATCTCAATCTCGCACCTTATGGTGGCAACATCGAAGGGATCGGCACCGCTTCATTAACTTACTTTGATAAATTGCCAACGGCACTCTCCAAACCCGAAGCGATGGCGCTGGCGGTCATTCCCCAAAATCCGGTTGCACGAGACGTGTCGACGACAACGGGGTATCAAGCGATGTCGGCCGCCCGAGCACGGCTGTTTGAAACATGGGACGAGGCAGAACAGGACGACGTGACACGCGAGCAACTCGTACTGCCACTCGCTGTGCGACCCGCATCGCAGCTCCCGTTTCGCGCGCCGCACTTTGTGCAGTCGATATTGGCATCAACCGATGACACACAAGAAGCGGTCACCACCACACTGAGTCTTGATGCGCAGACGCTGCTGGAACGTCAAATCAGGCGTTACGTAGACCGACATCGATCGCGCGGCATCACGAATGCCAGCGCACTATTGATCGATCACCGCAGCATGTCGGTGCTAGCGAGTGTCGGTTCTGCAGACTTTTTCGACGACACGATCTTTGGTCAGGTCGACGGCACGCGTGCCAAACGCTCACCTGGCTCGACGCTCAAGCCCTTCGTCTACGGTATGGCGATCGATCAGGGCCATATACATCCTGGGAGTTTACTGAAAGACGCACCGCGGCGATTCGCCGCCTACACACCAGAGAATTTTGATCGCGGTTTCCTTGGGCCCATCAAGGCACAAGACGCGCTGATCTACAGCCGGAATGTCCCGGCAGTCGATCTTCTGTCACGCGTCGGGCTGGATGCCTTTCACGACTTTCTCACCCGCGCCGGTGTATCCGGTCTCGCACATCCCGATCACTACGGTCTGGCAATGGTTTTAGGCGGCAACGAAGTCACCATGCGCGAACTGGTGGCGCAATACGCGATGTTGGAGAACCGAGGAATGCACAAGTTGCTGCGCTCGCGACAGACCGACCCAGTCGCACCGTCTGGCGAGCAATTGTTGTCGCCCGAAGCCAGCTTTCTCGTACTCGAAATGCTGAGAGCTAACCCGAAGCCTGGCGCCCTCGGCCTTCCCTCAAACCGGCTCGATACACCGGTCGCTTGGAAAACCGGAACGTCGTACGCATACCGAGACGCATGGACCGTTGGTACATTTGGGCCATACGTTCTTGCGATCTGGGTTGGCAACTTTGATGGATCAGCGAACCCTGAGTTTGTCGGCCGAGGTGCCGCTGCGCCACTATTTTTCGAAACGGTTGATGCGCTAGCGGTCGATCGATTAGCAGCGCCACCGCACGCTGTCGACCACGCCGACCTCAATGTCAAAAAAGTCGCTGTCTGCGCCGACTCGGGTGATCTACCTGGCAGACATTGTCCAAGAACCGCGGAGGCGTGGTTTATTCCAGGTGTTTCCCCGATACGGGTATCCGATGTCCATCGAGCGATTCGTATCGACAGGGAAACAGGACTACGTGCCTGTGACTTCGACAATACGAATAGCCAGGAAATCGTGGTTGAGTTTTGGCCGTCCGATATTCTTGCGCTGTATCAGCAGGCAGGCATCACCGTTCAGTCACCCCCCGCCTGGTCGCCAGACTGCAGTCTTTCGTTCAAAGGCGCCACCGGTGCAGCGCCGCGAATCGGATCGCCGACCAAGGGCGTCACTTATCAACTTCGACAGGACCCCGTCGCGGATGACATCATCCCCTTAACCGCCATCGTTGACAGCGATGTTGAGAGGCTATTTTGGTTCGTCAATGACCAGTACCTTCAATCCGTGAAACCCGAACAACCGGTGCTGTGGAAACCAGAAATTGGTGAGCATCAAGTATTGGTTGTGGATGATCTTGGCCGAAGCCATTCACAGCAGGTCTTCGTGACATCGGCGCAATAAATGCTCAGTCGGATGCAAGAGATTTAATCTCGTCGTCAAGACTGAGGGCTGGCCAGGTTTCAAGTGCCTGAGTTGCCGCAACGCGTGCTCGATCGCGATAGCCTTTGGCGACATACCGCTGGATAAGTTGCCTGACCGCATCTTGGCATGTTGGATCCAAAGTCCCACCGACATTGGCACCCGTTCTCGTCACTAACTCTCTCGAGACAATATGCCGGTCCACCCCACCGAGACTGTGTTTGTAGGGCTCGTTGCCAATGGTGAAATCAAATTCCTCAAAGCGGTGGGCAATCGCCCAGCGGATACAATGTGCTTGTAACATCAGTCCAGCCGAGAAATCGCGAACACTATCGTCACGGCCGCCAACGTGAA
>JBCAZE010000196.1:0-5474 GCA_039700805.1 Pseudomonadota bacterium | reverse complement strand
CGACGGTGGTATCGGCGTGGAGTGCAAAGCGACCTGGCAGCAAACCGCGAGTCATGGAGGCGGTCCTGTTCGGTATTACGTGTGCCCGATCAGGCCACCGCTGCCGATGCCCTTGCCATCACCTTGGCCCCTGAAATTGCAGTAATCCGTATAGGTCGAGGTTGCACGATCCACTTGGACCTCAGAACCTCATGAACGCGAGACCGTCTCATGTCGTCAAATCAGACGTCTGCAGACGGTCTCGTCATTTTTGTACTGACGGCTAAGAATCCCGCTGAGCGATCCGCTGGTCGCGGCGCTTGCCTGCCTTTTCGAACCGGCGCTGCTCATCATCCGTGACCGGCCGAATGGAAGGCACCTCAACGGGTTTTCCGTCGTCATCCAGTGCGACAAAAGTCAGATACGCGGAGACAACGTGGCGTGTCTCACCAGTCCGAGAATTCTCTGCAGTGACACGGACGCCGATTTCCATTGACGAACGCCAAGCCCGATTGACGGCAGCTTTGATAATCAACGTATCCCCCGTTCGAGCTGGCGCTAGAAACTGAAAAGAATCAACGGCTGCCGTAACGCAGGCATGGCCACTGTGCCGTTCGGCGACGATCAGTGCGGTGCGGTCACAAAGACTCATGACAAGACCGCCGAATACAGTGTATTTCGAGTTCAGATCATTCGGGAAGACCTTGTAGACGTTGTTCTCGATTGCCGAGTCGGCTGGTGTTTTCTCGTTCACGTGTGTTCCTCTAAGTCCCGCGTGCGAATGTAGCGTATGGCATCATTGACGTATAGCGTTCTTTTGACAGCCGCGGATGCGTCGAAGGTTCGCCAGATTTGCATGAGGGGGAAGTGAGCATGCCGGACGCATATATCTGCGCCTACAAACGAACACCGATCGGTCGCTTTGCGGGTAGTCTCGCCAGTGTGCGGCCCGATGACCTCCTGGCGATTGCCATGCGAGACATGTTGGCAGGTTGCCCGGACTTGGATGCGATGGCGATCGATGACGTCGTTATCGGTTGTGCGAATCAGGCGGGTGAAGACAATCGCAACGTTGCACGCATGTCCCTGTTGCTCGCGGGACTGCCTGTCAGCGTGCCGGGTGCGACCCTGAATCGACTGTGTGGCTCCGGGATGGATGCCGTGCTCACCGCTGCGCGAGCGATTCGTGTTGGTGACGCAGACCTGATGATCGCGGGCGGTGTTGAGAGCATGTCCCGCGCACCTTTTGTTACTGCGAAAGCCGCATCTGCGTATTCCCGTCAGATGGAGAGCTACGACACGACCATCGGATGGCGTTTTGTCAATCCGTTGCTGAAGCAGCAGTACGGCGTGGACCCGATGCCGGACACGGCGGAAAATGTTGCCGAGCAGTTCGGTGTCTCGCGTGAGGATCAGGATGCATTTGCGCTGCGGTCACAGCAAAAGGCTGCTGCCAGCAACGCGCTGACACGTGAAATCGTGCCGGTGTCTGTATCACAACGACGCGCTGACGATGTGATCGTTGATCGCGATGAGCATCCGCGACCCGACACAACCCTCGAGAAGCTCGCCGCATTACCAACACCTTTCCGTGACGGTGGCACGGTCACGGCAGGCAATGCCTCTGGGGTCAACGATGGTGCTGCAGCACTACTTATTGCGTCAGAGCGGGCGATCAATACCCACAAGCTAACACCGATCGCACGCATCGTTGGCGGCGCAACGGCGGGTGTTGAGCCACGCATCATGGGTGTGGGCCCGGTGCCCGCGTCGAAGCGGTTGTGCGATCGGGCCGGCCTGAATATGGACGACTTTTCTGTGATCGAATTGAATGAAGCTTTCGCTGCTCAGGGTCTTGCCGTGTTGCGGGAACTTGGTGTTGCTGATGACGATGCGCGCGTGAATCCGCATGGCGGCGCTATCGCGCTCGGACATCCGCTTGGCATGTCCGGTGCCCGGATCACAGGCAGCGCGGCGATGGACCTTGCCGATGGTGTAGGGCGTTACGCACTGGCGACCATGTGTATCGGTGTTGGCCAGGGTATTGCGATCGCGTTGGAACGGACATAACGCGTTCAGCGCTTAGGCAAAAAGTCCGTCGTCAGGGTGACTTGAATCGGCGCAGATATGCTAGTCTTCGGCTCCTGATTTTGTCGTGGCTCGCGCCACGATCCGTTGCCGGGAGAGCGGTTCTTTGAGCAATTTCGTCGCAGGTATGTTTGGCTCGTCGCCAGTGCAGCCATTGGAGCAGCACGCGGATTTGGTGCACAAGTGCGCCCGCAAGCTCGTGACATTTTTTGAGCAAGTTGCCGCGGGTGATTGGGAAAGCGTTGCAGAGACTCGAGAGTCGATCAGCGGACTCGAAAATGAAGCGGACGAGGTGAAGAAGCAGATTCGCATGCAGCTGCCTCGCAGTTTGTTTATGCCAGTCCCGCGCGAAGACCTGTTGGAGCTTTTGCTTGTCCAGGACAAAATCGCCAACCGAAGCAAAGATGTCTCCGGAATAGTGATCGGCCGAAAACTCGAGATTCCTGAGCCCATCAAGCCGATCTTCCTAACATTCGTTGGGCGCTGTGTTGACGCGACCAAGCAAGCCCGTAAGAGCGTACGCGAGCTGCATGAGCTTTATAACGCGGGATTCCGGGGCGCGGAAGCGGACCTTATCAGTGAAATGATTGAAAAGCTCGACGCTATTGAGACGGACACTGATGATCTCGAAGCGGAAGTGCGAAGCGCGCTCTTCGAGATTGAGGCCGAGTACAACCCGATCGATGTCATGTTCCTGTATCAGACGGTCGGTAAGATCGGTGAGATTGCCGATATGGCAGAGCGGGTCGGCCGTCGACTTGAGCTGTTGCTCGCGCACTAATAACCAACAATAACGAACGGTAAACACCTTCGATGGATGCTGCTCACATTTACATACTGCTTGCCGCAGTGTTTGGTCTGTTCATGGCCTGGGGGATCGGTGCAAACGATGTCGCTAACGCGATGGCGACATCCGTCGGCTCAAAAGCACTGACGATCAAGCAGGCTATCGTTGTGGCGGCTATCTTCGAGTTTCTCGGTGCCGTACTCGCAGGTGGCGAGGTGACGTCGACCATCCGCAAGGGCATTGTCGATACCGGGCTGTTGAGCGACGAGCCACAGTTGCTCGTCTATGGCATGTTGGCGGCGTTGTTATCGGCAGGTACGTGGCTGTTGATCGCCTCTCGACAAGGCTGGCCGGTTTCCACCACCCATTCCATTGTCGGTGCAATCGTCGGTTTCGCGGCGGTAGGCATTGGCATGGAAGCTGTGCAATGGGGCAAGGTGGGCGGCATTGTCATGAGCTGGGTGGTCTCCCCGCTGACAGCCGGCTTTATCGCTTTCTTGATCTATAACAGCGTGATCGCGCTGATTCTGAGTCGCGAGGATCCGTTAGCGAGAGCACGCCGATACGTGCCGTTCTATATCTTCCTGGCTGCGTTCACGATGACGTTGGTGACCATTCTCAAAGGTCTAAAACATGTTGGTTTGGATCTGGAAACGTCACAAGCTTATCTGCTCGCAACCGCCATTGCGGTCAGCATCGCTATCGCCGGCGCGATGTATATCCGGCGGATTGAGCCGGATCCGAAGGCAGACAAAAAGCAACATTTTCATACCGTCGAAAGAGTTTTCGCCGTATTGATGGTGGTGACCGCCTGCGGTATGGCATTCGCGCACGGCTCCAACGATGTGGCTAATGCGATCGGACCGTTGGCTGCGGTGATTGCTGTCGCGCAGAGCGGTGTGGTTGCTGCAAAGTCCGCGACCCCAATTTGGGTATTGCTGTTGGGTGGCGTCGGGATCGTCATCGGTCTTGCGACTTACGGTGTGCGAGTGATTGCGACGGTTGGCGAGAAGATTACGCATTTGACGCCCAGTCGTGGTTTCGCCGCTGAACTCGCAGCGGCAACGACGATCGTTATTGCGTCCGGGACGGGAATGCCGATCTCGACAACACACACACTGGTGGGCGCTGTACTCGGTGTTGGTTTAGCGCGTGGAATCGATGCAATCGATCTTGGTGTGGTACGGCGTATCTTTGTGTCGTGGATTGTGACGATTCCTGCCGGCGCTATCTTGGCAATCATCTTCTTCTCAGTATTCAGGGTCACACTGCCCTAAGCCGATCGATCTCAAACGAATAAAAAAAGGCCGTCGCGGCAACCGCAACGGCCTTTTTCGTCAGTCTGGTGCCGAGATCAGTTTAACTCGTCGTCTTTCCAGTACTTCGTCCCTTTGACTGTCGCCTGTAAGGCCAAGCCACTCTCAGTGAGCTGATAGACCGTTACGCCGTCGAGAATGGCCTCGGCGCCCACTGCAGCGCCTTGATTGCTGGCCTTTGCTGCGGCGTCTGCTTGACCACCAAACGACCAGCCGTTTTCAGTGAAGTCGGTGAGTGTTTCTTCATCATGAAAGACGAAGACCACGCGATAGTCTTTAACGCCAGCGCCGAGTCCGATACCGACTTCGCCCATTTTCATAAAGGTATCGCCGCCATTTCTGTTGTCGCGAATGACGCCATAGCCGCCGCCGAAACTCGCCAAAATAATGTTGATGTTGGCGTTGCTGAACACGGCGTAACCGGGTGCGCCAGCAACTTCGGCGCGCGCACTGGTTTTTTCTTTGTATAGACGAGAGAGCACCTCGCTGCGCATCTCGCGGATGGCCGTCCGCTGTTCGTCCGGGGTGCCACGTGGTGTAACACAGCCTGTGAGTAACAGCGCCGTAAGACAGAGTGAGATGATCGCTTTCATGAGCAACTCCGTTTATTGCTTCGTGGTTTGATGATCTTGACCGCCTGGGGCTTGGTCGCGCGTCAGCGTAAATCGTAAAACGATGGCGGCCAACGCAAGAATGAGGATAGCAGACGCCTCGAAAAGAATGGTTTCTGGTGCCATGTCTTTGCTTTGAAGCACCACCAGCCGAGACAGCGCGGTGATGGCAATGAAGATGGGGTAGACCACTGGTATGGCTTGGCTGCGATAAAACACGCCGACCATGGAGATGACTTCGGTGTAGAGAAATAGCAAAAGAATGTCGGCGATCTCAATCGTGCGATTTTCCCAGACCACGCCGAGTTCGATGCCGACCGCACCGACCGTCAATAGAACGATCAGAATTAGGATGAACTTCTCAATCCCGTGAATGATTCGGGAGACATCAAA
Organism: Pseudomonadota bacterium; assembly: GCA_039700805.1. Lineage (GTDB taxonomy): Bacteria > Pseudomonadota > Gammaproteobacteria > Steroidobacterales > Woeseiaceae > CALBPI01. The sequence continues at coordinate 300 of JBCAZE010000196.1, read as the reverse complement.
ACCGCTGTTGTCACTCATACTAAAAGTCCTTGTAGATGCCGAGGTTCGCAGGGTCAGCAGGCGCCTTAAACGCTGAGTCCACCGTTATTGCTTATGGTGGGTGGACCTTGTCGCGATATCGCTCCCAGAGTTTACGCGCTTCCTCGACCGTGGCTTGATCGACTTGTCCTAGCCGATCCGCCACAAAATCGATGCCATCGAACAGCCAGTCCACCATGGCCGGATCAGAAAGCTGGTAGATCTTTTTGCGCCCATCACGCTGTTCTTCGACGATGCGAAACGCGCGCAGCAGCGATAAGT
>JBCAZE010000195.1:0-5480 GCA_039700805.1 Pseudomonadota bacterium | reverse complement strand
CTCTCGGCCATCCCTGGCCTCCGCGGCATACCGTTCATCCTGAACATAAAAAAAGCCGCCGCGCCGATAGGGCGCGGCGGCTCGTTTCTTTGATCGAAAGGCAATCAGCTGATGCTGAATGTGCCCTTCATGATCGACCAGTGGCCCGGGAACGTGCACACGTACACGTAGCTGACGCCTTCTTCTAGGTCGCTCAAGTTGAATGTTGCCGTCGACGACTCACCGCCGCCGACGATCGCTGTATTCGCGACGACACGTGCTTCACCTTCTGGAATGTAGTTGTTGCCAGCGCCGGCTCCCATTCCCGCCATTGCCACTTCTTCAACGGCTGATTCCGGTAGCAGCACCCAATTGTGGCCCATGGCTTCTTTCGGCAAATTACCGGTGTGGGTCAACGTCACGCTCACCTCACCACAACTGGCTGGCACGGACAGCGCGTTGGTGCTGTAAGCGATGTTGTCGCCGGCTTGGATATTGAGTGTGCAAGGATCACCATCATCCGCAGCGGCAGCACCGCCAGTCATCGCTTCTTTTGCGTCGGCCATCGCACCGTCAGCAGCGTCCTTCGCGTCATGCATCATGCCTTCCATGCCGTCTTTCGCATCGGCCATCGCGCCTTCAGCAGCGTCTTTGGCATCATCCATCATTTCGCCGGCCGCGTCTTTTGCATCGCTCATTGCGCCTTCAGCGGCATCGGCCATATCGCCAGCAGCGTCTTTGGCGTCATCCATCATTTCGCCCGCGGCGTCGGCAGCACCCGCTGCGGCATCCGTTGCATCGGCAGCAACCTCAGCGGCTTTGTCTGCCATGTCACTGGCAGGTGCGTCAGCTTTCTTATCGCCACCACATCCCGCGAGCGTTGCGCCAGCCAGGACCAGAGCCATGGAAAGCCATTTCGTTTTGTTGATTTGCATGTGTCAATCCTCTCAAGTTCAGTTCGGTTTACGTCGGCCGAGTTACCGACGAACCCCGGATTGCGGACAAAAAAATGTCGCGCCTATTACGCGACTGCCTTCAAAGTTCGACAATAAGCCTATCGAAAAAGCACTGCTGTTTCAAAGACTTCGGGTTTTTTGGCACCGCTTGATAGATTGTATCTCGAAAAAATCTTGAATGGTCAATGGTTTGTCGATTATTGCAATAGTTTGCAAATTGAGACGACAAGAGTTTGTCTAGGTTCTAAGCCGTGCTGCCGATTGCCCGCTCTACCTTTTCTTACAGGTCTTGGTTGTCGTAAGGTTTGGCCACTTTGCTAGCCCGGAAGTCGCTATGAAAAATCTGCCCATTGCCGCATTGCTGTTGTGCTCACTCGTCGCCTGCGCAAGCGTGCCGGATCCGAACAGCGCGGATCAGCAGCTTGTTGATCTCTACGAGAGTGAATGGGCTTGGCGCCAAGGTGTGCTGGGGTATGACAAACAGGAGGAGGGATACCAGCGGAATGGTGAATGGCCCGACGTGTCACCAGAAGGCTATGCGGCGCGCTTGGCTTATTGGGAATCTGCGCTGGAGAAGTTGGACGCAATCCCGCTCGAAGCGCTATCGGATGAGGGTCGCATTAATGCAGCAGTGTTCAGGCGAATCGTTGAGTCGAATGCGAACAACGTCCGCTATAGGACGTACGAGGCACCGCTCAACTCCGACACGTTCTTCTGGAGCTCACTGAGTTCTGGCCGCGGTCTCGCTGATTTGGCGAGTTATGAGCGTTACTTGTCTCGGATGCGCACGCTTCCTGCCCACTTCGAGCAGCACATAGCTAACATGAAGGCGGGTTTGGCGCGAGGCTACACACCGGCAGCTGTCACGTTGCAGGGTCGTTCAGCAACGATCGATGTGTACTTACAGGAAGGCGAGGCCAACCCGTTTTTCGCGCCAGCATTACGTATGCCGACGAGTATTGATGCGGCTGATGCGGCACGCATCAAGGAAGCGATGTTAACCAGTATCGCGGATGACATTGTACCTGCGTATCAGCGGCTCAAAGTGTTTTTCGACGACACCTATCTGCCGAATGCGCGCACGTCACTCGGTGCGAGTGAGCTCCCTGATGGTGAGGCTTTTTATCGCTCACAGATTCTTGAATACACGACGCTAGCGCTGACGCCGGAAGAGATTCATAACCGCGGGTTAGCCGAAGTCGCGCGGATCAAACAGTCGATGTTGGACATCATTGATGAACTGGAATTTGAAGGTGGCTTACCTGAATTCTTCGAATTTCTGAGAACCGACCCGCAGTTCTATGCCAAAACGCCGGATGAGTTGATGGGTGTTTCCGCTTATGTCGATAAGCGTATGGCAGAGCATATTCATGATGTGCTCGGGTTCTTGCCTCGACAACGACACACGATTCTGCCAGTGCCAGACAGCATTGCGCCGACCTACACGGCGGGGCGCGGCGGTTACGGGCGATGTTGGATGAATACCTACAATCTACCCGCGAGGCCGCTCTACACCATTCCAGCGTTGACGCTTCACGAGTGTTCACCCGGGCATTCATTGCAAGGCGCGATTTCCCGTGAGGCGCCTGGAGATATTCCAGATTTCCGCGCCTACAACTATTTTTCCGGTTACGGGGAAGGTTGGGGTCTCTATGTCGAATGGCTCGGTGGCGAACTTGGCATCTATCGGACGCCTTACGAGCGGTTCGGCCAGCTCACGTATGAAATGTGGCGTGCCTGCCGGTTGGTTATCGATACCGGCGTACATCAGTATGGTTGGACACGTGAACAGGCGTTGGCTTATCTCCGGGATAACGCAGCGTTATCTGAGCATGAAGTCACCACCGAAGTGGATCGCTACATTTCATGGCCCGGGCAGGCGCTGGCCTACAAACTCGGTGAGATGTTGATCCGCGAGAAGCGTGCCAAGGCCGAAGAGGTGTTAGGGGCCGACTTCGATCAACGCTATTTTCATGACAAGATTCTTGCGCTTCGCTCGGTGCCGCTCTCGGTGCTCGACGATGAGCTGGATCGCTGGATTGATGCGGGTGGCCCAAATCCTTACGAGGGTCTTGATATCAACTAGCCTCGTCGATGGTGTGGACGAAGAAGGGAAGCTCGCGACCGGGTTCTACGGTTGATGCAACAAACCCGCGGTGCTCGGCGCCGCAATGTGCATAGAAGTCCGCTGCGTGTGGGTCAGCGTCGATTTGGATGGTGTTGAGCCCAAGCGTTTTCGTCGTGTGTATCGCCCATTGATACAGTCGTTTTCCCGCGCCCTTGCCAATGTGCTCCGGATCGATAAACAACTTGTCGAGTTCGGCGTGGCTCGTATGCGCGATCAGCGTTGACATGCCGATGAGCGTTTCACCCTCAAAGAGCCCGACACACGCCGTTCGCTGAAGCTCGTCTACCGTCACGGTCAGCGCGTCTTTGCAGGCGGTGATGAATGCCGGCGAATAGCCCCAATGTGACTTGGACGCGAGAATCATCGCATTGGCGCGAGGCAGGTCATTGTCTGTCAGTGGTCGTATTCTCACGCGTGAATCCATTGGAAGTGATTTTCTTATCTCCTTGCCTTACCCAGATTGCACCGACGACGATGTTATTCAAGAGTGCTACGCGCAACAGTGTTAGCGCTGTCGGTAAAGCCGAATGTGAGGCTCGCGAAGATGGTCTCGTATATCGTTTCTGCATCGTCTGTCGGCACGCCCCAAACGACGGTGACTTTCCAATCACCGTGGCGAGCGAATGGCAATGCGACTTGACCGGCAGCATCGCTTAGCGCTTCGACAACACCCACACCTGAAATCGTGAGATTCTCGATTTTGACGGTGGCACTTGCGAGAGGCTTGGCCTGGTAGAGAACCGTGATCGGCAGCGATTCCCCGGTTCCGAGCGCGTATGGATTCACAGCCGGCACGATCTCCAGTGTTTGTCCGATGGGCTGAGTCACATAGGTATCGAAAGCATCACCATTTTGAATTAGTGTTTTCGCGCGCCTGGAGTAGCGCTCCTTGCCGACGGAATCTTCCAGTCTGTTTCGCGTACGGTGGAGCGCGATCTCCTGGAGTCCTTCCTTCGCAACGTAGTCATTGAATCGCTGTGCTGGCAACTCGGATTTCGACCAGCGCGATGTCAATGCGATCATGTGGGTGCCGCGCATTGCTGCATCGACGCGCACGCCACTCTCGGTTTTGTTCGCAAGCGCGTGCTGCTTGCTATCGGGTCTATAGTGAGTCAGTACTTCAACGTGTGTCAGCCCATGCGGCCACGGGTCGAACTGGCCAGAATGACCGACACGAAAACGTGCTTCGATATTCGTTGATGTGATGAATGCATCGGGCCAGATCAAAAAGTCGTGTGCGAACGTCGCTTCCGTTAGCAAGAGGCTCAAGAGTAATGCACCTCTGGCCTTTCTGAGCCGTTGGTGGGGCGGTGAATGCGGTGGTTGAGTTGGCATAAGTGGCCTCCAGGATATGCGGGCGCAACACCGATGGTGTTGCGCCCGATGAATCAAAACGCGTCGTCGAACGCGGCTGGTTCTTCGTTAAAGTTGAAGTTCAGATCATTGATCTGACGCGGCTCTTGCCATTCCGGATCATCCAATGTCGCAAGGACGAAGGCGTTGAACTCGGTGACTCCTGCTGAGCCTGTGGGGCCTTGCGGCCCGGCAGGCCCCTGTGGGCCCGGGTCGCCGGTTGCGCCGATGGGTCCGGCAGGTCCGGTTGCGCCTGTGTCGCCTTCACAGCCGGTGATGAAGGTGATGGCTACCAGCAAACCCAAAAAGCTGATCGGTTTTCGAAAGTTAAGGTGCATAGCGGTTACTCGTTCGGTGAGCCGGCGAGCGGCGTGTTCAGATAAGGGAAGCTGGTCCGAAAGTCGTTGGCGCTAAGCGCTGCACCATCGGTGTACGGCAGACCACCGGAAGGCGCATCTGTTGGCACGCAGCCAAACACAGCTTCGTTGTCTAGTGTGCACAAGACCCCCATGACAGCGCGTAGTGCGATGTCGACGACATCATCCCCAGGACGTCTGCCATTCGGAAAACCGGCGTTGTCGCCGCCGATGACCCCCAATGTGTTTTGATCTGTCGCTGCGGTGATTGCAATCTCGGTGTTGAGACGCAGCATCTCGCCCGGTGCGGACAAGTTCTCGGGTTGGGTTACGCCAGTGATTCCTGTCAGGAAAACCGCGACGAGATCATTTCTTGGAAAGTTGTTCGGCGCTTGGACGCCAGCGCCGCCGAACAACGCTTCGATCACTTCCGGCAATACAGGGTTTGTGACGTACGTCAGAAACTGCGGATCGTCGACGGGTTCGCTGGCATTGAATCGATCTTTGTCTCTCAAGCCGATAACCACCTCGTTGACGAGTGGGTTGCCGAGCCGTGAAACTTGCGTCAGCGCGCCACCGCGAGCACTCCCCAAAGCAACCGCATTTGCTGCATCGAAACGCGGTTCTGGATTTAGGATCTCAGCTTGAGGGAGACTCGCGCTGGTCCATCCGCCAATGACCGGATCGTCATCTGCCGTCAAACAGCTA
>JBCAZE010000194.1:0-5485 GCA_039700805.1 Pseudomonadota bacterium | reverse complement strand
CGCGAACTCTAGCCCCTGAGGCGGCATAGATCGCGTTGGCGATCGCAGGTGCCACGACAATCAGCGGTGGTTCGCCGAGCCCTGTCGGAAACTCGCCGGCATCCACAAACGCGATATCGAGCTCAGGCACATCCGGCATACGAAGTGGCGTGTAAGCGCCCAAATTCTTCGCTTTCACTTCGCCATTTTCGATTTCAGTGCCTTCGTGCAAGGCCAGACTGACTCCCCAAAGCGCTGCGCCTTCTGCCTGTGCCAGCGCACCGTCGGGATCCACGGCGGTGCCGCAGTCGATGCTATAAGTGAGCTTGTTGACGGTCACAGCGCCGGTGTTCTCATCGACACTGACGTCTGCAACACAGGCCACCCACGTTGGCATTGTGCGTTCTTGCCCCGCACATACCGCAACACCTTGACCGCGACCTGCAGGCACGTCCTGGCCCCAGTTGGCCCGCTTGGCCACATCTTCTAGCACGCGTGCAAGGCGTGATGCGCCGCCAACGGCCTCTGGCGCCTTGCCAGCATTTTTGCCCGCCGCATCGAGTCGTTTGAGACGGAAGGCAACCGGATCCTCTCCGGTGATGGCCGCCACCTCGTCCATGAACGATTCAACCGCAAAGCCAGTCCAGCCAGGACCTACCGCTCGAAGCCAACCGGGCAAGAACGTCTCCTGCGCCAGCGGATTATTGATCGCTCTAACGCGGTGCGATGGCAGTGTGTACCAGTGATCCGCGCCGCTTATCGAAAACGAGTCGATCTTTCCGCCGTTGGTGCCATCGAACAGGAATGCCGGTGCCATGCCTTTGGTTGGCCAGCCGGCTGCAGCCGCATGCTCGATGCCAGTGAGTCGATTATCAGCATCGAAACTCGCGTCCATTTGTTGCACGGACGGCGACCGAATGCAGTCAAATCGACTATCGTCTTCCCGCGTGAAGACCATCTTTACCGGTTTGCCGAGTGCTTTGGCTACCAGCGCCGTCGGAATCATCTGATCTCCGAACAACCGACGCCCGAAACCGCCACCGAGATATTGCTGATGCAGCGTAATGTCGGTCTCTGCAACGCCCAGCGAACCTGCGAGATAAGGCAAGATCAGCGATTGCCATTGGTTGCCACCGTATAGATGACAGTGTCCGTCTTTCCATTCGGCAACCGCGTTCTGTGGTTCAAGTGTGAAGTGCAATGCACTGGCTGTTGTATAGCTCGCGCTTAGCGTTTGCGCTGCACTTTCACGCGCAGCAACAACGTCGCCGTCATCGACCAACCAGCCGCCGCTTTCCTTGTCAGCAGCGAGCTCTGCGCCTTTGGCTTGAATGTCTGCCTCGGTAACATCAGCGGTTGGGCCCGCCTCCCACTCGATGTTGATGGCATCTGCTGCTTTCTTGGCCGACCAGAATGAATCGGCAATAACGGCTACCCACCCTTGGATGATGTTGCCTGGGTCAGTGATTTCAACGAATTCCTGATAACCGCGAATCTCTTTTGCGGCACTGTCGTCGACGCTGATGACCTTGCTGCCATATCGCGTTGGCGGCAAGACAGGGCGGGCGTAGACCATACCGTCGAGCTCTACATCGATGCCGTAGACTGCTTGCCCTTTGGATTTCGCGGGAATATCGAGCGCTTTGACCGGCTTACCGATGAACTGACGCTGTTCCGCTGGCAGCAGCGGCAGTGCGCTTACTTCTTCTTCGGTCAGCACCTGGTCGATATCGCCGCGACCAATGATTTCTTTGTAACTGATCGATTGGTCGCCAGCGCGAACAACACTATTCGCGGCAACACAATCGGAAGCCTCGACACCCATGAGCTTGGCGCCGGCATCGATCAAGATTTTGCGGCCAGCGGCTCCTGCCTGTGACATCGGTGTGAAGCTTTGGAAAACCGACCATGAACCGCCGGTCACCATAAAGCCCCATTTAGGGTCTGAATCTACATGCGTCACGCTGACGGTATTCCAGTCAACGCCAAGCTCGTCAGCAACGATTCGTGCGAGGGCTGTGCCCACGTGCTGGCCCATCTCTGCCCGAATGATGTTGATGTTCGTTGCGCCGTCAGCAGCGATCTCAAACCAGATGTTCGGCGAGAACGTACGGTCCGCCATCTCTTTCTGGATTTCCTCGCGAGCACAGCCTGCAGGTACCAGGGCGCCAAATCCCATGATCAGACTGGTACCCACTGAGCCTGCCAAGAAGTTCCGCCGGGTGACTGGCGGCAGGGTTTTTTCTGGACGACTCATGCGGCACCTCCCTCGCTCGCCACTTTTTTGATGGCCGCGTGAATGCGTTTGTACGCCATGCAACGACAGAGATTGCCGGCCATTGCCGCAGTGATCTCGTCATCGCTCGGGTTCGGGTTGTTTTTGAGCAGCGATGCCGCTTGCATGATCTGGCCAGACTGGCAGTAGCCACATTGTGGCACCTGGGCTTCCACCCAGGCTTTCTGCAACGGGTGGTCGCCACCGAGGCCTTCGATCGTGGTGATATTTTGTCCTTCCGCTGCACTGAGCGGTATTTGGCAGGAACGGGTAGCGTTGCCGGCAAAGTGAATCGTACAAGCGCCGCATTGTGCGATACCGCAGCCGAACTTCGTGCCTTTGTAGCCTAATTCATCACGGATAACCCAAAGCAGTGGTGTATCCGGTTCCGCGTCCGAGCTGACCTCAGCGCCGTTCAGAGTAAAACTGATCATCTTTTTCCCCCATCTGGTGCTCACCCCCGAGCCTTGGTCAGTCTAGACCAGTTGGGTGGAAATCGCATCTGGGAGGTCCCGCGAGCGCCGCTGCGGCGCAACATGGGCAAGGCATGGCTTATCAAATAAGATGCCGCGCTGCGGTGTCAGCCAGAGCCAAGGAGGAAACAGGCTCAGCGTGCCCTTGGGGGAGGCACGTTCGGTGTGACAAGGTGTGACAGGGGACAAGCACAACCTAATGCCAACACCGCAGCGCGAGTTCGGGTGTTCAGTTACTCGTCGAGCAACTCTCGAATTTTTGCTTCTATTTTTTTGGCGCGTTTGTCGCCGGTATGTGTCTCGCCGATAAAGACCTCACGAATCTCACCTTTCTTATCGATCAGATAAAACGCAGGCCAATAGCGATTGTTCATAGCCCGCCAATAGCGATGATCGTTATCGATCATGACGGGGTGCTTTAACTCAAATTCAGCGATCTTTTTGCGAATGGCCTCGGGGTTGCGCTCGTAGTCAAACTCGGGGCTGTGCACGCCAATCACTTGAAACGCTTCTCCCTCGAGTTTGTCTTCCAACGAGTTCAACCAAGGAAACGAGCGATAGCAGTTCCAGCAGGCAAACGTCCAAAAGTCGACTAGAACCACTTGTCCTTTCAGTGACGCCATCGTGATTGGCGCGGAGTTCAGCCAGTCTTCTTTAGCAGTTTCTGTAAATTCAGGCGCGGGTCTTGCTTGCGCTGCTGCTGTCATCAACAGCGCAAGGGCCAAGACCAAGGGGTAGGCACGACGTCGCATAGTCGGCTCCGGCTCATTCAATTTGTACAATCGAGGAGACCTAGACGCAGGCAGATTTATTACCGTCTCGCATATTCAGCGCGCGCGGGATAGCGCAAACGATTGATTTCGCCATGGATCGTGTGTCTTCCGGCATCGTTTCTGCCTAGCTAGACGGATAATCAGCGCAGTGGCCGGTCAAGCGCCTGTAATCCGCATAGTTTGGCCCATCAAAAGGCGAATTCGATGTCACTAAATCACTGAAAAATAGTGCTTTGTGTCACATTCCTCGCGGCTTACGAGGCAATGCATGAGCACGTCGGCTGATTTTTTCGAAGTATTGCGGCATTCTTAAATAAGCAATTTCCGATGCTTCTTATTTTTGAAGGAAAAAAAGTGAAAAGACTAGTCTCCCTATGTGCCGTTGCCGCGCTCGGCACAGCACTTGTTGCGTGCGGTAAGAAAGACGAAACGCCAGCTGCTGCAGAAGCCGTCGCTGAGAGTTCGATCCTGACGTACGTACCTGCCGATACGCCTTACGTATTCGCATCGCTGGCGCCGCTGCCTAAAGGTTATCTCGATAAACTCGCGCCGCTGAACAATCAAGTTGCCGACTCGATGTCCGGTATGCTCGAAGGCGTATCAGCCGCCATCGAGCAAGATGCAGGTGACGAGGACGCTGAGGGCGCAGCGCTCATGTTGCGTGTCGCACAGGTTGTGATGGATGTCGTTAAGCCCGAGACGATGAAGGAGTTCGGTTTCTCGATGACTTCATCTTCTGTGATTTACGGTAACGGTCTGCTGCCTGTCATGCGTGTGGAACTCGATCAGCCCGAAAAATTCATGCCGCGTTTTCGTGCATTGGCGGAAGAGGAGTCTTGGGCGCTAGAGGATGCGACCGCAGGCGACATCTCTTATGTGAAAGCATCGCTCGGTGAAGAAGCGGCCATTTTGGTTGCGGAAGCGGATGGTATGGCCGTTCTCACATTGGTTCCCAGCGTTTTCGAAGGTGACACGATCGGTGTATTGCTGGGCAACGAAAAGCCCGCAACCTCACTGGCAGACGTCGACACGCTGACTGCTTTGGCAGACAAGTATGCATTGATTCCCCAAGGTGTCGGTTATCTGGATCTACAACAAATTGCTTCGACCTTTATCGACGGTCCGAGCGGTGCCGTAGACACGGCCATCTTTGCTCTGGGCGGTGAATCACCGGCCGCAGGTTTGGATGACGTTTGTAAGGCAGAGATCAAATCGCTTGTCGGCGTCATGCCGCGACTGGCGCTGGGCTATCAATCAATCTCTGCAGATCGCATGGACCTTTTGACTGTCGCGGAGCTTCGCGATGACATCGCTGCTGCTTTGCAACCGGTCGCAGGGTCTGTGCCAGGCATGACATCAGACTCTGATGCCATGATGAAGTTTGGCTTAGGTCTGGATCTCAAAGGGATGCGTGGCTTCGTCGAAGACAAAATGACCGCAGTAGCCGACAACCCTTACGAATGTGCCGCACTGGATGGCATGAACATGGCCGCGGTGCAGATGGTCCAGTCGATCAATCAGCCGGTCCCGCCGCTCGTTTATAACTTCAAGGGTTTCTTCGTTGAGCTCGACAACCTTGATGGCATCAACTTGGAGAGCCCGTCTGTACCAGAGTCTATCGACGCGAATGCCGTACTGGCTTTCGACAACGTTGAAGGTCTTATCGCTATGGGACAGATGATGCTGCCGCCGCTTGGCATGATGGAACTGGCCGCTGACGGTGAGCCTGTGCAAATTCCGCAGGAGATGCTCACAGGCTACGCCGGTGAGGTGTTTGCTGCGATGACCGAGAATACGCTGGCGTTATCGAGCGGCAAGGGGGCTTCTGGCAACGCAAAGTCACTCGCGTCATCTACCGACGGTGCTGACCCGGCGCTGATGGTGATGTCTGTCGATCTTGCAGGCTATATGACGTTGATGGGCGATATTCAGGAGTCTGCGTTTGAGGACCTCGGTGAAATGGAAGGGATGGAAGACGACCAAGC
>JBCAZE010000193.1:0-5526 GCA_039700805.1 Pseudomonadota bacterium | reverse complement strand
CTCACAAACTGCGCGCTATTCTAACAGTGTTAAGTGTCAGTATTGATAGGCCTTATTGATGTTCGTAGGCCGCTCAACTTGCGCATATTCAAGCCTTTCCCGTCGCAATGTCAGGTGAATTCATCAAAGTGTTGGGATTCGCGCGTTGATCCGAATACCCATCACATCAGCGCCCTTTTGCCTGCGACCGATCACGTCTCTGGGGCAAACTCTTTTTTTATCAATGATTTAAGCACATCAACACGGGTTTATGAGTCCTTCGTGCCCAGTCGATGGATCAACCCTGAGTCGCGTTTTGTCGCTCGCATCCGAGCTTCGAGTTTGGGCATACTCACCCAGCATTTTTCCGACGGATTCAGGTAACTCTATGTTTGGAAGACAATTTACAATAATCCTCGCGAGCGTCATCGTCGCATTGCCCGGCCTAGCTGCGGCGCAAAATGATGCCGCGACGCTGGAACTGGTGCCGTGTCGCATCGATGCGGGTCCGGCACTACCGACGTCAAAAGCACGTTGCGGCACCTTCGAACGTGCCGAGGATCCCAGCAACCCTGATGGCGCGAAAGTGTCACTACGCGTGGCGCTGATTCCGGCATTGGCGGTCGAACCAGCAGGGGACCCGCTTGTGTTTTTCGCCGGTGGACCCGGCCAAGGTGCGATCGATAGCTACCTGTCATTAAGAGGCGCGTTCGAAGCCATTCGCCAAAAACGCGACATCTTGCTCGTCGACCAACGGGGCACCGGCCAGTCCAACCAATTGCAGTGTCCGACGCCTTCGCCGGAGGAAGTCGATGCCGGTTTCGATCTTGAGCTCGCTGGGGAACTCGCGACGGCGTGCCTAGATGAGCTGCCTGGCGACCCGCGTTTTTACACCACCTCGGTTGCAGTCGACGATCTAGATGCCTTGCGCGAAGCACTCGGTATCGAGCAGCTGAATCTTTGGGGCGGCTCCTATGGAACACGCGTAGCCCTGCATTACTTGAAAAAGTATCCCGAGAACACACGCTCGGTGATCATCGACGGTGTGATTGCTGCAGACCAATTACTCGGACCTGACCTGTCAATTGCTGCGGAAGCCAGCCTGCAGCAACTATTCTCGCGTTGCCGCGAAGACGCGGCATGCAATGATCGCTACCCGGCGCTGGAAGCCACCTTCGACGAGCTGATGGCGGAACTTCGCGAAACGCCGACGACCGTCAGTCTCGCCCACCCTCGAACCGGGGAGATCATCGAGCAACGGATCGGCTACGAAGAGTTGATGGGTGTTGTGCGGCTCGCCACCTACCAACCGTTGATGCGGGCGATGTTACCTTTGATGATCAGCGAAGCCTCGAATGATCGTTTTCAGATGATCGCCGCTAATACCACCATGTTGAATGAGACTTTCCCGGAGATGATGGCAATGGGTATGCACAATGCCGTCGTCTGCAGTGAAGATGCGCCGCGTTATTCGGATGACGACGGCCTACAAGAATTGCGCCAGGAAGCGTACATGGGTGATGTGCAATTTGAGTACCTTCGCGCGGTCTGCCGGGTCTGGCCAGAAGGTGTCGTGGACGCTAATTTCCATGAGCCCGTCACCTCTGATAAACCGGTGCTGTTGTTGTCTGGTGAGTTCGACCCTGTGACGCCACCCGCCAACGCTGAGCGCGCGTTGGAGACGCTAAGCAATGCAACCCACATCGTTGCACCAGAGCAAGGCCACATCATCAGTTCGCTCGGTTGCATGCCGCGGCTGATTGGCAAGTTTGTAGACACGGCCGATCCAAGTGCGATTGATGCAGAATGCGTCGAGCGGCTGCGTGGCACGGCGTTCTTCACTTCCCCGACCGGCCCGACACCGTAGGAAAAACAACAATGATCAAGATTCAAAATCTACGTAAGACATTTGGCGATGTCGTTGCTGTCGAAGATGTCAGCTTTGAGGCCCCCGATGGCCGCATTATCGGGCTGTTGGGGCCTAACGGCGCTGGCAAGTCAACGACGATGCGTGTGCTTTACACAGCGATCAAACCCGATACCGGTATCGCAACAATCGACGGCATCGATGTGAGTCAGTCGCCATTGGAGGCTCGCCAAAAACTCGGCGCGTTGCCACACGGGGCTGGACTCTATCAACAGCTGACGGCTCGGGAGAACATTGCCTATTTCGCAAATATGCACGGCCTGACAGGCGCAGCATCAAAGAAAGCGGTTCAGGAGATGATCGAACTGCTTGAAATCGAAGAGTTCGCAGACCGACGTACCAAAGGGTTCTCGCAAGGGCAGAAGACCAAGGTCGCGTTGGCGCGTGCATTGGTCCATGGGCCAAAGAACGTGATTCTTGATGAGCCCACGAATGGGCTCGATGTCATGGCAACCCGAAGCCTCCGCCAGATCGTCAGAAAACTCAAAGAACAAGGCAAGTGTGTGTTGTTCTCGTCGCATGTCATGCAGGAGGTCGCCGCGCTCTGCGATGAGATTGTCATTATCGCCGACGGTAAGGTGTCGATGACCGGCACGACCGACGACATTCGACAGCAAACCGGCTGCGAAGATCTTGAGGATGCGTTCGTCAGCGCGATCACACCGTCCGAGACCGGACAAGAACGTCAGGCGGGAGCAGTGCAATGAGTCATATCAAGACCATTTTCTTCAAGGAAATTCGCGACAACTTCCGCGACCGCCGTACGATGTTGAGCGCGCTGGTGTTTGGTCCGCTGTTCGGACCCATATTTTTCGCCGCGATCATATCATTGACGTTGAAGCAGGCGAGCGACGGTAATACCAAGCCATTGGATATTGCGATTATCGGCGCCGACAACGCACCGAGTCTCATCGACTATCTCGAAAGCAGAGATACGGAACTGGAGCGACTGGATGCCACCATCGATGAAGGCATCGAGATGGTGAAAGCCGGCGACGAAGAGCTCGTACTCGTGATCAGTGACGACTATGCCGATCAATGGAATGACGCTCGCCCAGCACGGGTCACATTGATCCTCGACAACTCGGATGCCTCTGTCGTGCGTAAAGGCCGACGAGCGAGAGGCATGATCCGAGGCTACGGTAGCCAGGTCGGTTCGATGCGTTTGTTGGCCCGAGGTGTTGATCCGTCGATCACCCGGGCGATCACTATCGATGAGGTCGATACCTCGACACCATCGGGTCGCGCCGCGCTGGTCCTTGGCATGATGTCGTATTTCTTCCTGTTTTCAATGTTGGCCGGCGGTATGTACCTGGCCATCGACACCACCGCTGGCGAACGCGAACGCGGCTCACTCGAGCCGTTGCTCACGTTGCCCGTCAAGCGATCGACATTGCTGATCGGGAAACTGCTAGCAACCTGCTTCTTTATGTCGGTGTCGCTCATCATCGCCCTGATCGCCTTTGCGAGCGTGCTTGGCTTCGTGCCGCTACAGCAGCTCGGGATGAGCGTCGATTTTGGTCCTGAGCAAGTCTTGACCGCATTCATTGTGACCGTACCTTTTGCATTGATCGGTGCATCGTTGATGACCGTCGTCGCATCGTTCACCAAGAACTTCAAAGAAGCGCAGAGCTACATGACATTCACCATGTTGATCCCGACGTTGCCCATCGTGGTCGCGGCGATTAACAACTTAAAGCCGTCGCTTGAGTGGATGTTAGTACCCAGCATGTCGCAGCATCTGTTGATTCTCGATCTCGTGAAGGGAGAGGCCATCAACCCGTTGTTTGCGGCGGTCTCGATCGGCTCTTCGCTTGTATTTGGTGTCTTGCTGAGTCTTATTGCCATCCACTTTTATAAGCGTGAAGGACTACTCGGCTAGAGATTAAGTGAAATCGTGAACGTCGACACGGAATAGACGTGCCGATCTGCGGACAATGGCGTCATGGATGATGCCGTCGACAAATTGAAGCAAGCACAGCAGCTGCGGATGCAGCGGTTTCGAATGTCTGTTGGGCTGTATGCCCTGTGGGGCAGCATGACCATCGTCGCCGATTGGCTGGGGCTGCTTGAAGCATCACCGATGACGCTCGCCATCATGGCAAGCACCGTCGGTGTGTTCGTCGCCGTGTTCTGGTGGTGCCTGAAAAGCGGCTATAACCTGCGCTTCAAAGACCCGTCGATGACATTCGCACAATGCAGTGTTGGTCTGTTCTGGGTACTGATCTTCATGTATGTCATCCCAGAATGGCGAGGACTGCAGATTTCTGTTTTTCTGATCGTGTTGATGTTCGGCATCTTTCAGATGAAGACGCGCGAGTTTTCGGTGTTGGCAGCAATGGCATTCGCCGGATTTGTGGCACTGAATATGATCGAGTTCGCGCTCGACAAGAATCAACTCGATTTCTTGGAAGTGATCTTTCAGTGCGGTGCGGTCGGCAGCTTGCTGATATGGGCTGCGTTCTTTGCCAACCACGTCAGCGCACTGCGCGAACGGTTGAACGAACGAAATGAAGCACTCGGTGAGGTCGTTCGGAAAATGACCCGACTCGCCGAACGCGACGATCTGACACAGGCCTACAATCGCCGCAGCATTCTTGCGAGTCTGGCGCACCTGCGCGAGAGCGCCCTTCGTTATGACGAAGTGTTCAGCATCGTGATTCTAGATCTCGACTACTTCAAAACGATCAATGATCGACATGGACATTTGATCGGCGATGATGTGTTAACCGAGTTCTCGTCTCGGGCGCGTAGCGAGCTGCGATTACTCGACGAAATCTCACCCGTCGTATTGTCGCGTCAACTCGGACGTTACGGCGGCGAGGAATTCATCATTATCCTGCCTCGTACGGATCTAAAAGGTGCCAACGATTGCGCCGAGCGAATCCGCAAAACGACAGCCGATCACTTGTTTACGCAGGAACTCAGCGTCACGGTGTCCGCGGGTGTCGCTCAGTTCCAAGGTGGTGAAAGCATCGAGGACTTGCTGCGTCGCGCGGATCAGGCGATGTATCGCGCGAAAGAGGCAGGCAGGAATACGGTGGTCATTGCACCGGCGACATCCGCCCCGACCGTGAACACGAGTGAAGTCGTCAATTTCGCGGACTATCAATCCGAGGAATGAGTGGCTGCGTTCAAGCGCGACTACTTGCCGATACAAAACTCACCAAAGATCTTTCCGAGCAAATCATCACTGGTGAATGCGCCGGTGATTGCCGTCAACGACTCCTGGCAGAGTCTTAGCTCCTCCGCCATTAACTCACCGGCACGATGGTCGAGTAGCTGCGAAACACCGCGCTCAAACGCGTCGCGCGCTTCCGTTAGTGCAACAACGTGGCGACGACGTGCCGAGAATGCACCGTCATGATCCTGGCTAAGCCCTGCGATCGAGCGCAAATGATCACGAAGATCCGGCAAGCCATCGCCGGTTATTGCGGAAATCTGTAGCACCGGGATACTCAATGACTCAGCGAAAGAGGTGACATCCACGCGCGCAAGATCAACCTTGTTGACCACCAATGTTGCCTCTACATTGTCCGGCAACATATCACTCAAGCGTCTTGCCTGCTCCAACAGCGCCGCATCGGTTGCGTCCACTAGTAACAGCGCATGATCGGCGC
>JBCAZE010000192.1:0-5545 GCA_039700805.1 Pseudomonadota bacterium | reverse complement strand
CATCTCGGGCATAGGGAATGCCAAGACATTGGTCGGCTTGTGCTTGTCTCGCCAATCGGCGTTCAAGGCCTGACTGTCGACGCTGGAAACCACATTGACGCTGACCGCGTGCGCCCAGGCCCTTTGATCGCCATCCGCCGTCGCGACAGCGAGTGCCGCATCTGCCGCGTCCTGCCAGCGCGCCACATCAGGCGTACTGGACAGCGCCTCATCGACGGATATTTCAAGCGTTAGGTGCACGTCAGTCGCGATTGTCATCCTGCTCGTAGGCATCGTATGCATCGACAATTTTCTGCACTAATGGATGACGAACAACATCTTTGGAACCAAAGTGCGTAATGCCGATATCTTTCACATCGCCAAGAACACGTAGGACGTGACGGAGTCCTGACAGCTGTCCGTGGGGCAGGTCGATCTGCGAGATATCGCCGGTCACCACAGCGGTTGAACCAAACCCGATGCGGGTTAGGAACATCTTCATCTGCGCCACCGTCGTGTTCTGCGCCTCATCGAGGATGATGAATGACTCGTTCAGCGAGCGACCACGCATAAAAGCGAGCGGTGCCACCTCGATCATATTGCGTTCAATGAGTTTGATGACCTGCTCATAGCCGAGCATTTCGTATAGCGCGTCATACATCGGCCGCAGATACGGATCGACTTTCTGAGTCAGGTCACCGGGCAAGAAGCCCAACCGCTCACCAGCCTCTACCGCCGGCCGTACCAGGATAATGCGGCGGACGCGGTCGTTCTCCAACGCCTCGACCGCAGTCGCCACTGCCAAGTAAGTTTTACCGGTCCCCGCTGGGCCAATACCGAACGTTAGGTCATGCTGACGAACCTGTGACAGGTAGTTGCTCTGATTCGGGCCGCGCGGCTTAATCATTTTCCGTCGCGTTCGGATCACCAACTCGTCCGGATTGTTGGCGACACTTAGTACCGGTGCATCTTTGCCGGTTGGCTGCATACCTGACTCCTGTAGGCACATGTGAATATGATGCGGCTCGAGACGCTCTGTTGCGGTCTGCGCGAACAAGTCACGCAACACGCTAACGCCTTGCCGCGTGGCATCTTCGCTGCCGTGAATTCTGAAGTGATTGCCGCGATTAGCGATTTCGACGTTGAGTCGTCGCTCGATATGACGAAGATTTTCGTCGAATTGTCCGCTGAGATTGGCGAGCCGTGCATTGTCTTCTGGCTCAAGCACCACATCCCGGCTGGATTCTGCGTTGCTCAAAGGTTTCGCGGGTCCTTAAGTTTGACGCTGAAACTCGACACTACGCCAGGATTGCCCCAGAGAAAAGCTTTTTTTTGCGTTTTCGCGTTAAGCGCTACGCGCTGTCGGCGTGACCAATCGACCCCGCAACGAGTTGGGCAATGCCTCGGTGATCACGACATCCGCAAAATCGCCGATCAAGGTCTCCGGCCCATCGAAGTTCACCCAACGCATATTCTCTGTGCGGCCAGCGAGCTGGCGCGGATCTTTTCGCGCATGACGTTCCACTAACACGCGCTCCGTCTTGCCGACCATGGAAGCACTGATCGCCGATGCTTGTTGAATGATCCGTGCCTGCAACAGCGCGAGGCGCTGCTTTTTCTCTTCCATACTCACTTCATCGGCGAGCGACGCCGCTGGCGTTCCGGGACGGGCGCTGTAGATAAAGCTAAATGACTGATCGAAGCCAATGTCAGCGATCAAGTTCATCGTGTCCTCAAAATCTTTCGTCGTCTCACCCGGAAACCCAACGATAAAATCAGAAGACAAACTGATATCGGGTCGCACCGCACGCAGCTTGCGGATCTTCTGTTTGTATTCAAGCGCCGTGTGCCCGCGTTTCATCCGCATCAACGTACGGTCCGATCCGCTTTGCACCGGCAAGTGCAAGTAGTTGGCGAGCTTGGGCACATTCGCGTACGCCTCAATCAAGCTGTCGGTGAATTCCACCGGATGGGAGGTGGTGAAGCGGATACGATCAATACCGTCAACCTCCGCCACATAGTGGATCAATGTCGCCAAGTCCGCGATAGAACCATCGTGCATCGGGCCACGATACGCATTGACGTTTTGTCCCAGCAAGTTGATCTCACGCACGCCCTTCTCGGCCAGTTGGACGACCTCAACAATGACATCATCGAACGGCCGGCTGATCTCCTCGCCACGCGTATACGGGACGACGCAGAAAGAGCAGTACTTGCTACAGCCCTCCATAACAGAGACGAACGCCGTCGGCCCTTCGGCTCGTGGCTCGGGCAGGCGATCAAACTTCTCGATTTCCGGAAATGAGACATCGACGACACTCTCGGTACCCGCTCGCGCTTCATTCACCATCTCAGGGAGTCGATGCAGTGTTTGTGGACCAAAGACCACGTCAACAAATGGCGCGCGTTCAGTGATTGCTTTGCCTTCTTGGCTCGCAACGCATCCACCGACACCAATCACCATCCCCGGCTTTTTCTCTTTCAACATGCGCCAGCGCCCGAGCTCGGAAAACACTTTTTCCGCCGCCTTCTCGCGGATAGAGCAGGTGTTCACGAGCAACACATCCGCATCATCGGGCGAGTTGGTGAGCTGCATCCCATGCGATTCGGAGAGCACATCAGCCATCTTGGATGAATCGTATTCATTCATCTGACAGCCGTAGGTTTTGATGTAGAGCTTTTCAGTCATGGCGCGATTTTACTGGATTTCCGCGCTGGGTTAACCCGTTTCAGGCTATTTTTTACGGCTTACTCATCTTCCTCACCAAATTCGCCGGTGGCGATGAAGCGTATGGCGAGCTCGATGACATTGCGTTTTTTCATAATGAAAGTGTGAGTTGCGGGAACCACACGAAAGTCGGACATGCCCTCTACCTGTGTCCGTTCAACGGACACCTTACCGTCGTCCTTTCCCTCGATCATCGTGGACGAATTGATCCAGTTGATCGAGCGCGTGCCAGCAATGACGCCAGTTTCGAAGCTGACGGGACCAAGTCGATTCGGCACGCTGTCATCATCGGTGCCGAGTTCTCCGCCAGCCGGGCCATTGACGGCATCGAATGCGCGCCAATGCCGAATACTGTCGACGACTTCGCTGCCTTGGTTGGGCGGCGCCAGCATGACGACTCGACCAATGTCGGGTGGCAATGCATCGTGCGCTATCTGCCGCACCATAATTCCGCCCATCGAGTGCGTCACGAAATGAGCCGCGACGCCCTCTGGCACGCAGTCGACGATCGCCGGCGACACCGATTCACGCGCAAGCGTGGCGATATCAGCAGTTGTCGACGGGTAATCCACGACGCAAGTATTAAAACCTGCCTCACCGAACGCTTTGGCCGCCTTGCGCATGGACTTGCCCGAGCGAGCGAGCCCATGCAGAAAAACGACCCATTCCGCATCATCTGCAACGATATTGATTTCTGTCGTTGCGCGTGTCACGACGGATTCAGCCCGCAGCCTATCGCCCGCCCAGACGATCGCTGCGACAGCAGCCACCATTGCGAGCCAGTTACGACGCATCACCAGCAGGCGGCTTCCAGAGTTCAACGCGATTCCCGTCGGGGTCGACGAACCAGCCGAAATCGCCAAATTCGCCATTCTCCCGTTCGTTGATCACCTCGGCGCCGCCGGCTTTGACCTGCGCCAACGCGCCCTCCACATCATCAACGATTAAATTAATCATGAACGACTGACTCGCGTCACCAAAATAACTTGTGTCGGATTTGAACGGGGACCAGAGCGTATAGCCGCCATCCGGCAGTTCGCCCGGTTTGAAAATTGTGCCGCCAAATGACGGGTCAATAACGAGCCCTAAATGCTCACCGTACCAAGCCGCCAATGCAGCCGGATCTTTGCTTTTAAAGAACACGCCACCGAGTCCGGTTACCTTTGCCATTGCTCTACTCCATCGATGTGTCGCACCGCGTTGTCCCGCATCCATACCCTTGCAACAAACTAGCACGGTGCCGGTCGTGCGTTAAGCGTGGCGGCTCCCCGAATCAAGCCATCAAGGTCCGACAGCAGTCAGATCGCCAAGCTAGGTGACTCAAACCTCTGTTTGTGCTGAATCGGTATCGGAGAAGTGCACTGGCGCAGTTTCTGGCAGCGACCAGGATTCACCCGCTCGTTCGAAACGACTCACTCGCAACTGGATCCCGGTCGTTTGCTCGTTGAAACCAGGCAATCGGATTTCGTTTTTGGGCGCGTCGTTTCGCGCACAAAATGGAATCGGATTGCCTCGGTCTCGAGGAACGATGAAGTCATCTCGCGCTGACATTCAAAACGTAATGATAAGGACAACAACCGAGACATTTGGCGACGGGTTCTCGCCAGCGGCCAGGTAACTGGGTGTTGTTTTTGGGCGCGTCGTTTCGCGCACAAAGACAATGCCCGGTTGCCTTGGCTTAGAAAACTGCAGACTGAAGAAACTTCACGCTTGATGCCCACACGGATCAGCGGTGTATGATCCCACTATGATTATTCGAACATTCGCACTGATCGTCCTGTGGGCTTTGGTAGTGGCACCCGCGAGCGCTGAAACCAACGACCCATATCCGGGCAATATCGACCCGGATTTGGCCGCGCGTTTCTCTGCCCTGGCAATCGCCTGCGTGCATCAAGAATTCCCGAACAAGATATCGCGTACGACAGCGACTGCTGAAGCCATCGGTCGTCCGCGCGAATTATTCCCGGTGTTCTACGGTTGCTTCGACTGGCACAGCGCAGTGCACGGACACTGGCTGCTCGTCCGACTGTTACATGTCGGCCCGCAAGAGGCTGAATGGCGTGACACTGCGATAGAAAAACTCAACCAGAGCTTCACCGAGGAGAATGTAGCCGGCGAGATCGCGAATTTCACACGGCCTGAGCGCGGTTCTTGGGAACGCCCTTACGGGCTTGCCTGGTTCTTGCAACTCACGGCTGAGCTGCGTGAGTGGGATTCGCCGGATGCCAAGCGCTGGCTCGCCGTACTCGAACCGCTTGAGGCTGAAATTGCCGCGAGCCTCAAGGCATGGCTACCAAAACTCGCCTACCCGATTCGTCTTGGCACACACAACCAAAGCGCGTTCGCGTTCGGATTGATGCTCGACTGGGCGCGAGTAGCCGGCGATGAAGAGATGATCCGGCTAGTGCGCGAGCGTAGTTGGCAATTTCATTTTAATGACGAAAACTGTCCGCTCGATTACGAGCCAAGTGGTGAGGATTTCCTGTCGCCCTGCTTGATGGAAGCAGATCTCATGCGGCGAATCCTCAGCAAAGGCGATTTCACCAAATGGTTGCGCGAATTCATGCCATCGATTCCAGAGGACGGATCCGCCGACTGGCTGTCACCGGGCATTGTCTTCGATGCCAGTGACGGCAAGCTCGTCCACCTAGATGGGGTCAACTCATCACGCGCATGGAACCTCTACAACATCGCAAGGGCCTTGCCGCGAGACGACAGACGTCGTGCAGCATTGGTTGCAGCGGCGGAAAAACATGCATCCGAGGGGGTGGCCGCGGTGTCCGACGAGCACTATGCGGGGTCACATTGGCTCGCGAGCTTCGCGACCTATTTGATGAC
>JBCAZE010000191.1:0-5553 GCA_039700805.1 Pseudomonadota bacterium | reverse complement strand
CCCCAATGATCCGGCCCGTACTGGCGGATGACATCAAGCAAACAAAAGATCGTATTCTGACTTATGAATCCCGCATCGCCGACCATCGCCGCGAAGCCGATTCGCTGCGTGCCGAATTTCAAGTCACGATCGATCGTTTTACGCAGCTGACGTCCCAGAACAACTGAGCCATTAGCGCGGTCGTGTCATCCTGTTCTGGTGGCCGAACCGTATCAGCGCTGACCCGAGTGCCCGAATCCCCCAGCACCTCGATCAGTCTCCGCAAACTCGTCGACAATCTGTAGTGACACCTGCTGCACGGGTACGACGACCAGCTGTGCGATGCGTTCGCCCGGCTCGATGCTGTACGGCATGTTGCCGCGATTCCACATCGACACAAA
Source organism: Pseudomonadota bacterium (assembly GCA_039700805.1). GTDB lineage: Bacteria > Pseudomonadota > Gammaproteobacteria > Steroidobacterales > Woeseiaceae > CALBPI01. Next base: position 5,173 of record JBCAZE010000191.1, on the reverse strand, counting down.
CAGTTGACCTTGATAGTCGGAGTCAATCAGCCCTGTGAGATTACCAAGCACCATCCCATGCTTGTGGCCCAGCCCGGAGCGCGGCAACAGAATGGCAGCGTACGAAGGATCCTCGACGTAAATAGCAAGCCCCGTTGGAATGAGATGCGTCTGACCGGGGTCGACGATCAGTGTTTCGTCGATGCAGGCCCGCACATCCATGCCCGCGGATCCGTCGGTTGCATAGGCCGGCAATGCGATGTCGTTGCCAATGCGTGGATCTAAAATTTTAACCTGGAGTGTTTGTTTGCTCATGAGTTCTGCTGCTTGTGGTAGTGCGTTGCGATACACGCGATGAGATCCACTGCCAGATCGGTTTTGGCCTGCATTGGATAAGCGGTTTCACCGTCCGGCCAGTATACCGTGACCGCATTATCGTCCTGATCAAACGCGAGCTTATCGCCGACTTGATTCGCGATGATCATATCGAGCTTTTTCGACCGCATTTTACCGAGGGCGTATTCGCGCACATCTTCGGTCTCGGCCGCGAAACCAACGCAAAACGGGCGATCCGAATCGCGGGCAGATATCGACTTCAAGATATCCGGTGATCGAACCAGCGTCAGTGCCAACTCATCATCCGTCTTTTTGATTTTCTGTGCCGATTGATCGGTCGGCCGATAATCACTCACCGCCGCAGCCGAAATAAATACATCAGCACCGTTGCAGGCGGCTTGCACCGCCGCGTCCATTTCGAGCGCTGTCTCCACATCAATTCGATGGACACCCATCGGCGCATCGATATTGCATGGTCCCGCGACCAAAGTGACGTTCGCACCTGCACGCAGTGCCGCCGCCGCCAATGCGAAACCCATCTTGCCAGAGCTGCGATTGGTCAGATAACGAACGGGGTCCAGTGGCTCCCGCGTTGGTCCGGCACTGATCACCACCTGCGTCCCAGCGAGTACACCATCATCAGGCCGCATGACGCGTTCAGCGATCTCTATGGGCTCGAGCATGCGACCAGACCCGGTTTCGCCGCAGGCTTGATCGCCCGCACCCGGACCCAAAATGGTGACGCCACGATCGACGAGCGTCGCCACGTTATCGACAACACTCTTACTCGCCCACATTTGACGATTCATCGCGGGTGCTATCGCGATCGGTGCCTCAGTCGCAAGACAGACTGTTGTCAGAAGATCATCGCCCATACCGGCAGTGAAACGCGCGATGAAATCGGCACTGGCCGGTGCGATGACCACCTGATCGGCCCAGCGTGCGAGCTCAATATGACCCATTGCGGCTTCCGCTTGCTCGTCGAACAAATCCGTCCGAACTAGCCGACCGGAAACCGCTTGAAACGTCAGCGGCGTCACGAACGCCTCAGCACCCGCCGTCATCACCACCTGAACGTTAGCGCCGCGCTCCATCAGGCGCCGCACCAAGTCCGGGCTTTTGTAACAAGCGATGCCGCCAGTGACACCGAGAAGGATATTGTGCATGCGCGCGCTAAAAGAGACTAAAGCACGGGATAGTATGCGCTAGCGCTAGCCTTTTCCAGCACCCAGGCGGCGCATCAACGAGATGCAACCAGCCTCGGTGTCATCAACATGATCAGCTCTTTGCGTGCCTCACCACGATAGGTCGATCGAAATAGGCGACCTAGAAGTGGTATCCGTCCCAACACCGGTACGCTTCTCACGGTATCTGATCGTTGCGTTTGGATCAGCCCACCGATCACGACGGTCTCACCACTTCTCGCTCTCACCAAGGACGAGGCCTGACTGATGTCGAGGTTCGGTGCCGTCGACTGAACGTTGCCGTTATCGTCAAGCACTTCACTAACACTGGACACGCGGGTCACAACAGGTGACACATCGAGGGTGATCCATCCATCCGCAGCGACCTGCGGCGTAATAGACAACACAATACCTTCGGTCACCACTTGCGGCACATCCGTTGAAAACGTCTGCGACCCGGCGTTGGTAGCGTCTGTCAGCTGCTCTTTGCGAAAGAAGGTTCGGTCGGTCCCGACCTTGATCAGGGCTGACTGATTGTTCAGCGTTCGAATATGCGGTTGAGAGACAATATCGACTTCGCCTTGCTCCTGGAGCGCTTGCAGCATGGCGGTCACCTCATTCAGTCCGCCGTCAATATTGCTGTAGGTTAGATCCGCGGCAGGCGGCAACGCCGTGCGACCACCTGCTGGCGATAACACAATGGTCGACAGAGAACCTTGCAGGAACTCCCCGTCACCATTGGCCACTAATCGGGACCAATCAACACCCAAGCTTTGGTCATCGCTGAGTGTTACCTCAACAATCTTCACATCGATGTCCACCTGCCGATAGATTGCAGCATTGATCTGATCGATGAAACCCGCCACCTCTTGGACGCGCTGGTACTGATCCGACACTTGAATCGTGCCCGCCAGACGATTGACCACCAGCCGTCCTTCATCGGACACCAAGACGTTGAGCTGCGTCTCCAGCTCTTCCCAGAAATCCACCTTATCCGTTTGGTTAATCGTCATGCGACCCGCAGCGTTCTCACCACCGGCTGCGCCGCCGCCACCAGTGCCGCCAGCACCGCCAGCAGCATCGGTATTGCTGGAGCTTACTTGCGCCTGACTGGAACCGCTGCCGCTGCGCACCAGGCGGATATAGTCAATGCTGAACGTTCGGGTCTGCCATGATTTGACGTAAATGATGTTGCCTTTGCGCTCCCAGTAGTAGCCATTGGCATCCAACATGGAACGCATCACTTCACCAAACGGAAGATCCGCCAAGTCCACACTCACGGTACCCTTGACGGCTTGATCCACGACGACGTTGAGACCGTAGCTTTTACCGAACAACTTGCAGGCTTCGGCAATATCCAGATTGCGCGCAACAAAGCTGTATAGCCTTTCGTCGACGTCAGGGGTGACAGCCTGTTCAATCGGACCCTGCTGAACCGGCATAACAGGCTCTGCCGCCCGTGCGCGAAACTGATCGCGTACCGCACGATCTTCGTCATGGTCAACGTCCGGCTGCACTAACGGTTGTGACATGCAGCCAACGAGCAATAGGGGCAGCAACACACCGGCCCATCGAGTACTTTTTTCGATTCTCATTCTCTCACCCAAACGTTATAGGTTTCCCCTGACGTAAGCTCTCGCAGTGTGACGCTTGCTCTCGCGAGCTGCTCAACACGGAAATCGGCAATCCGATCGCCTTCAGTGACGATTTGATCATCGATAACTGCGAAGTTGATCGTCTCTCCTTTGACGATCGCGCTAACGCTGGGCAATCGTATTGCCCGGCCGACGCGATCAACGGACGACTCTTTTACTTTGTTCACAATAGACGCGACATCGCCTACGTCGAGCGTGGCGCGTGGCTTGAATGGATCTCGATCCGGATGCTCATTCCAATGCAGATCTGTCGCATTAAAGTGCCCTGCGTCATAACGAACGGATGCGATTTGAAGTGACTGCTGGGAGTTCGGCTCGTCGAGCACACTACCGTCGTGCCAGTCGTCAACGTCATCCTCAATGACGGCAACGCCTTGTTGCGCATTCTCGTGCATCAACGGCGAGACGATATTGCGATAAACAAACAGCAACGCGATCGCCACCAACACGCCGATACCAATGTGGCTATTCATCAACTTATTCATCAGCGCTCACCTGACTGTGCACCCACACGCGCAATGTCGCCTGTGTTTGCGTCACACCAGCACCTTCGCTTTGCAGACCGGCTGAGACAATCTCGACGTAGTACAACGTCGAGACGGTGCGTCGCAAAAACTCAAGCATGCTGAGATAGCTGGATGTGGTCGCGCCTTCGACTGACGACAACGTGATGTCGATCGGCAACTCATACATATCGTCGATTCGCGACGGCACCGCACCACCGAGCGTGTACGAGAAGCCAAGCTCCAACTGCTCCGCGTATTTGCCTTTTTCTCGCAACCACAAAGCCAGCCCTTGGTAGTCACGAAACACCCGGCGCTGATCCGCACTTGCCACGTTGTTCGCGAGCTCATTCATCTGCTCGGCTGACCATTGCTCTTTGACGCGCAAGAGCTCGGTTTGTACAGCACCCAGATCGGTCAGGTCACCGTACGCGTCGTCAATGCTCTGTAAGCGATAGTTGGCTGAGTACCAAATCATCGCGACACTGAATAGCGCAATCGCGACCATGGATACTTGCCAAAGACGCGAGCCGCTGATTTTTTGTACGAGATCATTGAGGAACCGCTGCAGGCGAATTCGCAGCGATACCTTGGGAATACTAAAGCGCTCGCGTTTGCGTCGTTCGTAATCGGATTGCGCCTCCGGTGCATCGCGGTTCTCCCACGGCACTTCCTCAGCGACCTCGAGCGCGAGAATATGATCTGACACTTTGAAGACGCCAGACGAGTCGACCGGGATATCAAACGGATCGTATGAATCGCGAAGTTTCGTCATTGCAAGATCCCCTGCATCTCGAAACCGACATCACCCGACTGCGCAGCGCGACCTTGCGTGAGCTGCTGCATCCAAGCCACCTCCCAGGACACCGTGAACTGGGTGTTCCATGGGTCCGCCTCTAGCGCCCCTTGCAACTGCGACAGAAGCGGCGCAACTTCGCCAAGCGATACAGTCGACTTTCCTGCCAACACGATCGCCCACTGGTTGTCACCACGCTTCACTTCGGCGTTCGTCAGCACCAGACCTTCCGGAACAAGATCACCGAGGTGACTCAAGAAGATCGCTGGTAGGTTAAAGGCGTCTACATTCAGAATATCGAGTTTGGTTTTCTCGAGCTCCATCAATTCGACTTCGGCGTTCAAGCGGTCGAGCTCTTGCTCTTTCTCGGTGATGAGTGCTTGGATCTCGAGGCTATCGGCACTACTTGTTCGGAGTGTGTACTCGACCAACGAGCAGAAGACGAGAGCCGCAACCGACACCGCGGCTGTGATCAAGACGCCAGCGCGCATCATCGTCTTGCCGGTGATGGAACTTCGTGCCAGCAGCGGAATGAAGTTGCTCGCTAAACGCTGCGGCAACACAGCCACTTGTTTCATCCAGAACTCAGGCTCTGACGCGTTGTCGTTCACTTGCAATGCGATGTCGACCGCACCGCTCAGCGTCTCTTGCACCTCACCAGCACGCTCACCAATCAGCCATGCATTCTTGACCGACCCACCGATACGTTGCTTCGCATAG
>JBCAZE010000024.1:0-24531 GCA_039700805.1 Pseudomonadota bacterium | reverse complement strand
GTGACCTGCCACACGAGATATTCTGCTGTTTGTATCTCGACAACCAACACCGCGTTTTGGGATTCGAAACGCTCTTCCGCGGCACCATCGACGGCACAAGTGTCCATCCGCGGGAAGTTGTCAAACAAGCCCTGGCCTACAACGCGGCAGCGATTATTGTCGCGCATAATCACCCGTCAGGCTGCGCTGAGCCGAGCCAAGCGGATGCCGACATCACAAAGCGCCTGTCTGAGGCGCTGCGCATGGTTGAGGTAAGGCTGCTCGATCACCTCGTGATCGGCGACAATCAAGCCGTCTCACTCGCATGCCGTGGCCTGGTTTGATGCGTCGCTTCCATCACGTTGAGATTATTGTGTTTTGCGCCCGCAAATCCTTGCCATCGATACTATGATCCGGTATAAAGTGCGGCTCTTTCGCCGGTCGGCTAGCCCGAACGGCCAGTATTTGTGGGCAAGCCGTACAGCTTTCCCAAAAACACCATAAAATTCAGGAATCTGTCATGTCTAAGGTTTGTCAGGTAACCGGCAAGGGCCCGATGTCCGGCAACAACGTTTCGCACGCGCACAACAAGACGCGTCGTCGTTTTTTGCCAAATCTGCACTCGCATCGCTTTTGGCTGGAATCAGAAAAGCGCTATGTGAAGCTGCGTGTTTCCGCGAAGGGAATGCGCATCATCGATAAGCATGGCATCGAGAAAGTCGTTCAGGACCTGCGTGAGCAGGGCCAGCGCGTATAAGCGGAGGTTCAGATCATGCGTGACAAGATTCGCCTAGTTTCTTCAGCCGGCACCGGCCACTTCTATACGACGCACAAGAACAAGCGTCTGCACCCTGAGAAGATGGAAACGAAAAAATACGATCCGGTAGTTCGCAAGCATGTGATCTACAAGGAAGCGAAGATCAAATAAGTCTTTCCCGCTGTCGCGGGGTTGATCGATCAATAAAAAAAGCCTGTCAGGTGACCTGACAGGCTTTTTTTATTGATCGGCGTCCCGCAGATTAGCGGAGCGCGATGCCTTAGGCGCGAGCGGGCTGAGCACTCATGGCGTATCCACGCACACGGTCAGCAAACTCCTGTAGTGTTCGGATGCCGCTGGCCTCCGCTTCTTCACACCATTGACGCAATTGCTCAACCAAACGTTCGTTACTGATCGTAGAACCGCTCCACAGCGCTTGCAGACGATCACGAAACTCATGAACGGTTTTCAGCGCGCTGCTGTTCTCAAGGATTTGATCCAGTCGCTGACGCGCACGTTGATCCAGCAACGCTGGCTGGCGAACCAATACTTTGCGCGCACGCTTCAACCACTCAGCGCCTCGCGCACGCTCGGTCTTGAGCGTTGGCAAGGTCACCTCACGCGTGTAGTCACGCAGCACATGCATCCGATTGACGATGACGGCCCGCACCTGCTCAAGCCCGATCTCAGCCACCGGCCGATTGCGCTCTGGCTCCGGCGCGACTTTCTTCACCTTGGCAAGGCCAAAGGTCTTAAAGATAGTGATGTACATCCAACCGATATCGAACTCCCAGGGACGCATAGAGAACTTCGCTGACGTCGGGAAGGCATGATGGTTGTTGTGCAGCTCTTCGCCGCCAACGAGAAAACCCCATGGCACAAGATTTCGCGCTGCATCGTCACACTCGAAGTTCCGATAGCCGGTATGGTGACCCACACCGTTGATAATGCCAGCAGCAAAGAGCGGCATTGATACGAGTTGGCTGGCGATCAACATGATGCCTGGCACGCCGAAGAACAGAAGACATGAAAGCACCAGGATGATGATCCCGCCATACGGGAATTTTTTGTAAACGTTGTTCTCGACCCAATCGTTCGGTGTGCCGCGACTATACTTTTCTATGGTCTCTGGGTTGTTCTTCTCATCGCGATACAACTCCGCGCCTTCGAGCAAGACCTTCTTCAGGCCATAAATCTGTGGGCTATGCGGATCTTCTTCTGTTTCACAGAACGCGTGGTGTTTGCGATGCACTGCAACCCACTCGCCCGTCAGCATGCCGGAATTGCACCAGATCCAGAAACGGAAAAAGTGACGTAATACTGGGTGTAGATCGAGTGAACGATGCGCTTGATCCCGATGCAAATACAGCGTCACAGCCATCATGGATACCTGCAGCATAACGAAACCGGCAAGCACATAACCCCATGCGCTGAGGTCGAGCAGACCGCCATATAAATACGTCATAAAGAATTCGACAATCTTATCCATCGGTCTACCTTAAGCGGGGATTGCCCGCATGTTACTTCGTCAGCGTGGGCCGGAAGTATGTCAAACTATCGACCCACTATAAACCTATGCGCCCATGCACACACGCAGAGGGTCACACTTTCACTGCCCCTGGGCAAACCGTTATGCCGGAATTACCAGAAGTCGAAACCACACGGCGCGGCGTTTTGCCGCATCTTGAGAACACCGTTATCCGCGACATTGTTGTTCGCGACACGAGACTGCGTTGGCCAGTGCCTGTAAAGACACTTGAATCACTGATCGGCTCGCGGATCTCGACCGTCGAACGGCGTGCCAAGTACCTCTACATCGTCACAGACGCCGGAAACATTATTATCCATTTGGGTATGTCAGGCAGATTACAAGTCATGCCCGCTACTACTGCGCCAAAAAAACACGATCATGTCGACATTGTTCTCGATTCTGGCGAGATATTGAGACTGAATGATCCGAGGCGGTTTGGCTGCGTATTGTTCAGTAAAACACCAGAAACGCATGATTTGATCCGGAAACTTGGACCAGAGCCGTTGTCAGATGACTTCGATGGAGATTATCTGTGGCATCGAGCACGTGGTAAGCGTGTCGCGATCAAACCCTTCATCATGGACGCACAGGTGGTGGTCGGTGTTGGCAATATCTATGCGAGCGAGGCGCTATTCATGGCTGGCATCCATCCGCTGGTATCGGCATCCAAAGTATCGAAAGCGCGAATGGCCGGGCTAGCGGATGCGGTTAAGGTCGTCTTGGACCGCGCTATCAAGGCAGGCGGCACAACACTCCGCGACTTTTACGGCAGCGATGGCAGCCCGGGCTACTTCACGCAAGAGTTAGCGATGTATGGACGCGGCGGCGCGCCTTGCCCAACCTGCGAAAAACCGATCACACAGCGGGTCATCGGTCAGCGATCAACATTCTATTGCACGCGGTGCCAGCACTAGCGCTTGGGCGACGATGCCTTTTCAGCCAGAGCGTCGCGAACACGCGGCGAAACGAACTCACCAACGTCACCACCCAACTTCGCGATCTCGCGGACCAGCGTTGACGAGATATAGGAATATTTGTCCTGCGGCGTTAAGAAGACGCTCTCAACCTCAGGCGTCAGGTGTCGATTCATGTTGGCGAGCTGAAACTCATATTCAAAGTCTGACACCGCTCGCAGCCCCCTCACGATCACACCGAGGCCTTTTTCTTCAGCGAATTGGATCGTGAGACCGTGATAGCCCTCAACGGTGACATTATCGATACCGCGGAAGACGTCACGGGCGAGGTCAACGCGTTCCTCCAGCGTAAACATCGGCGCTTTACCTGGGTTTGCCGCGATCGCGACCACCACATGATTGAAAAGACTCGCAGCTCGGCGCACTAAGTCCTCATGGCCGTGTGTAACCGGATCGAATGTTCCCGGGTACATTGCATTGACGCGTTTCATGAATTCCCCTCCCGTCGCGCGCGATACAGCCCAAATTGTACACCGCCAGCGATTTTGTCTCGTACTACTTCGACGCAGTCGGGCAGATTCCGCCCGGACTCTTGCTCGATATAAATCAATGCATCTTCCGCGAGCCACGCGCCTTGCACCAAACCGTCAACCAGAGACGACATATCTTGATCCGCAAACGGGGGATCCAGGAAGACCACATCAAAAGCCGGCCCTGACGGTCCCTGACGAATCAAATGACGTGCATCACCACGACTGACATTGGCAGCAGCGCCGAGACGCGCAATGTTGTCTTGTATCATCCGCGCTGCCGTCGCATCGGATTCAACCAATTCTGCGAATCTTGCGCCGCGCGACAACGCCTCAAAAGACAACACGCCGGTACCGGCAAACGCATCGAGCACGCGCGCGCCGCCAAGATAGGGCATCAACCAGTTAAACAACGTCTCCCGAATCCGGTCGGTTGTTGGCCGTAACCCCGGCACGTCGGCGACCGACAATTTTCGACCTCGCCAAGTGCCCCCGATGATGCGCACTTGGCCAGGCTGCTTTCTTTTTGCCATTGACGCATTGTACGGCAGCAACGATTTGTCCAACACGGTGAGAAGTTTCGAATAACAGCGGAACCACTGGTAGCATTGCGCGCAGAGGGGAAATTCGGAACCAAAGGGCTAATGACCGAAGCAAAACAGGGCTTTTTCAAGCGGATGCGCGCGCGCCTGAACAAGGGCGACTCGTGGTTGACACGCGATATCACCGAGTTCATGCCAGGCGGCAAAATCGATGATGCGGTGCTCGAGGAAATCGAGACGCGTCTGCTGATGGCAGACGTTGGCGTGGAGACCACCGAAAAGGTCATGCTGCAGTTAAACAAGTCGTTGGCTCGCAAGGAAAAGAAAGATGCAGAAGCACTGCGCAGCGGGCTTCAGCAAACGCTGACCGAGCTACTCAAACCATCGGAGCAGCCGCTGGTTATCGGTGACAAAAGGCCATGGGTGATCCTGATGGTCGGAGTGAACGGTGCGGGCAAAACCACAACCGCTGGCAAGCTCGCCAAGAAACTGAAGTCAGAGGGCTTGTCTGTCATGCTCGCCGCCGCGGATACGTTTAGAGCCGCGGCCGTTGAACAGCTCCAAGCCTGGGGCGAGCGCAACGATGTACCGGTTGTCGCTCAAACGAGCGGGGCTGACCCAGCTGCTGTCGTGTTTGATGCGATGAGCGCTGCGAAAGCGAAAAACATTGATGTGTTGATCGCGGATACCGCTGGGAGACTGCAAAATCAACAAGGACTGATGGACGAGCTTGCCAAAGTCAAACGCGTCATCGCGCGCCATGACGACGATGCGCCACACGAAGTGATGTTGGTGATCGACGGTAGCCAGGGCCAAAATGCGATGCAGCAAGCCAAGGATTTTCATGCCGCGTTGTCATTGACCGGCATTACTGTGACCAAACTGGACGGCAGTGCGAAGGGTGGCGTGTTGATCTCAATCGCCGATCAACTGCGCATACCCGTGCGATTCGTTGGGATCGGCGAACATATCGACGATATGCAACCGTTCCAGGCGGACGGCTACGCGGACGCCTTACTCGGTGAGCGCCTATGATTCGATTTGATAATGTCAGCAAGCGCTATCCGGGTGGGCAAGAAGCGCTCAAGAATCTGACATTGCAAATCGATCGCGGTGAGCTGGTGTTTGTCACAGGACATTCTGGCGCCGGCAAGAGCACGTTGTTGCGATTGATCGGCTTGATCGAGACACCGACCCGTGGTCAGTTGCTGGTCGACAATCGGAGCACACGCGGCATTCGAAAACGCGGTATTCCCGCCTATCGACGCGATCTAGGCATGGTTTTTCAGGATCATAAATTACTGTTCGACCGTACCGTCTTCGACAACGTTGCGTTGCCGCTCGTAATCAGCGGCCTGCGGCACAAGGAAATCGGCAAACGGGTGCGCGCAGCATTGGATCAAGTCGATTTGCTGAGAAAGGAAAATCAACGACCGGAGACGCTTTCCTCCGGAGAGCAGCAACGCGTCGGTATTGCACGGGCTATTGTGGGTCGACCGAAGATCCTGATCGCGGATGAGCCCACCGGTAATCTCGACCCCGAACTCTCATTGGGCATCATGCAGTTGTTTGATCGTTTCCGTGAGATTGGCGTCACCCTGCTGATCGCGACACACGATCTTGCGCTGGTCGAGCAGTTTGGGCACCGGCACATCGTTCTCAACAACGGCGAACTCGAGTTCGATAGTGTCTCAATGCGCGACACACGGGCGCTGTTTGATCACTGATGGGTAGCTACTTCACACGCCATTTGCAGGTCTGCGTTGCTTCGCTCGGTAAGATTCGGGAGGCGCCGCTCGCCGCGCTGCTGACGATCTTGGTCATTGCGATCACACTCGCATTGCCGACCGGGCTACACATCATGATCAAGAATGCGCTCAAAGTGACGGGGGGCTGGACCGACGCCATCGATTTTTCGCTCTACCTCGAAGATGGCGTCAGTGAAGCCGACGCGCGTGAACTCGCCGTACTACTGGAAAGTCGTGCGGATATCGCTTCTGTGACTGTCGTGCCCGCTGACCAAGCACTGGCAGATTTCGCCGCTTTGTCAGGGTTTGGTGACGCGCTGGATGAACTCGATGACAATCCGCTGCCGCACACCTTGGTTGTCAGGCCGCTGGCAACGCTCGACGGCGCCGCAAGCGATATCCTCAAGCAAGAGATGGCCGGGCTACCAGAAACCGACGTCGTCGAGCTGGACACCGAATGGGTCGGGCGTTTTCAGTCGATGCTGAAGCTGGTGCGCCGTGCACTATGGTTAACGGCAGCGCTGCTCGCGCTGGCATTGCTGGTGGTCATCGGCAACACGATACGGCTCGACATTCAGAACCGACGGGATGAGATTGAAATCATGCAGCTGATTGGCGCTAGCGATGGCTTCATTCGCAGACCCTTCCTGTATACCGGCTTTTGGTATGGCCTCGGCGGCGGGCTGGTCGCATTAGCGCTGGTCGGCGCCGGTCTATTGACATTAGCGGGGCCAGTCACCGAACTTGCCGGCCAATACCAAAGCAATTGGTCGCTGCAGGGGCTCGACGCGCGCGAAATGGGTGCGGTGGTCGCCACCGGGCTCATACTTGGCCTTGGCGGGTCTTGGTTCGCGACCGCAAGGCATATGCGGCGAATAATGCCCAAATAGTGTAATTCCCTCGAATTTCTGCATCTAATTCTCAAAAATTAGCGAAACTCGTCGAGTATTTAGCACTCTAACGTTACGAGTGCTAAAATTAGCGTAACAAAAGCTGTCGCCTGCGGGTCTCTAAGAGAACGCAAGCCACTATTCGCCTTAAGAGGGAATCAATGACAACTGCAATTGCTTTGAAAAACCAGAATCTGATGCTGGCCGGCCCTGTCGGCAGCCTGGATGGTTACATTCAGGCTGTGAGCGCAGTACCTGTGCTCAGCAAAGAGGACGAGCAAGCGCTGGCGCGCGAATTCTTGGACAACGAGAATCTCGACGCCGCACGCGAACTTGTAATGGCCCATCTTCGTTTTGTTGTGCACATTGCGAAGGGTTATAGCGGCTACGGCCTGCCGATTGGCGATCTGATCCAGGAAGGCAACGTTGGCCTGATGAAAGCGGTCAAACGTTTCGACCCTGATGTCGGTGTGCGCCTGGTGTCGTTTGCTGTCCACTGGATTCGCGCCGAAATCCATGAGTTCGTATTGAAGAACTGGCGCGTTGTAAAAGTCGCGACGACCAAAGCCCAACGCAAACTGTTCTTCAATCTTCGTAAAGCGAAGAAAAACCTGAGCTGGCTCTCGGCGGAAGAAACGGAAGCGGTCGCTAAAGATTTGGGCGTGTCGGTACGTGAAGTAACCGAAATGGAAAAACGTCTATCTGCGCGTGACGCAACTTTCGATCTCGGCCCATCCGACGATGAGGAAAAGACATTCGCGCCAGCCGCATTTCTGGAAAGCGAGAATGCAGATCCTGCGGACCTGGTCGAGAGCGCTGATTGGCAGCAAGATGCCAGCGCACGACTCGCGACAGAGCTATCGAAGCTGGATGACCGCAGCCGCGACATCCTTCAGCAACGTTGGCTCTCGGAAAACAAATCGACGCTGCACGAGCTGGCCGCACGTTACGACGTGTCCGCGGAGCGTATTCGACAAATCGAAAACGCAGCGATCAAGAAGCTCAAAGGCGCATTGATCAACTAAGCCCTGAGCGCTAACGCTGTCTCAACCATAAGGCCGGCACTGCCGGCCTTATGCGTTAGGCGGCGGCGTTAGTTAAGGCGTCGCAATACCCACCGAGCGCTGTGCCGCTTTAAGCGTGTTCGCAAGCAAGCATGCGATCGTCATGGGACCAACGCCCCCAGGCACCGGCGTGATAAATCCGGCATGGGGTTCCGCTGCCTCGAAATCCACATCGCCTGTTAATCGGCTACGACCGTCCTGATCGGTGATGCGGTTAATGCCCACATCGATAACGATAGCGCCTGGTTTTACCCAGTCTCCTTGGATCAATCCAGGCCGCCCGACCGCGGCGACCAGAATATCGGCGTTGCGACAAAGACCGGGCAAATCGTGCGTGCGTGAATGGGCGATGGTCACGGTACAGCTTTCGGCAAGCAGAAGCGCGGCCATCGGCTTGCCCACAATGTTCGAACGCCCGACCACCACAGCATTCAGTCCCGACAAGGTTCTGCCCGTCGCCCGTATCATTTTGATACAACCGAGTGGCGTACACGGCACGAATCCATCAAGTCCGGTAGAGAGTCGTCCGACATTCTGAATGTGGAAGCCATCAACGTCTTTGTCGACCGAAATGCGATCAATCACCATCTGTTCATTGAGATGGTCCGGCAACGGTAGTTGTACCAGTATGCCGTGTACGAGCGGATCGGCATTTAACTCATCGATCAACGCTTCCAAGGCTTCCTGGGAGGTTTCAGCAGGTAATTGATGCGTGAAGGAAGCAAAACCCACCTCCTCGGCCTGCTTACCCTTATTGCGAACGTACACCTGACTGGCAGGATCCTCGCCTACGATAACAACGGCGAGTCCAGGCTGAGTACCGTGGGTTTCAATCAGTGCGGCGGTGTCGTCGGCAACCTGTCTACGCAAGTCTGCCGCGTGTGCTTTTCCGTCGATTAGGGTTGCCATGTCGCCTCCGGCCTACCTTGAAAGGCCGCGAGCATACGCAAAAATTGATGCAACAACCAGCGCAAGCTGCAACGGCAGCGCACACCGCATCGCGCCGCGCAGCGATCAACGAATCGTCTGGCCATCCACCTTGATATAGCCACCTGCATGACGCCCGCCCGGATCGTGGTGTGTCCAGTGCACGACACCACCCTTCTCGTTCCATTCGAATTGACCATGAATGTTCACCGCCGTTCCAACATCGATCGGTGCGCGCGGTGCAAGGTCGATATTGTGGGCAATCAGAAGCGACTGGCCACCCGGCGTTCTCACAAGAAATCGCTGGTGCTGGGAGCCCTTGGTATCGTCAGGCAAGATCCGGTAGACCTCGGCGTCGAACGTCACCCAAGCCTCGTCGCGAGACGGGCTCCAATCCTCAGCGTTGTCACCGGTGCCACTGAGCAGCCCGCTGTTGTTGATGAATGCGGCGATTACGGCAACGATCGCGGCGATGATCGCTGACTTGTAATTTGTCTTTTTACTCACTCAACTGTCCCCCGAAAAAAACGGCGGCCGGTTTCCCGGCCGCCGCAGTCTGTCATGGCGTGTGATGCTGACTCAAATCAGCCGGTCACTGGCACCAGCGTCAGCTCGACACGACGGTTGGCTTGTTTGCCGGCAGCCGAATTGTTGTCGGCAACCGGACGCAACTCACCCTGCCCGATCGTGATGATGCGCTCGTTGATGATGCCTTGGTTTCGGAGATATGCCGCCACCGAGCCAGCGCGCTGCTCTGATAAGGTTTGGTTATATTCGACCGATCCGTCGCTGTCGGTATGACCTGCAACCTCTACGATGGTTTTCTCGTACTTGTTAAGCACCTTGCCGACGCTACCGAGCACATCGAAGAACTGCGGATTCAAACTGGCGCTATTAGTCGCGAATGTGACATTGCCAGGCATGTTCAACGTGATGTTCTCGCCAATGCGAGTCACGCTGACACCGGTGCCTTCTAGTTCCGCACGAAGCTCCGCTTCCTGGTTATCCATATAGACACCAATCGCACCGCCGGCCAAAGCGCCAACCCCAGCACCGATCAATGCCCGTTGCCGGCGCTCAACCGCATCATCGCCGGAGATCAAGCCCGCGACGACCCCGGCGGCCGCGCCGATCAGCGCACCCTTGGTCGCATTGGAGGTTTTTTCCTCACGGGTGTAGGGGTCCAATGTGCTGCAGGCACTAGCCAGAACGGCCGCGCCCGTCATCACAGTAATCAATTTTGCTCGTTTCAGGTTCATCGTTAGATGCTCCACACTGTTATCGAATAAATCGTTCGAGATGTTATCAAACGATACACGGAGTTTAAGCGTATCAGCTGAATGAAACCTTAATTTACGTCCAGGTTATGTCACTATTTGGCGACAGACGATACCCTTCGCTGAAAGCGATTCTGTTACCATCGCAACCAACACTATTGGGGAGTCTTGACACGTGGCCAACGCAACACCACTCGAAACCAAAAAAGCCGCTAGCAGCATTTCGCCGCTCGATATGTATGACGTCAGAAGCATGCTGACCGATGAAGAAGCAATGGTTCAGGACACGGTCGCACGCTTTGTGAACGACAAAGTGCTACCGGACATCCGGGAGCATTTCGACAATCACACATTCCCCCGCGAGCTGATTGGAGAGTTTGCCGCGCTAGGGTTGCTCGGTAGCACAATCGACGGTTATGGCTGTGCGGGCATGAGTAACACGGCCTATGGACTGATTTGTCAGGAGCTGGAGCGCGGTGACAGTGGCATCCGAAGCTTTGTTTCTGTCCAATCTAGCTTGGTCATGCACCCCATCCACGCCTACGGCTCCGAAGAGCAAAAGGAAGAGTGGCTGCCGAAGCTTGCGAGCGGCGAAGCCATTGGTTGCTTTGGTCTGACCGAATCGCATGGCGGATCCGATCCCGGCAACATGAAGACCATCGCAAAACGCGACGGTGACGATTGGGTGATCAACGGCTCGAAGATGTGGATCACGAACTCACCGATCGCCGATGTCGCTGTCATCTGGGCAATGACGGACAGCGGTATGCGCGGGTTCATCGTGCCGACCAACACACCGGGTTTTTCGGTGCAGGAGATTCACAACAAATTCTCCCTTCGTGCCTCGCTGACCGGCGCTTTGTTCCTCGATAATGTGCGCGTACCTGCCGATGCCGTGCTGCCTAATGTGCAAGGACTGCGCGGCCCGCTAGGTTGTCTGACCAAAGCACGGTTCGGCATCACCTGGGGCTGCATCGGCGCCGCTCAAGCCTGCCTCGACGAAGTACTCAAATACACCGAAGATCGCATTCTGTTCGACCGCCCGTTGAACCACACCCAGAGCATTCAATTGCGTATGGCGGAAATGTCGCGCCAGATTACGATGGCGCAGCTGCTGTCGTGGCGTCTTGGCCAGTTAAACGAGCTTGGGCAGATGCGACCGGAGCAGGTGTCGATCGCTAAGTGGAATAACGCCCGCATGGCGATTGATATCGCACGCGATGCTCGCGACATTCTAGGTGGCAGCGGTATTAGCGCCGAATACGTGCCGATCCGCCACATGCTGAATCTCGAGAGTGTCATCACCTATGAAGGCACAGAAACCGTGCACCAACTCGTGGTCGGCAAAGCCTTAACCGGCGTCAACGCATTCTGAACGAGCCGACCGACGGCAGCTCGGTCACGGAGCACACTCCTGACTCAAGACAAGTCTGGACGATTGCCGCACCGCTCATTCTGACCAACGTATCCGTGCCATTGCTCGGCATGGTCGATACGGCCGTGCTCGGCCATTTGGACAGCGCCGTTTATCTGGCGGGCGTTGCCCTCGCAGGCGCCGTATTCAGCCTGATTTTCATGGGCATGAATTTCCTGCGTATGGGCACGACGGGCATCACAGCACAAGCCCTCGGTCGCCAAGATGCCCTCGCTATCCGCCTCGGCTTATGGCAGGCCATTGTCGTTGCGGTCTTGATCGCCGCCGTATTGATCGCCCTTCAAGTACCCATCGGCACATTGGCATGGTCATTACTCGACGGTAGCGCGGCGACCGAACACGAAGCACACATCTACTTTTCGATCCGGATCTACAGTGCGCCAGCAACGCTGGTCAATTTTGCGCTGATCGGCTGGTTCATCGGGTTGCAGCGGTCACGTGCACCATTGCTGATTGTCGTCGTCAGCAATGTCACCAACATCATTCTCGACATCGTTTTTGTTGTCGTTCTCGATATGACGACGAACGGCGTTGCACTGGCCAGCGTGATCGGCGAGCTCGCGGGATGCGCGACTGGGTTGCTACTGGCAAATCGTGCATTGAAGCGTTGGCCGTCGTCAGTATCGATGACCGAACTCATGACCCCAAAGCGTTACGGAGAGTTTTTCTCAGTCAACAGCAATATTCTGATTCGCACCCTAGCGTTGGTGGGTACCTTGTCGTTTATGACAGCCCAAGGCGCACGGTTCGGTGAGCGGGTGATTGCTGCCAACGCCATTTTGATGAACCTACAGTACCTCTTGTCTTACGGACTCGATGGCCTGGCGCATGCTGCGGAGGCACTCGTCGGAAAGGCCTGGGGCGCTGGCAATCGTGCCGCATTGACCAGGGCCGTCAACCTGACGTTGGTGTGGTCGCTCGCGATCGCCGTAGGTTTCAGTCTGACCTTTGCGATCGGCGGTGATGACATCATCGGTGTGCTAACGAAACTACCTGACGTTCGACAGGCGGCGGCCGTCTATTTGCCGTGGCTGATCGCATCGCCATTGATCAGCGTTTTCAGCTTTGTATTCGACGGGGTATTTGTCGGCACGACTTGGTCGCGGGATATGCGCAATCTGATGCTGGCTGCGTCGCTACTCGTATTCCTGCCGGCGTGGTGGACGACGCTCGCATGGGGAAATCATGGCCTGTGGTTTGCCTTCACGCTGTTTATGGCCGCGCGTGGGGTATTGATGGGTGCAACGTATTATCGTCGGATGGCAGCAAGTTCATTCCGTTGAATCGGCAGTATCGCTACTTTTTTGCATCGCAAGCCACGCAGCAATCGCCGCTACGCATTCCAGACCAAACGCAAACCACATGACCGGTGACTCACTGCCGTCGATCAACATGCCCGCACCGCGCGTCACGGCAACGCCCGCCCACACCAAGAACATTGATAACAACGCGCCCGGTATCAACGCTTCACGGCGCGTCGCGATAATCCAAAAAAGCGCGACACCGATCTCGAGACCGCCGTAGAAAGCACGGAACTCGGTGGTCGACGCGGGCGTTGGCAAACCAATTTGAACGGCAGCAGCAACGGCCGCGGGCTGCAGCAATGACCAAACGCCGAAGCCCAATGTGATTAAGCCAAATATCCAAAGCACTGCTTTTTGCATGTTGTTCTCCGACATTACACCGCGAGTTTATTGACCCGCCGACGTATCCACGCGTACCCACCGACACCACAAACGACGTTAGCGATAGCGTAGGCGCCGAAAATACCAGCGTAGCCAAACCATTGCCCGCCGAGCCAAGCGAGCGGCAAGTAAATGAACGCCATCCGAGCTGTCGAGATGATCACCGCCGGAAGCGGTGACCCGATACCGTTGAATGCTGCGTTCGCCGTCATCACCATACCTGCCGCACCGTAGCTCAGCGGTACGAGATACAAAAACGTTTTCGCAACATCGATGATCGCAGATGCATCGTTGAAGAGGCCAGCGAGCGCCTCACCGAACAACCACATCAGAATCGTAAGCAACAGCCCGAACGCAAAGCAAAAAACCGCGCTAACGTTCACAGCCTCAAGCATTCGTGAGATCTTACCGGCGGCGAAATTCTGACCCAGCACCGGGCCGATCACGGCAGACAAGGCATAGAACGCGATCAGCGACAACGCCTCGATCCGCGATGCGACACCGAAACCGGCAACGACATCCGCGCCATAGCTTGCAAGCATGGCGGTCACGACCGCGGTGCACAACGGAATAATCATATTAGTACCTGCGGCGGGCAGACCGACATGCAAAATCGCGCGCCATGAGGCAAACAGTGTTTGCGCCGCGGGGAACTTGAATTCGATCATGTGCAATCGCGCACCAAGCACATAGAGCGTAATGACAAACATCATGACGCGAGCGATCACAAGTGCAAGCGCCGCGCCCATCAGGTCAAGGCGAGGGAAAGGCCCAATGCCGAAGATCAACAATGGATCAATGACGCCATTCAAGACGGCTGCGCCTATCATGATGTACATCGGCACGCGGGTATCGCCAGTTGCACGAATCGCGCCCATGCCGACCATTGGCACCACGTACAACACAGCGCTCAAGAACCACAGCGTCATGTAGCGTTGGATCAGCGGCAACATATCGGCCGGTGCGCCGAGCAAGGTAAACACGGGATCGATCGTCACAATACCGACCAGCGACAAGGTGCCAGAGACGACCGCTGCCAGCAGCAACGCGTCGGTGCAAAGGCGTCGTGTCCTCGCATCATCGTTGGCGCCGACGGCGCGCGCGATCACTGACGATGTGCCCGCACTCGTACCGATCGCTGCTGCTGTGACGACCATAACCACTGGGAACGTGAAGCTCATGGCAGCGAGCTCCCGCCCACCGAGCTGGCCGACAAACAGCGTATCCACGGCATTGAATGCCATCATGGCGAAAATACCGCCGAGCATGGGCAATGCCATGGCAAGCAAGTGCCCGGGAATCGACCCGGCGGTCAGTTTCGGCGTGTTCGACATCGGCTAGCAGCCAGAGCTTGCTGTCAACTGAATAAGAACAGACTCAATATCAGCCAGGCTGAATGGCTTCGGTAGCACTGCGTCGACACCACGTGCTTGATACTCCGAGAGTCGTGAAGGCTCATGCGCGCCCGTGGTCAAAACGCAATAAGGTTTGACACCAGATTCATCGAGCGAAGCGATCAACGCCATACCACTGAGTGTCGGCATCGACTGATCGGTGATCAGTAATTTCACCCGATCGCCTGCCGACAAGATATAGTCACGCGCTGCGATGGGATCGTCATAGGCGAGGACCTCACAGCCAAATTGCGTCAGCATGTCTTTGGCAATGCTGAGCAGCGCGACGGCATCATCGACAAGAACGGTTTCGCCACCAATCGCCGCTGCGTAGGACTTTAGGCCGGACATCTTAGGTTCAACAAAAAATCATTCACTGACTTAAGTTCCAACATTGGCGGTACGACGATTAGACTTCACAATTTGGGTGACGAGTCACAGTACCATAAACAAGAGTGAGACGGTGTTATGGACGAAATTAGCTGGCAGGACTTTGCCAAAATCGAATTACGCGCGGGCACGATCGTCTCTGCTGAACCCTTTGCGGAAGCCAGGAAACCTGCCTACATCCTCAAAGTCGATTTCGGCGATGACATCGGCGTTCTGAAATCCAGCGCACAGATTACAACCCACTACACCCCAGAGTCGCTGATCGGTAAACAGGTCACCGCTGTTGTGAATTTCCCCGACAAACAGATTGGCCCGATTCGCTCGCAGTGCCTGGTAACCGGCTTTTACAAAGCGGACGGGAGCGTCGTCTTGGCCGTACCAGATCAAGCGGTTGAAAACGGTGCAAAACTTGGCTGATCTGAAGGCGCGTTTCGTCGACAAATTAGTCCACGCACGTGCATCGATCGCGACGCTATCATTAACGCTGGTTTTGGTCGCGTGCATCGGACTCCTCAAGCTGTCGCTCGAAACTGACGAGTCCATCTTCTTCGCCGACGAGAACCCAAACTACCAAGCCGAACAAGCCCTCACGCGAACTTACGGCAAGACTGACAACGTCATGTGGGTTATCGCACCGAGCGGCGGTGACGTCTTTACGCCGAGAGCGGCGACCCTATTGAATGCGCTAACTGACGAGGGATGGCGTGTGCCATACGCACGCCGCGTCGACTCGTTGAACAACTATCAGCACACCACGGCGAGCGATGACGTCCTGACCGTCAGCGATCTGATACCAGCCACATCACTCAACGATGAGAATCGGTTGCGCGAAATTCGAGACACCGCGCTTTCCGAACCTGAACTCGTTTATCGGTGGGTCTCGCCATCGGGGCACGTTGCTGCGGTCAATGTCATGTTGAATATGCCAGAAGACGACCAAATTGCTGTGCCGGAGATCGCGCAATACGCACGCGACCTGACCGCGCAATATCGCGAGCGCTATCCCGATATTGAAATCTACTTACTGGGATCAGCGATCGGCGATCAGACATTCGATGAGCTGTCGATCAATGATTTTTTCAAGTTCATTCCGATCGTCGTCGCCATTGTCGTCGTTCTCTTGACACTTACACTGCGATCGATTTCCGCGACTATCGCTGTATTGGTGATCGTCGCCACGAGTATTCTCGCAACGCTCGGGATTGCCGGCGCACTTGGCTTCAAACTCAATGCCGCGACCGTCGCCGTTCCCAGCATCGTCATGACCCTCGCGGTTGCCGACGCGGTCCATATGATCAGCGTGTTTCTTGCCGCGCATCGATCGGGCACACCACGGCTCGACGCAATTAGGCAAGCGCTCTCGACTAATCTGCAGCCGATTCTGCTAACCACCCTCACGACTGCAATCGGCTTCCTTGGCCTCAACTACTCCGAGGTGCCGCCCTTTCAAGATCTCGGAAATATTGTCGCGATCGGCGTGGTGGTCGCTTTGCTCTGTACGCTGGGCATACTGCCGGTGTTGCTCGGCTGGCTGCCGTTCAAACAAACATCGCACGGCTCTCGGCGTGGTATGGCCACGCTCGCGGACTTTTTGCTAACACACCGCAAGGCCCTGACACTGACATTTGGGTTTATCGCATTGGTGCTCGTTAGTTTCGTGCCGCGCAACACACTCGAGGATGACTTTATCGAGTACTTCTCGACAGATCTCCCACTCCGCCAAGCCGCTGATTTTACGATTGACAATCTGACCGGCCCATTTGTCATGAGCTTCTCGTTTGATAGCGGTCGAGCGAACGGTATCACCGACCCACAATTCCTGAACCGTGTGGAAGCGTTTATGAACTGGGCGAGGTCGCAGCCTGAAGTCATTTACGTCGCAGGATTTACCGATACGTTGAAGCGCTTAAATCAGGACTTGCACGATGACGATCCGCAAATGCGGGTGCTGCCGCAGCAGTCTGACCTCGCCGCACAATACCTTTTGCTTTATGAAATGTCGTTGCCGTTCGGGCTCGACCTCAACAATCAGATCAGCTTCGACAAATCGGCAATGCGAGTTGATGTGCGCATCGGTGGAGAGCGCACGCGAGGTATCGTCGATCTAGCGGCACGGGCGGAAGCATGGCTTGAACAGAATATGCCAGATCTCGCAACGCCGGGCGCCGGCGCCGATGTGTCTTGGGCAAACATCGGCCAGCGGAACATTGACGCCATGCTCACCGGCTCCCTACTGGCCCTCGGACTCATTACACTGACGTTGATCGTGACGCTGAAGTCCTTGCGGTTTGGCCTGATGAGCCTCATTCCCAATCTGCTACCCGCAGCGATTGCGTTCGGCATTTGGGGTCTGCTGGTCGGTCACATCAACCTCGCGGCAGCTGTCGTGTTCAGTATGACGATCGGTATTGTTGTCGACGATACCGTGTATCTGTTAACCAAATACCTGCATGCACGGCGACAACAAGGGCTCGAGCCTGTGGCGGCGATGCACTATGCGATCACCACTGTTGCTCGCGCGTTGCTGGTCACTTCGATCACATTGACGGCTGGGTTTATGACGTTGGCGACGTCCGATTTCAATTTGAACGTCACATCGGGCGTCATGATTGCCATCGTCGTCTCGAGCGCGGTGATTTACGATCTCGTACTGCTCCCATCGTTGACCATTTGGGTGGACGAGCGCTTCGGCTCGCACAAACCGGCGGTTTGAGGCACACTAATCGCCCCTAACCGCCCGACAAAGGAGATAGCGGAAGTGATTCATCAATTCATCGAAAAAGTTGCAGGTGATTCCATCGATGATGTGGCCGCGCATTGCGATGTGCCCTGTGCGATTTATGATCCAGCACCGCTCTTGATCTCAGCGCTGACAGTCGTACGCATGATCGACATCATGGAAGAGCTCGAAAGCCACAAACCAGACAGCAACATTGCTTATCAAAACACCATGGCACGATGTGTTGCGCAAAAAGAAGAGCACGCGGAAGACGTGAAGCACGAAGTACGCGTCATCTGGGGCGACTATCTGAAAGCACCGCAATTCGAGAAATTCCCGAATGCCCACGAATTGGTACACAACATCATGCTCACCGGCAGTAAGTGCAAGCAAGGCGTCAGCCGTGACGACGCGCTGAAATTGGTTGAGCTCTGCAACGAGTTTGCAGAGTTGTTCTGGGCCACGAAGGGTGTCGAAACGAAACGCGCCGTCTGCCCATACAAGCCATCGTTGGAGACTGTCTACCCCGTTTTGTAGGCAAACTGCTTTAGCAAAAATAATGATTCGCCTCTTCCGGGTGTCCGGCCGCAGCATGCTGCCAACCCTGGAAGACGGCGATTTTTTTTTGGCACTAGCCGTGCGCAACCCTCTTTCGCTAAAGCCTGGCACAGTCGTCCGCCTTATCCATCCTCACTTCGGCCCGATGGTCAAACGTCTATCCGGATACGATCAACATCATCACATTCTGCTATCGAGCGATGGCCAAACCGGCGCGGACAGCGCTGATCTTGGCACGATCCCGGCGCAAGCCATCACGCACAGGATGCTATTTCGGATCCCACGCCGACGCTAAGACGCATCCGCCAGTTTTTACCGTAGCGCCAAAGACCATTTTTTTGTGCACGTCGTAAGGCCGCCGCGTACAATCAGCGCGTCGAATAAAAGGTACGAAAACTATGGCGAGAGTAGCCGGAAAAATTGCGTTGGTCACTGGCGCCGCCCAAGGCTTGGGCGCGGCGATGGCGAGAATGCTCGCACGTGAGGGCGCGAAAGTCATCCTCACCGATATTAATGCTGACGGTGTCGCCGCGGTCGCGGCTGACATCAATGCCGAAACACCCGGAACAGCCACCTCGATGGCTCATGATGTCACCAGTGAGTCTGATTGGCAGGCGGCTATGGCCCATGCGAACGACGTTGGTGGGCTGCACGTACTGGTCAACAATGCCGGCATCGGGACGATGGGAACTGTCACCGATGAGACGCTCGAGAGTTGGCGGCATTTACACGCCGTAGATCTCGACTCGGTATTTCTCGGCTGCAAATACGCACTTCCTGTCATGACCGAATCTGGCGGTGGCAGCATCATCAATATTTCCTCGATCGCGGGCATCATCGCAGGGCACAATATGGCGGCGTACAACTCCGCTAAGGCGGCGGTTTGTCACCTATCGAAGTCGGTCGCTCTCGATTGCGCGAGACGCAACAACAACATTCGCTGCAATTCCGTGCACCCCGTGTTTATCGATACACCCATCTTGGACGACATGGCATTTGGCGGTGATCGCGATCGCATGCTCGGCAAGCTGGCTGCCCAGATTCCACTCGGTCGCGTCGGCCATCCTGACGATATCGCTTATGCGGTGCTATACCTTGCCTCCGACGAGTCGGCGTTTATGACCGGCACAGAGCTGCGCATCGATGGCGGCATCAGCGCGATGTAGCGATGACCGAATCACTGGTAATCATCGGCGCAGGCCACGCCGCAGGACAACTGATTGGTTCACTCGTTAGTGGCGGTTATGAGGGTGAGATCACACTCATTGGCGAAGAGGCGTACTTGCCCTACCAACGCCCACCGTTGTCCAAGAAATACTTGCAAGGTGAGCTGCCTCGCGACCGGTTATTTCTGAAACCAGAAGCGTTCTATGCGTCGAGTGGCGTTCGCCAGATGCTCGGTAGACAGGTGACAGCAGTCGACACAACCCGTCAGTCTGTCACCCTGGATAATGGTGACTCGCTGGCCTATGACAAACTGGTATTTGCCACTGGCAGCCGAGTGAGGCGGTTATCCGTGCCCGGCGCTGACGACGATGCACTGATGTATCTTCGTAGCATCGCCGACGTTGATGCAATTAGCGCAAAGTTTGAGGCTGGCAGACATATCGCCGTGATCGGTGGCGGCTACATTGGCCTTGAAGTCGCGGCGGTTGCGGCAAGCGCCGGACTCAAGGTGACACTCATCGAGCTTGAGAACCGATTGCTAAGCCGGGTGGCCTCGCCGTCGTTGTCTGCGTTCTATGAAACGGTTCACCGTGACGCGGGCGTCAATATCTTGCTCGGAACCGGCGTACAAGGTTTTGAGTCGACGGCAGATGGACTCAGAATCGCGCTTTCGAATGACACGCATCTCGACGCCGACTTCGCCGTTGCCGGTATCGGTGTTAGCGCGGAATCAGCGCTCGCCGAGGATGCGGGTATAGCATGTGACAACGGTATCCTTGTCGACGGGTTCTGCAAAACGGATGTCGACAGTGTTTTTGCCATCGGTGATTGCACGAATCACCCGAACCCGATTCTTGGCAAACGCTTAAGGCTAGAGTCTGTCCCGAATGCGTTGGCGCAAGCGCGTATTGCAGCCGCCGCCATCATGGACAAATCAGATCAACCCTACGCCGAGGTGCCATGGTTCTGGTCAGATCAGTACGACCTAAAGCTGCAAATGGTTGGTCTGACGGAAGGCTTCGATGAAACGGTCATGCGCGGCAGTATGGACGAGCGCAAGTTTGCTTGCTTCTATCTGAAAAACGGCACGCTGATCGCTGTGGACGCAGTGAACTCACCACGCGAGTTCATGATGTCGAAAGCGGCCATCGCGGGCGGTGCTAGAATTCCGAAAGAGGTTTTGGCCGACCCGGCGGAAACACTCAAAGACGCTGCGAGCCTATGGCCGCCCGTCGCCGCCGAGTAGCGCCTGCTGAGATTCAACCTCCAACGCGGCAGGCGCTGGATCAAGCTGCAGATACAAAGATGCGGACTCGTCGGTGATCCCGCGCCCAGCCATCGCAGAACGAATTTTCTGATTCAAGAACGCTTTGCCGCCTCGCCCCTTGTATTCGCCACTCAAACCGATGACTCGGGCATAACGACCGACCGGACCCATCGTGGAGGTGTAATCAACCTTACCGGCCCAAGCGTCGCCGAGCGTGAAAGGAACGAGTAACGCATCGATCAACGGCCAAACGTTGTCTTCCGAGTAGATCGCGAGCGAGCCTTTACCAGGAACTACGATATGCCACAGGGAACCTTCGCCGGCTGCGCCAAACAGAGGCTTCACATCGTTGTTTAATGTTCGGATGCGCGTAGCGTAGACGATATCGCGCCCACCATTCGCGGTGGTCAACACTACAGTGACCGCGCTCTTGCTACCTTTGATGTTGGGTTCGCGCGCTGTCGATGGAATCGTCGTCACCCAGGGGTAACCCGTCGCTGATTGCATGACGACAGAACTGCCCTGTCCGGTCACCGGCAGCATCATCGCGTCAGAAGGTGTCGGCGGTGCGTCTTCGGTACCGGCGAGTGGGTTATTCAATACAAGCAGCAATCCAACGGCAGCACCGGCGACAACGCCAATCAGCAATGACAAGACGTACTTCATGATTGCACCTCCACCTCGACATCGGTGGTCACCGTCTCCGGCTCATCGAAAAACGTCTCTGGCTCATCATCCGACGGCTCACGAACGACCGTTTCGAATCGCCAGATATCATTTTCATCGACCCAGGCTTTCCAATCGCCAGCAAGGCCTGCGAATTCTCGATCGCCCGAAGCAATATCACCAAGCTCGACCGTATCGACACTAGCGCCGTCGAGCGCGAGTAGTCCACGAGCTGGCAGATACAAAATCCACTCCACTTGTTCTTCTGACTCAATGCCGCGAACGCGACTCGCGACACCGACAATTTCGTCGCGCTCATTGCGCAAGCGATACACCGCCGCAAGACCTGCGAAAGGTGCCAGTTCCGGGAACCACTCGGCATCTTCAGGGATCGTCAGCGCATCAGAGTTTACGCCTGGCGCTTGCATCAGCACATCATCTGCCAACCGTATTTGAAACCGCTCGAGTCGACCGCCGTTCGGCACAACTTCAGAGATGGCGCGCACACGCTGCTGCTCTAGGTAGGGCGCCTGATAGGCAAAACCCAATGCACCAGCCAGACCGGCTAAGAATCCGAAGATCAGCGTAAATTTCACGTCGTCATATCCCACAGGTTTTCAGTACCCAGAGTGTAGGGGTTAACCTGAGAGCGCCGTATTCGATTATGGTAAATCTGTGACGTAGTTAGCAAAACGGACACGTCTATTGTGACGTGTGTTGCCCGGAAGCAACGGTCTATGGCGCCCGTTTAACGATAATAGGCGGCAAGGTATTCGTCGAAATCGACGTCGTCGGCAGCTTCGATGGCCTGTTGCCGTTGCAGTGACTCGCTGGCCTCGCGCCGCATTGCCGTGGCGAGATCATCCGGAAGCGGCGGTAGCATGTTGAAGTACGCCGCGTCCTCTCTCGCTTGCTGCATCGCGTAGAGATGATAGGGAAGCCCCTGTTCGCGCATCTCACGAAGTACACGCGCTGAGAGACTATGCTCCGGATCAGCAACCACGTCATCCATGCTTCGAACCGCAGAAATCATATTGCCGTTGCCGGTATCCATCCATTCCGCAATGGCAGTAACGCCCGCATGAATCTCTGCTGCCCAGTCCGATAACAGAACATCGTCCCCGCGCCGCCGAAGCTGCAACGCTGGCGCTCGCCCGCTGTGTGCCACGAGTCCGTGATTCGCGATGTGCTCCGCGAGTTCTTCATCGTCAATCTTTGGACTTGGGGTTAACAGGCAATACAACAACAACGCTTGCATGTAACGGAGCTGGTCTTCAGTGATGCCGACCGGTGAGAAGGGATTGATGTCCAACGAACGAATCTCGACATAGGCGACACCGGCCCGTTGTAGCGCTAAGGTCGGTCGCTCACCGCTGTTAGCAACTTGTTTTGGACGGATCGTGTTGTAGTACTCGTTCTCGATCTGCAGGATGCTGGTGTTGAGTTGTCGCCACTGCCCGCCTTGCTTGATACCAATCTCTTCGTAAGGCGCATGCGGTGTCATGATCGCCGCAGTCAAACCCTCGATATAGGCATCCAGCGTATTGAGTGAGATGCGCAACGATGACTGTGCATTGCTGTTATAGCCAAGATCGCTCATCCGCAATGAAGTCGCGTAAGGCTCGAACAAGGTATCGGCATCGAACTCCGCTAGCGCGCTCTGTCGATCGCCGAGGAAACTTTTGCACATGACAGGTGACGCGCCGAACAAATACAGCACGATCCAGCCTACCCGACGAAAATTTCGCGCGAGCGCGAGATAGGCATCATCGGTGAACGCAGCCAGCGGCCGGGTATCCCCGCACACCTCCTGGTAGTGCGTCCAGAATGCTTCTGGTAGCGAGAAATTAAAGTGAATACCTGCGATCGCCTGCATCGCACGGCCGTAGCGATAGCTGAGCCCGCGACGATAGATCGTCTTCATTTGCGCCACATTACTTGAGCCGTAACGTGCAAGCGGTATCGACTGATCATCACCTAGGAGACACGGCATGCTCGAGTTCCAAAGGTACTCGTCCCGCAAGGCCGTCATCGTGAACTGGTGGATGTCGTGCAAGCACTGTAGCGCCTGGGCAGGCGCGTCATAGGCCGGCGTCACAAACTCGAGTAGCGCTTCGGAGAAATCGGTGGTGATAAACCGGTTGGTTAGCGCAGCGCCTAAGCCGATCGGATGCGGCGTCGCAGCGATAAATCCGTCGGGCGCCACACGCAGCGATTCCTTTTCAAGCCCGGTCAGCGCGCCTGTGACAGCGTCGCAGCCGCCATCGATTAGCGCAGCCAATCTATCGTCGAACTGTGAAGCCATGTCGCGCCTTTGTCATAAAGGCCAATGGTAGCGCCGAAGCGACGGTGCTGTCACCGCCCGGCAGCGAATCAGCGGCTGCGCAAGATTTGTTGGTAGCTTGCCAACCACGTCACAATTCGTGGCTCGGCAACACGCTATGCTACATAACAAGCAAGCGGGAGAAGCAAAACAATGCCAGCCTTTGGAAAAAGAAGATTCAGTGACAAGAGCAACGGGCCTACGACGATCATCGCGGCCGGCTGCGTCCTCGACGGAAGCCTGTCGGGCGACAATGATTTCTTGTTGAGTGGCAAAGTCATCGGCAACAGCGATCTTTCCGGTGTTGTCACCATCACACCCGAGGGTGAATGGTCGGGCACGTTGAAAGCCGGACACGTTGTCATATCAGGTACGGTTCAAGGTGACGTGATCGCATCCGGAAGTATCGAAATCACGTCAACAGCACGTATCAACGGAACGGTGACGGGCGATACAATCGCCGTCGCAGAAGGCGCTGTTATCCAAGGAGATATGAAAATCCTCGGAAAAAATGCCAGTGAGCGTTTTGTCGAGAAACGCGAAGACGACCCTGCGATCACACCCCAGAAAATCGCCAGCTAAACAGGCACTTGCCGAACTAGGATAGCCCAGCACCAGCGCTGGGCCGCCCATTTCTCAGCCAATCACCGTCAAAATGCGGGTTTTGCGTATGGACGCTCACCGCAAATGTGGTCATCATGGCCTTAATGGCAGTGAAGCCATGTCATAACAAGAATAAACGGCTAGGCTGGGTGAATGGCTCTACAA
>JBCAZE010000190.1:0-5556 GCA_039700805.1 Pseudomonadota bacterium | reverse complement strand
GCAAAGCGCACCATGAATGTCACCGCGAAGAACTTCAGAGCAAACGCCTTGAGTCTCGGTCGCATTGCGAAGCGCGGTATCCAGAGCACCAGCAACGCAAAAAGGGCCGTTGCTGCCATAAACAGACTCACGCCAACGCTGCCGGTGTACTTCAAGATGAAGGTCTGAAGCACCGTGGACCCCGTCGCAATCAGCATGACTTGTGAGAATTGCTCGACGATATCGTTCACCGGGTCGAGCACTTCACCCACGCTTAAATTGACGCCAACGCCGCCAGGTTCCAGTGCTAACTCTGTACCCTGCGCAACCGAAATAGCACCATCCAAGCCACGCGCAACTGCCCACGTTGCGAACGCGCGTTTTAGCGCACCTTCTGCGTATTGCTCTGCAAATCGATCGGCAATGCCAGAAGCTGCCAGCGCGCAAGCGACTAGCGCCGCCACTGTCCACCATCCCTTTGCTCGCATGACTGCTCCCTGGGTTTACACCGACACCCTAAACTTAGCAAAAAAGCGCGCGTAAAGGGGGGGCAGCGCATTACATGCTGCAGCGCTCTTGCTACACTGCCGTCGCGCGGTAGCCATGAAACATCAGGACACGACATGAGCGATTTCGAAAAACTGGGTGCGTTTTATCTGGGCAAACAGATCGACGAGGACACCGGCAAGATGTCCGACGACATCGTGCTGTACGACTCGAAGGACCTGAACACGCATGCGGTGATTATCGGCATGACAGGATCCGGCAAGACCGGTCTCGGCGTCGGTATGATCGAAGAGGCTGCGATGGACAACATCCCGGTCATCGCAATCGACCCAAAAGGCGACCTCGGCAACCTGATGCTGACTTTCCCTGATTTCAAGGGCGAAGACTTCCTGCCATGGATCAACACCACCGAGGCGACCAATCGCGGCGAAACCGCTGAGCAGTTCGCTGCCGCACAAGCTGCGTTGTGGAAAAAAGGCACCGGCGAATGGGGGCAAAAACCAGCGCGTGTGAAGGCGCTCAAAAAGCGTGTCGATATGAACATCTTCACGCCAGGGTCGAATGCCGGATTACCGGTCTCGGTGTTGCGCTCATTCAATGCGCCAGACAAAGCATTGCTGGAGGATCGGGATCTCTATCGCGAGAAAGTCCAAGTCACCGCAACAAGCATTCTCGCGCTGCTCAGCATTAATGCAGATCCTGTCACGAGCCGCGAGCACATCCTTATCGCTAACATTCTCGATCATCATTGGCAGCAAGGTCAGAGCATCGATCTCGCGACACTGATTGGGCTGATCCAATCACCGCCGATCAGCAAAATTGGTGTCTTGGAACTCGACACGTTCTATCCGCCCAAGGATCGCATGACGCTCGCGATGCAACTGAACAACTTGCTCGCTGCACCGGGCTTCGAAGCCTGGATGGAAGGCGAGCCGCTGTCAGCAGCAAACCTGCTCTACACCAAAGAAGGCAAGCCGCGGGTCTCGATCATGTCGATCGCCCACTTGTCCGAAGCGGAACGCATGTTTTTTGTCTGTATGCTGTTGAATGATTTGATCGCTTGGATGCGGGCACAACCCGGCACATCATCGCTGCGCGCGATGTTGTACATGGATGAGATCTTTGGCTACATGCCGCCCATCGCCAATCCACCGTCGAAAACACTGTTGCTCACGCTGCTGAAACAAGCGCGCGCCTACGGCGTCGGCCTTGTGTTATCGACGCAGAACCCTGTGGACCTCGACTATAAAGGTCTATCTAACACCGGCACCTGGATGATCGGGCGTCTGCAGACCGAACGCGACAAGGCACGGGTCATGGAGGGTCTTGAAGGTGCCAGCGCTGGTGGCGAATTTGATAAACAGGCCATGGAACGCACGCTGGCGGGCCTCGGCAAGCGACGGTTTTTGCTGCACAACGTTCACGAATCGCATCCGGTGGTGTTCGGCACGCGCTGGGTGATGTCATATCTGGCCGGGCCGTTAACCCGCGATCAAATCAAGACACTGATGGCGCCGATCAGAGAGAAGGCGGCCAAGCTCAAAGAGAAGGCGAAAGCTGCGGTCACAATGACCGCCAAAGCGAGCAAAGCAGCGACGGTGGCTGCTGCACCTGCACCGTCTGTGCCGGGGAAATTCCGGCAGTTCTGGTTGCCAGGTGACTCGGCCGACACGGTGTACCGCGCCGCGCTGGTCGGCGCCGCCGACTTGTATTACTCATCGGCACGCTATCACGTCGACGAATCGCGTGAGTGCATCGCTTACGTGTTGCCGGAGGACGGCCCTGTAGCCATCGACTGGGACGAGGCGGAGGTGTTGCCGCTACCGATCGACGAGTTGATGACCGAGCCCGACGACGAAGATGCCGGTCATGCGCCACTCGCCGAAGCGCTCGCGAGCGACAAAAAGCTAACCACTTGGGAGCGGGCGTTCAAACGTTGGCTTCGTATCAACCAAATTATCACGCTGTATCGCAGCGACACGATGAAGGTGACATCAGAGGCATCGGAAACTGAGGCTGATTTTCGCGTTCGCCTACAAACGCTGGGGCGCGAGAAACGTGATCTGGCTGTCGGCAAACTCCGCAAAAAGTATGAGTCGAAGGTCGCCACGCTGGAGGCTCGACTCATGCGGGCCAATCAAGCGATTGAACGTGAAAGTGAGCAAGCGAGCAGCAAGAAGCTGCAAACCGCCATCTCGTTCGGTACCGCGATTCTCGGCGCGGTGTTCGGCCGTAAGAAGATCTCCACGACCCAAGCACGCCGCATCGGTAGTGCTGTCAATAAAGTTGGCAGCATGCGCAAAGAATCGGCGGATGTTGAACGCGCCGAGGAAACCGCCGCGCGCGTGAAAGCAGAGTTAACAGAGCTTGAGAAAACGTTCGAATCGGATGTGAAGGCGCTCGATGACGCGTATGACGCGCAATCAGAAGCGCTGCGCGAAATTCCGGTCAAACCGAAATCGACAGATATCCAAATTCATTTTGTGGGCGTTCTTTGGATTCCGTACGAGCGAGACAGTAAGGGTCGACTGACAGCGTTGCTTCCGGAGTAGACCGAATCCAAACGACAATCTCGCGGTCGTCATGCTGACTTAGATGCTCGTTGACCATATACGTCACGGATAGGCGCGCGTTGACGCCGGTATCGAATGCATAGCGAAGGCATGGGCTGTTTCGATCAAACGTTTCTATCGTCGACGCTCATTGACGCATTCGACCCCCATCTATTGATCGCCTACACTGATGCGTGGGGAGTGCTGTAGGGGAACAGAATGACAACGACCAACGCGTCGTTGATTGGTGGCGACCATTGCCATCAACCATTGCCGTCGACGTTATTGCCGGCTGATCC
Organism: Pseudomonadota bacterium; assembly: GCA_039700805.1. GTDB lineage: Bacteria > Pseudomonadota > Gammaproteobacteria > Steroidobacterales > Woeseiaceae > CALBPI01. The sequence goes on along the minus strand of JBCAZE010000190.1, from coordinate 2,219 downwards.
AAGACCGCTAACGCCTGAAGAAATCGAACGGTTGTGGCAAATTTTTGAGGCCATCGGGCATGCCTGGGAAAACACGGTCAACGACTCGGTCGGTCTTCGTAGTACTTGGCTCGAGTTTGTTAATCTGCGGGCGATGACGCGCCCGAGCTACGTGGTTGAATATTCCAACGCCATTGCTGTCATGGACGAGTTGTTTGCCATCTATGGTAGGGATGACGCCTTCAAACGTTTGTTCTTTGCGAACGGTATTCCCGATGGGCCACCGATGACGGCGTTAGCACATGCCAAGCAATACGTCGTTAATGAATTCATGAGCGTGCAAATCGCGTCCGGAGGGTTTCGCGATTTCGTTGCACCAAAGGGAGACGCACAAGCACAAGCATCGTTCTCGATTAATCACCGGGCGTATATCGCCGGATCCCGCTATGGCCGCAAAAAGCCCGTGCGTGCATTCGGAGATGATGAATGAGCATCAACGCTTATGACTACGTCATCATTGGCTCTGGCGTCGCGGGCTCTACGCTCGCGAAAGAACTGCTAGAAGCTGACAACAAAACGTCGATCTTGATGCTCGAAGCCGGGCCAGTCGTTGCGATGAAGGACCGGCGCTTTTGGTGGGACTACGTCGTTAGCTGGAAGAAGCCCTACACCCAGTGTTACGACCGGGAAGGTGACAATCCATCCACCGGAAAAACGTACTGGGACTCCGTCGGCTCGCGCATGATGATCCAGGGCGGCTCGACGGTTCACTGGGGCGGGTGGAGCATGCGCTTCAAACCAGAGGACTTCGCGTTCTATAGCAAGACCGGCTACGGCGGCGACTGGCCGTACGGCTATGATGATCTCGAGAAGTTCTATTGTCGCGCCGATCGCTATTTACACGTATGCGGCCATGATGATGGTGATCCTTGGCGCAGCGAGCCGTATCCCATGCCGGCTTACCCGTTCCTCGAAGCCGATGGCGAAATGATCGAGGCATTCGAAAAACTCGACATCAAACCGGGGCACATGCCGCTCGCCCGGGAGCGACGCTGCATGGCCACTGGCACCTGCAAGTATTGTCCCATTGGCGCGCGTTTTTCGGGCGCATTGGTCATTGATCAACTGCTAGCCGACACACGCTTTTCCAACTTTACGTTGATGAGTGAAACGCCCGTGCTGCGGTTGTTGAACAACGGCAAGAAAAAGGAAGTTAACGGGGTTGAATATCTCGACCCACAGACGGGTGTGCCAACATCCGTTTTCGGCGAGCGTATCGTGGTCTGCGCTGGCGCCTATGAAGTGCCAAAGATCCTAAAACTGTCCAAGAGCCAACATTGGAAACACGGCGTTGGCAACGACACGGATCTTGTTGGTCGCTATCCCGTGTCTCACTTGTTCCTGACCGCCACGGGTACAAAACCCAAAAACAAGGAGCGATGGATCGCCGAGTATGACTTTCCGACGCTGATGTCACGAACCTACGATGCGCCCAAGTATCAGGAGAACGGCAAGATCTTCATGATGCGTACCGCATCGACGCCGGACACCGATATCGCGAGACTCATGGCGCAAGGAAAAAGCCGTAGCGAGATTGATGCGGTGCTCACTGGGCCGCGCCAGATGCAGCTATCTGCATTTATGGAAGAGTTTGGCCAACACAAAAACTACTTCGATGTTGGCGAAGGCACGACACGTTTTGGACTGCCTCGCACGGAAATCCACTTCGATAAGCTCGGGGATTTCGATAAGCGCGCAAAGAAAAATCTCGACCGCATGGAGAGAGTCATCCGAACGATGGGCTATGAGAACGTGACAACCGCCATCGGCACCCAAGCTGGGCATCACACTTGCTCAACAGCGCGAATGGGCAACGACGAAAAGCTAGGTGTTGTCGACGAACATTTGAAAGTGTTCGGGACCAACTCGGTGTATGTACTGTCGAATGCGGTGTTGCCCAACTGTGCGGCGGTGAACCCCACGCTGACATTGGTTGCGCTGGCATTCAAGCTCTCTGACCACCTGCTTGGGAGAGGCGCATGAACTCAGCAGCACCAAGCAATGCGGACGCACAACTTCGTGAGTTGATGGCGTGTGACGATCATGAACACGATATCGAGTGGCTAAAGAGAGCATTGCAGACGGCCATCGCCCTCGAGTTCGCGACGGTGCCCTTGTATTTGACGGCGTTCTGGTCGATTGCCGATCCGATGCATGAAGCCGCGTGTCAGATTCGAGAC
>JBCAZE010000189.1:0-5560 GCA_039700805.1 Pseudomonadota bacterium | reverse complement strand
CGGACTTATTCTCACTTGGTGTTACTCTATATGAGTTATTAACGGGGGACGTGCCTTTTAAGGGCGATACCATCGCGGAATTGATGACGGCGATTACAGAACAACAACCCAGAAAAATCTCCACATTGCGACCAGGCATGCCATCAGCCATTGATGCTTTCATAGACAAAGCTTTGGCAAAACAGCCGGAAAACAGGTTTACCGATGGCGATGATATGGCCTTCGCGTTGCGCGAAGCCGTGTCTGCGATGTTTGGCCGGGCAGCGAACGAGTAAGCGAAATGAGCTCCAAAGGCAAGATACGCTTCTCAGCACTGACTGATACCGGACGCGTGCGAGACCACAACGAAGACGCCATTGCGACCAACTCTGAGGCGGGCTTGCTCGTGCTCGCAGACGGTATGGGCGGCTACAACGCGGGTGAAGTGGCTAGCGGGATCGCTGTCAAAACAGTGTATGGACTGTTAAGCGATGCCGTCATGCGAGATACGCGCGGTGATATTGAGTCCACAACGGGATTAATGCGCCAGACGATCGCACTTCGAGACGGGGTACGGCGCGCGAACAAGATCATCCACCAAACAGCGCAAAGCCAGCCACAATGCGAAGGCATGGGCACCACCATCGTGGCGGGGCTGTTTTTTGATAACAAACTCTCGATCGCACACGTCGGAGACTCACGCCTATACCGCATGCGAGGCGGCGAGTTGTCCCAGATCACGCTCGATCACTCCTTGCTGCAAGAATTGATCGATCGCGGCTTCTATTCCGAAGAAGAGGCCCAGCGCTCCACAAACCGCAATTATGTGACGCGAGCACTAGGGGTTGAGGCCCAGGTTGAAGTAGAAATACAGGAAGTGGACGTCGACGTGGATGACATCTACCTCCTCTGCTCGGACGGCTTGCCGGACATGGTCGAGGACGAAGAAATTCACTTAACCATAACCACTTTTAGTGATAACCTAGAAGTCGCCGCTAAGCAATTGATAAAGCTAGCGAACGAGCATGGTGGCAGAGATAACATCTCCGTCATGCTGGCGCAGGTGAAGGAACCTTTCCCGGCTAAGACGGGATTGTTGAAAAAGCTCGGTCGCTTGTTCGGTCGATAAAACAGGAAAAAGACTTGGGGTAGCCCGATTCATCGGACTGCGCGCAGACAACATTCAGGAAGTGAAAAGACTATGGCACGGCTGGTTTTAAGCCTCGGTGATCAGGTGCTCGCTGAGTACAACATGACAAAAGAGCGTTACACGATTGGGCGCTTACCGGACAATGACGTCAGGATCGATAATCCGTCCGTCAGTGGCCACCATTGTCTGATTATCAACATTCTCAATGATTCGTTCCTTGAAGATCTCAACAGCACCAACGGCACGTACGTTGGCGGCAAGCTGATCAAAAAGCATGCGCTTCAGCATGGCGATACGATCACGATCGGCCATCACCAACTCCGCTATGTCGACGCCCAAAACGCCGATCCGGAGCAAGAAGAATTCGAAGCGACGATGGTCATCTCGCAGACCAAGCCGGATCCAGCGAAAATCGAGGCTGCGGCCGACGCGCTTGAGAAAGCGGGCACCAGCAATGATGGGACCGGCACCGCAGCCGCGGATACGTCTGCAATCATTGAACCAAAAGAAAAGCCGAACGCGCTGCCGACAGCCAAGCTCCAGGTTTTGTCCGGGAATTTCGCTGGCCGCGAGTTGGAACTGAGCAAAGCACTCACCACGCTGGGTCGGCCGGGTATTCAGGTCGCTGCCATCACGCGACGCTCAGAGGGCTTCTTCATCGTTCATGTCGAAAGTGGCGAGGGCCGAGGTGCACCGTCAGTGAATGGCGAGGAACTATCCGGCCAGGCCCGCAAACTAGCCGACAACGACGTCGTCGAGCTGGCTGGTGTGAAGATGGGCTTTTATCTGACGTAACCGAGCACTGCGTTGGTACGCGGTTTATTCGTAAACCCTGTGCACACGCTCCGAGACTCGCGTGACTAGCTCGTAGGCGATCGTGCCGATTGCCGAGGCCACCGATTCAGCGGGATTGTCTTCTCCCCATAGACGCACCAAGCTACCAACGGTGGCTTCAGGCGCGTGCGTGAGATCTACACTCAACATATCCATTGAGACGCGACCCGCCAGCGCGCATCGCGCGCCGTCGACTAGCACTGGCGTGCCATCCGGCAGCATGCGCGGGTAACCGTCGCCATATCCTGCCGCAGCGATGCCTACCCGCATCGGTCGTTCGGCGACAAATCGACCACCGTAGCCCACCGCATCCCCTGCTTCCAGCTCACGGACAGCGATCAGGCGAGACTCGAAATTCATCACGGGTTTTAGACCAAACGATGCCGCAGCGACACCATCAAAGGGTGAAATGCCATACAACGCGATCCCAGGGCGCAACCAACAGTGTTCGGGCATCCGATGCGCCATCGCATCGGACAGCACGTCATCATCACGCAACAACGCCGGTGAATTGGCAACGCTCACAGTGCCTTCAAACTGCGCGGTAGCCGCTTGCCATCGCTCAAGTTGCGCGGTCATCGAGATGCCGTCTGATGCATCGGCACACGCGAAGTGTGTCATCAAGCGAGTCTCACGCACCGACGGCATGCGCGAGAGCGCTGCCCGCATCTCGTCTGCCTTGCCAACATCGAAGCCGAGGCGGTTCATACCAGTATCGACCTTAAGCCAAACAGTGAACCGCTCCGCCCCAGACCAATCACTTAGCATCGTCAACTGTGTGTCGTTGTGGACGACCAGTTCGCAGCCAAGCTCAGCAGCCAGCCGCATACCCTGCGTGTCGAATACCCCTTCCAACAAGACGAGCGGCTTCTCGATGCCCGCTGCGCGAAGCTGGCGCGCCTCATCGGTGCGCGCGACGGCAAGACTATCGACCGACTCGAACGCCTTTGCGATGGCAACCAAGCCATGCCCATAGGCGTTTGCTTTGACCATAGCCATGATCGGCATGCCAGGCCAACGCTTTCGAATAACACGGACGTTGTGATTCAGCGCATCGAGACTGATGCGCGCGGTCGCGGGAAATCGCATGCCGGTCAGACCGGCCCCATATCCTGAGCGTAGGTATCGGGTACCCAGTTCTCGAACTTCGTGTACTTACCGACGAAGGTCAATGGGATTTCGCCGATAGGCCCATTCCGTTGCTTTGAAATGATGATATCGGCCGTGCCCTTGCGGGGCGTATCCGGATCGTAGACTTCTTCGCGATAGATGAAGCAGATGAGATCAGCATCCTGCTCGATAGCGCCAGACTCACGAAGATCAGACATGACAGGCTTTTTGTCCGTTCGCTGCTCGACACTGCGATTGAGCTGCGACAGCGCGATCACCGGACAATGCAGCTCTTTCGCGAGCGCCTTCAATGAACGCGATATTTCGGAGATTTCATTGGTTCGGTTTTCTGCCGTACCCGGTACCTGCATCAGCTGAAGATAGTCGATCACGACGAGCCCCAGACCATGCTGGCGCTTCAAACGCCGTGCCCGCGCACGGACTTCTGTCGGTGACAGCGCGGGTGTGTCATCAATAAAGATCGGCGCCTCGGACATCAGCTGCACCGCGGTATTGATGCGCGCCCAGTCATCGTCTGAGAATTTACCCACACGAAGATGGGTCTGATCGACACGACCCAGCGAAGAGATCATCCGGAACGCCAGCTGCTCGGCTCCCATTTCCATACTGTAAATGGCGGTCGGCACTTTGCTGCCGATCGCCGCATTCTCGGCAATATTGACAGCGAATGTTGTCTTACCCATTGAGGGTCGGCCGGCCACGATCACGAGATCGCCGGGCTGCAGCCCTGCAGTCATTTTGTCGAACTCGGTATAGCCCGTGGAAACACCCGTCACATCGCCACCTGATTTTTGCAATTCTTCGATGCGATTGATCGTTTCAGGCAGCACTTGAGCGAGCGACAGGAATCCGCCGCGACGATTGCCCTTCTCTGCGATTTCGAAGACCAACCGCTCTGCTTCGTCGAGCAGCTCGGCGGCCTTTCGTCCATCAGTGGCGAACGCACCGCCAGCGATCTCGTTACCGGCAGAGATCAGCGAGCGCAGAATGGAGCGCTCACGGACAATCTCAGCGTAGGCTTTGACGTTGGCAGCTGAAGGTGTGTCGTTCGCGAGCGTCGCAAGATAGCCAAGCCCGCCCGCGTCGTTCAGCTCGCCACGGGCATCGAGGTGCTCGGAAAGCGTCACGACATCGCACGGCTGTCCCTGCTGCGTCAGCGCCCCGATACCGGCGAAGATTAGCCGATGGTCGGCGCGGTAGAAATCCTCAGCGGAAACGACGTCAACCACGCCATCCCAGGCGTTATTGTCGAGCATCAAGCCACCGAGCAGTGACTGCTCGGCTTCGATCGAATGAGGGGGTACGCGCAGCGACTGCTCCGCGATGTCACTCATTTCGATCGCACTGGGCATGCGCGCTTACTTGCCTTCGTCGGCGACAACTGCAACCACAGCTTCGACGTCAACATCGGAGTGCAAATGCAGACCGATTGGGTATTCGCCCACTTCGCGGAATGTACCTTCGTCCGTCAATCGGATCTCAGCACGTTCAATCGGCATGCCCGCATCGGTGAATGCTTGCGCGATATCGATGGTACCGATGGAACCGAACAGTTTGCCCTCGGAGCCCACCAGCGCTTTGATTTCAACGCGAGCGCCTTCCAGCGTCGCAGCACGTTTTTGCGCTGCAGCCAATGCTTCTGCGGCTTTCGCCTCGAGCTCTGCACGGCGTGCTTCGAATTCTTGGAGATTCTGCGGCGTGGCCAATGTGGCCTTACCTTGCGGCAGCAAAAAATTGCGACCATAGCCGGACTTTACGGTGACTTTGTCGCCGATGCCGCCGAGATTCTCGACTTTTTCCAACAAAATGACGTCCATAACGTTTTCCTCTTGCCCTGTTGGGGCTTACTCCGCCGACATTCGCTCCGGCGCTAAATTAAACCACGCATCGACATAACCTGCGATGCAAATTGCAATTAAGGCCAACCCCTGCAATGGGGACAGCACAACGATCAACACCATTACCGCGAGTATCCATCCCGGTACCTCGCGAGTAACCCAAAGCATCAGCGACAAACCTGACAGCGCAAACGTCAGCAACAACGCTATCGCTACGTTGATGATCACTTGTGCCGGCAGCAATGAGCTGGCCACGGCGGCAACTAATGTCATCGCCGCAATCGTTCTACTTGCCCGGATCGCAGAGAACGAACCAAGCCGCTCCCTCTTTGCGACTCCGGTGCCCGTCGCCCACAAGAAGTGACCGAGCACCAAACCGACAGCGACAATCAACCAATACACCCAACCCGCGAAACCGGTAATCCCTGCGGCGATGATGCCAATGTAGACCTCCGGTGGCGGTTGGTTTTCTAGGTTCTCTGGTCCGACCAACTCGCGCATTGTGACGACCGCCTGTTCGGCAGCACTCATCCAGTACGCCTGCAAGTCACCGACCATCAGCCAAAAAAGCACGATGCCAATGTAGACCTCCGGTGGCGGTTGGTTTTCTAGGTTCTCTGGTCCGACC
>JBCAZE010000188.1:0-5605 GCA_039700805.1 Pseudomonadota bacterium | reverse complement strand
ACGCGGTGTTGGTTGTCGAGATACAAACAGCAGAATATCTCGTGTGGCAGGTCACGCAGCCGTGCGCTGATGTATCGATGGCTGTCGCTTGGGCAGTTCAGTGCTTCGCCACCCGTCAGCGTTTCGCTGGCATAGCGACGGGCAAGTTCCTGAATGGCCTTGAGTTTGTCGATTTTTTCGGAGGACATTGCGTAGTGATCGCGCAGACGTTGACGATCGCAGCGCAAAAGCGCCCTTAGTCCACCGGCGCGGCGGAGCCTGGGCGCTGCAATACGGCCAATCACCAAGGTCAGTAATGCCTCGTCAGACAATATGTCTGTCTGCAGCATGCGGGAATCTTCACTTATTCGCTGGGTTTTCATGGGCTTAACCCTACGCCGCATCGTGTCGGTGCGCGCTTGCCATTTCGCTGCGATCTCGCCCGTTTGGTATGCGTCGACACTCGAACCCACCGAAAAACGTGAACTCGATCCTGTTTTAAGTCAAAAACCGATGGGGAGGCGAGATTGGGTTAAAGAAATGAGTCTGTAGGCCGCCACATTCCTGGGTTGCTCAATTATTTTAGTCGGGAGACAAACTATGCCTCGCAATCAACGTGGTTTTACCTTAATGGAGATGATCGGTGTTATCGCGGTTATCGCCATACTCGCTTCAATGGCCACACCACTCATTTTCGAAGCGATTCGCAATGCCAGAATTTCAGCGTTCGTCGAAGACGTTAACTCGCTGCGCACGTCTGTAGCATCGTATTACCAAGACACAGGACGTTTTCCTCTTCACATTCCGACCGACAATCGCAACGGTCGACGGTTATTGACCACCAACAACGTCAATAACCCGATTGCGGGTTGGAATGGACCGTATATCGAGAAGGAATTTGCGAACCCCTTCCAGGAGGGCGGTTACCGTGCTGTCTTGACCTCGAATAACGCCAACTACCAGTTCGACCTTGATGGTGACGGCAATGTGGATACGTCAGGCGTTTCAGTCATCCGCGTAAACAACGTCAGCGACGCCGACGCGCGCCGTATCTCTGACATTCTCGATGGCGACGGTGACGTTGAGTCTGGCGCTGGCGCTTGGAACATGGCGGGCCGTGTGAAACGTTTCGGTGCCGCAGGCAACAGCAATCACCTGATCATCTTCTTGTCGCGTACATAAAGCGACAGGTGGTTTGCAATGAGTGCGAACTCCGCAACGGTCGTCGCAGAGACGCCAGCCGTTAAAGAATCGACCACTGAGGTTCGGGTCAGGCAGACATTGGGAGCTCGGCTGAAAGCAGCCGGGCTCATCAATGATGCACAGCTGGACCTGGCGCTGCGTGAACAAAAGCGCAGCGGCCGGCTACTCGGCGAGGTGTTGGTCGAGCTTGGCTTTGTCGATGCGGCGGTCATCACAGAAAATGTCGCGTCCGAGGCGAATACCAAGGTCGTCGACATTCGCTATGCGGAGATCGAAGAAGATGCACTCAAACTCGTCTCCTATGAGACGGCAAAGCGCTTCAAGCTGATTCCCGTCAGAGTCAGCAATGGCGTACTTACGGCAGCGATTGCCGATGCATTTAACGTTGTTGCGATTGACTTCTTGGAGCGTGAGACAGGGCAGACGATCGATGTTGTCGCCGCGCCAGAAAGTCACATCCTTGATGCGATTGCACGCCACTACGCACGCGGTCGATCGATCGAGGACACGATCGATCAGATTATGCTCGAGGGCAATTTGCCCGACGAGGACGACGCGGACAGTCAGTCACCGCTGGTGCGCCTCGCCGATCAGATCATCGCGCTCGGCATCAAAGAAAACGCGACGGATATCCACTTGGAGCCGGACGAAAAGATTATCCGTATCCGAATGCGTATCGACGGTGTTCTGAGCCAGAAAGTCCTGATTCCCAAACCGATTCAGCCTGCGCTCACCGCACGCATCAAACTGATCGCGAATCTCAATATCACTGAGAAGCGAAAACCTCAAGATGGCCGAATCAAGTTTGTGTTCGGCCAAAACAAAGTCGATCTTCGCGTCTCTACGCTGCCCACCAACTGTGGTGAAAGCATCGTTCTAAGGATTCTCGATCAGCGCGGGGTGAAACTCGAGTTGCCTGATCTTGGGTTCTCGCCTGAAGATACGGCTAGCATCGATCAAATGGTGGATAAGCCGTATGGCATGATCCTTGTGACAGGGCCCACCGGTTCGGGTAAGACCACAACCCTGTACACCGGGTTGGGTCTGGTCGACAGTGAACAAAGAAGCGTCTTTACACTCGAAGATCCCATCGAGTATTCACTGGGCGAGATCCGTCAGACTCAGGTGCGTCCCGAAGTCGGTATGGACTTCGCAGCGGGACTGCGCGCATTACTGCGACAAGATCCGGATGTCATTTTGATTGGTGAGATCCGTGACCTAGAGACAGCGCAGCTTGCCGCTCGCGCTGCGCTAACCGGTCACCTTGTCCTCTCTACGCTGCATACCAACGATGCAGTTGGCGTGATTCCGCGTTTGGTGGATATGGGCGTCGATCGTTACATGTTGCCACCGGCCTTGTCGGCGATCCTTGCACAGCGTCTCGTACGACGCATCTGCGGTGAGTGCCGCACAGAGGTGACCAACACGGATGAATTGGTCGAAACGCTGGCACTGACCGATCACGTGCCTAGCGGTAGTGTGCTTTACAAAGGCGCGGGCTGTTCTGCTTGTAACCACACGGGCTATCAAGGCCGTCAAGTGATCTACGAAATTCTACGTATTGATGAGCGCTTTCACGCGCCGATCATTCAAGGCGCTGCGGGTGAAGAAATCAAAGCGCTCGCGAAAGAGAGCGGCATGGTGAGCATGTTCGACGACGGTTTGCGCAAGGCGCTTGCTGGTACCACAACGATAGAGGAGGTGCTGCGGGTCGTCCGCTAGCACGCCGATATGCCTGAGTTCGTTTATCACGCAGTGGATCGAAATGGACGCGCTTCGGATGGCTCCATGGTGGCTGATGACATTCAGCTTCTTGAGCAACGTCTGCGCGAGATCGGTTATTGGCTGGTGGATGCGAAACAACAAACCAGCAAGCGAAGTGGTCGTCGCCAAGCCGTGCCGCGACGAGAGTTAATCGATTTGTTTACGGGTCTCACATCGCTACAAATCGCCGGCATTCCAATCGCCGATGCGCTCGACGCGATGGCGGAAGAAATCGAGCATAGAACGCTCCGCGATATTGTCAGTGATGTCGCGATGAACGTGAAGTCGGGTAATGACCTGTCGTCGAGTTTTCGAAAGTTTCCTCGCGTGTTTTCCGAGCAAGTGTGCAACTTGATTCAAGCGGGGGAGGCGGGTGGCAATCTCGTTGATACCTTTCGCGATTTAGCTGCGCACCTCGAATGGGTTGATCGGATCGTCGCCGATGTAAAACAAGCGAGCATCTATCCGATTATGATCATCAGCGCCGTCGCCGGACTGATCGGTCTCATGTTTACCGTCGTGGTGCCGCGTTTCGCCAAGATCTTCGCGGAGCTCGACATTACGATGCCCGCGTTGACTCAAGCGGTGATCTCAATCGGCGAGTTTGCCGCCAGTTACTGGTGGATTGTGATACTTGGTTTGCTGATGACCGCCATCAGTTATCGCGTGCTACGCAGTACGAATCGCGCCTTTGGTCTTGCCGTTGATCGGCTAAAACTCTCAATGCCAGTATTCGGGGGTATCCAGCGTCTACTGGTCCAGTCCCAGTTCGTTCACAATCTAGCGTTGATGTTGAAAGCCGGTGTCCCGATTCTCGACGCACTGCGTCTATCGAAAGGTCTGACGAATAACTTGGTGATGGACACCGCGATCAGTGAAGCGACGGAAGCGGTCAGGCGTGGCGACAAAATCAGCGATGCCTTGCGCCAGCACGACATTGTCTCGTCGCTTACCCTTCGTATGATCGTCGTCGGTGAGGAGAGCGGGCGCTTGGACACGACGCTACAACAAGTGGCGGAGCGTTTCGATGAGGAGATCCCGCGCCAGATCAAACGCGTTTTCGCCATCCTTGAGCCGATGATCACGCTGACTTTGGTCGGTATTGTTGGTCTGATAGCGGCATCGATTTTCTTGCCAATGTTCTCACTCATTACGGGGCTTGGATGATGCGCAATCACCACCAAACGGGTTTTTCGCTCATGGAGCTAATCGGTGTCATGGCGGTACTGGCTATCCTGTCCGCAGCGCTTGCGCCGAGTGTTTTTGAACTGATCAATGATGCGTACGCCAAACAGGAGCAAGAAAACCTGGATAGCTTGGCGGCGGATCTACGGCGACTGATCGAAACGGAGCGACGTATTCCTTCTTCGAACCGTGCCAACTGGAGCGGCGCACTAGCGGCATTCAGCGACTTGCCGGCATCCCGCGTCCTGAGTAATGAGCGCGGTTTTCAGCGCACGCTTTATTTCGACCCCCGGTTCTTCACCACGTCCGACAGCAATTTCAACGGCTACACGCAAACCGGCGGACTTTCGAGTGCACCGATTTCCCCGCGCGTCATGTTGATCTCCAACCTGCGCGCGAATGCGCCGCAGCCCGCGATGAATGCAGCGACATTCGATCAGATCTGGAATCAAACTAGCGGTGCGACTGTGGTCGAGAGTGATGACATCAAAATCACGCGTTTGAACCTCGGTGATCTGTTCCACCGTTTGACGGTGACCAACACGGCGACGGCCCAAGCGGGTTTTTCTATCGAGGGTGGCGTGATTCAAGCGTTGATTGCCGGCAATGGCGTTACGGACGGGATTAGCACGCGTTACTTGATCGAAGGTAGTCGCGTTGAATTCTACGGCACGCCATTTCCATCGGGTGCGCTCAACACGGTGGTGGTTGTTAACGATAGCGTCGGTATGCGGTATGCCACCGACGGTGCCGCCTGGTACTGGGAGCCACTATGAGTATCGATTACGGCATCGAGTGGGCCTATGGCGAGTTTCGAATCTCGAAGTTGCGTGGCAACGAGGTGGTTGAAAGCTGGAAGTCACCGGAACCGGTGACCGATTTGATGAGCCTCAATGCTGCCATGTACGAGGCTTGCCATCATGTCGACATCAGTAAGGGTGGCAGTGTTGCCATCGCCTACGAGGATGACCTGCATACGCACGAATTTCTCGAGGTGCCGCCTATGGGGCGGCGGGACATGGAAAAGTATCTGACTCGCCATGTCACCGAGAACAAACCGTTTACGACCGATGCGGCGTGGCGTTTTCACCCGGTATCCCGTGAGGGCCGAGTCGATGGGGTGCTCTTGCATCTCATGCCGAAATACATTGTCGATGCCGTAATGCGGATCTGCGAGGAATTCTATCTGAAGCCCAAGCTGCTGGTTCCGTTGACAGAAATCATGTCCGAATATGTGCCTGGCCTGCATTGCGACGAGAACGAGGCATTGCTGCTCATCGCGCTGTTCGATGAGCGTACACAAATGTTGATTTCGAGCGACAAGGGAGAAATTCTCTTCGTACGCGAGCTTTCCTATGCTTGGAACAAAGACAATCAAGAACGCTTTTCTGCTGATATCAATAGAACGGCAGGCTATGCGAAGCAACGTATCGGTGCGCTCACCAATCAGCCATGCATTCTTGACCGACCCACC
>JBCAZE010000187.1:0-5668 GCA_039700805.1 Pseudomonadota bacterium | reverse complement strand
GCCGATCCAGCCACGTTGGCGAGATTCAGCGTAATAATCGCGTGACGAAGCGAACCATCAGCATGAAATGCTTTTTTGTCAACTTGCGTTGTAATCGCCTGGCCGCTGGCATACTTGGCAGTCACTGTTTGATTCGCCGGTACATCCCCGACGGCAAACACATGGCCAAATGTGACAAACGTATCTGATTTCGAAGATGAGTCGAGATTCTGGATGCGCACGGTCGCGACGTCTGCAGCATGAGCAACAGAAGTCAGCGCCAAAAGGGACGCAAGCACGAACTTATTCAGGCGCTTAAGTCGACGAAAAACCGCTAGCATCGCTAGCACGCCGAAACCGAGCCAGCCTATTGCGCCACCGCCTGACTCATCATCACCTGCGCCTGTAGGCGTCGGGCCGCCTGGCGACGGACTCGAACTAGGCGGCGATACTGAAACCGTCACACTGCGGCTGACGGTGCCACCGCTGCCCGTGCAAGTGAGCGAAAACGTGGTTGTTTGGTTGAGGATACCGGTCGATTCCCTCCCTGATACTGGCTTATCTCCAGACCATCCGTTATCGGCATCACAGTCATTCGCGTTTGCGGTAGACCAAATGAGCTCTCCGATGTCGCCCGCATCAACACTATCCGGTGATGCGCTGAAATTGATGATTGGCTCGGCGGAAACCGCGCGAACTTCTACAGTAACTGACTCGGTATCGCTACCACTTTGACCGTCACATCTCAGCGTAAAAACAGACTGCCCGTTAAGCGGACCAACGCTCTCGCTGCTGGCCGTCGATTTGCTGCCAGACCAGGAACCGCTGGCTGAACAGCTGGTCGCGTTAACAGATGACCAGCTCAACGTCGTGAAATCTCCCTGGTCAACGATCGAAGGATCAGCCGAAAAACTAACGGTTGGCGCGGGTACTGGCTGCGTGACAGTGACGTTTACAGCCCGAGTAATCGAGGCGCCTGAAGCCGATGTACACTGAAGACGAAATACCGTGTCACTGGTCAAAGGGCCAATGGTTTGCGAACCATTGGTAGCCACGGATCCAGACCATCCATCACTAGCCGTACAAGACTGCGTGCCACTCGAGCTCCAAGTCAGTGTGACCGAGCCGTTGTAGGCGACCGTCGTCTGGTCAGCGCTGAGCTCTAGTTCCGGTGGCGGCGCACCACCGTTGTCAGACAGCTTGAAGAAATAGACGTTTTCGTCGGTGCCGTTCACAACCACGACGCCATGTAGCGAAGGCACATACCGGAATCGGCCGAAAGTCCCTGTGACATATCCGAGGTTCTTTAGCCCTGCGACCCGAGTCGGCGTCACATTATTCGACGGATCAAGTGGTATTTCGCTCCACACCCAAGTTCCGCTGCGTATATTCGACGGAGCCCGTAGCGTGAACACTTTGTTGCCACCATGCCAACCGATAAATTGGTCATTGATGGGGTCGTACTCGAAGCCCGGTGCCTTGCCTTGCTGCACTTGCGTGGGACCTGAGGTCGACACGGAGAATGATCCGGCGGTTGGATTGTTCAAGTCCCAGACTCTGACGCCACCACCATTGCCAGTTGATACCAGGAGGTTGCGGCGTGTATCCACGGCCGCTGTCATTCCAGACGTGTGATTTGATTGAGCCAATCCACGCCATGTATTAGTGGACGGATCATATTCTTGTAACCGCGATCTGCTGGAACCGAAATCGTGAAAAAACACGGTGTCCGTCACTGGGTTGTAAACGCACCAAGCGTCGAGCGCATATTCTGTAGACGGCGGGTTAGGAAGTGCTGTCCATGGCTCACGTCCAGCTAGCGCCTCCGGCACTTCAAAGGTGTCTGCACCGCGATTGCTGTAACCATTGGAATACTGTGAACCCACAGCACAGCTCATCATTTTGTTGTGCGGTGCCGGTAAGTAGTCGAGCAAGCCATAGGTATGGCGCGACACAGGTCTTCCGTCCTGCCCGCGCGCCGTATTTTCTGCCGGCGGGGAACTTGGGTCAGTTAATCGCTGCCATGATGGGTTGGCACCATTCAGCGGACCGAATGCATAGACTTCGTTTCCGGCATAGTCGTTGTGCCCACCGCCCCAGATGAGCAGCAAGTCACGATCTGAATCGTAGGCACCACCACCCCACGCAAAAATAACCGACCGAACGGAGCCGGGTGGCAGCGGGATTGGCGCCACGTCTTCTAATTCAGACGATGGGAATTCATACCAAGTATTCGGTGTCTGATCAGCGGGCGCCGCATGTAATGCCGGCATCGCGAACAGACAAGTCGCAGCGACCAGCATTCTTTGGCCGCATAGATGAGCAATGTTAAGTAAAGTGTCGAATGACATTCTCTTAAAAGCCATTTTTCCAAGTCTCCATTGACGTCCGATGTACCGCCGCCACTGCTCCATGTGTCGATAGAGAACGCTTTGCTATGAAGACCGGTTTGCCAATCACGAAACTATGGGTGCCCGCTTAGTAGGGTCCATCAGAGCGAAGTTTCCCTCGCTGTTACATTCGTGCTGCTAGCGGCCCCGCTATCTGGAAAACAACTCCAGACCGGAAGCTTTGCGTCTCTGCCTCACAACAGATTTGCCTTTGTTAGCGAGGCCGACGTTAACCAGTCGATCGCGCAAAAGCAATGCGTTCCAAACTATTTCTGACAATAATTTGATGCGGTTCACAAAAACGGTACTAGCAAGCTTCATGCCAAAGGAAAATTACTATTAAAAATCATAACTTAAGGCCGAAAATCTCATAAAAACCTCAACACGCTATGTCGCATTTCAGAGACAAAGTCTTTAACTAGATGCACAAGATATTGATATTGAAGTGCTTTACATCGTCTGGGATTGGCGACAACCGAATCACGGTCGAAAATGACCAACACTTCACATATTCTCAGTCACGTAAATGCGCGACTTTTTTGTGACCGACGCACGGTTTGGTCAATGACGGAGGTCCTCATTTGCGGCTTTGATTTTTGCTAATATGACCCCATATCGTAGGTATTGGGTGGAGTGAATCGAGATGAGTTTCAGGTTTACATCACAATTTGTTCTCGCCGCCGTATTGGCGCCGCTCTTGTTCGGTTGGAGCAGTCCTGCCGATGGGCAGATCGTTGCCGATTGCGGTCGACTCGAGAATGCGTATGGCCCGTTTGATTACACGAACGGTAAGCATCGCAAAGATAACTTACCCATCGTTGAGCGGTTTCACTTCACGGCCAGAGTGGAAAACCTCGCCGCGGGCGAATCTGGAACAATCATTGGTGACCTGGACTACACGTTACGCGCATTCCCCAACCATCACCGAGCGCTGTATGCAATGATGCGTTGGCAAATAAAAAATCCGGAACCGCCTGCAACACAGTACTTTCCGTTGACGTGCTATTTCGATCGTGCGATTGCGTTCAAACCTACAGACGCTGTCCCACACCTGTTATACGGCATGTATCTTCAAACCAAAGGCGAGCTAGAACCTGCACTCGAGAAGTACAAGGCGTCACTAGCTTTGGATTCAGAATCTGCCGAGGCCAATTACAACATTGGTTTATTGTATTTCCAGCTTAAAGATTACTCACACGCACTCGAACATGCGCACACGGCTTATGCCAACGGACATCAATTGCCCGGGTTGAGAAACAAACTCAAACGTAGTGGGCATTGGCAGAACGACCCCGCCTGATTCACCGTCGGTCGCAAACGCAACACGCAGATTGGTGTAAACCAACACCGCGACCTACCGATTCGTTTTTGGACAATAGAGAGAAGTAACTTGGACAGTTCCCTTAAGGAAACCACGCTTAGCCTCGTGCGCGATGAAATCAAGACCGTCTTGCAACTTGGCGATTTTTTCGATGACGCTGACAGCGATACGGAGTTGTTGGGCAGCATCCCAGAGCTAGATTCGATGGCCGTGGTCTCCATACTCACGGCTTTCGAAGAGCGTTTTGACATTGAAATTGATGATGACGACCTCGACGCGACTGCATTCGAAACACTGGGTGCGTTGACGTCGTTTGTCGAGCAGAAACTGTCTGAGTGAACGCCGGTCCACAACTCAAGGCACAGTTCCTTGAGATCGGTGATGAACGCCTGCTATGTACGACGTTCACCCCGGCCGAAGGTGAACCTGTTGTTGGCACACTTTGCGTCATTCAGCCATTCGCCGAAGAGCTGAACCGCGCCAGAATGCCAATCAAGCGTATGGCGATAGAGGCTACGAGTTTTGGCTGGACGACTCATGTCATCGATTTATCGGGGACCGGTGATAGCTCTGGGGACTTTTCAAATGCAAGTCTCGGTCGCTGGCGGCAAGAACTGCAAAAGACCTTAAACCTGTTGTTTCGGCTCGCACCGGCGAACGCTGCCCGTGGGCTACTTGCCATCCGATCCAGCATGCTTCTTTTGTCTGGGCTACAACTAAACTCGGCCCTAGACCGAGTGATTGCTTGGCAACCCGTGAGTAGCGGTCGAAAATGGCTGCGAGAGTTCTTGCGTATCGCGAGTATGCGTTCATTGTCCTC
The DNA here is from genome assembly GCA_039700805.1 of Pseudomonadota bacterium. Lineage (GTDB taxonomy): Bacteria > Pseudomonadota > Gammaproteobacteria > Steroidobacterales > Woeseiaceae > CALBPI01. The sequence continues at coordinate 1,158 of JBCAZE010000187.1, read as the reverse complement.
CACGGAGGATAAACCTACTCGTAAACCAAAGGATATTCTGGCCGAGTCAGGCGCTATCGAAATTGCGGGGTATTGGCTTTCGCGTGAATTTGCCGATGAACTATCGCAAACGGAAGCGACGATCGAACCAGAACTCTGCCCTGCTATCGATATCATTGAACTGGGCGCAACGGTCTCCCCAGCGCTTCAGAAGTTCGACGAGGCGCTTCAATCCGGTGGGATAGCGTCGACTCTGATCGTTGCACCCAACGAGCCTTTTTGGCGGATTCAAGAACCCGTTGACACCAACTCATTGTCAACAGCCACGATCCAACGATTGCGGAGTATGGTCGATGTCTGAAGAAAGGCCGATTGTATTTACCTGCCACAGCACGCAATTGCTTGGCATCTTGCACGAATCTGCAGCCTCTTCTGAACATGCCCTCATCGTCATCGTTGGTGGACCGCAGTACCGCGTCGGTAGTCATCGTCAGTTCGTGCTACTCGCAAGAGAGGTAGCGAATGCCGGTATTCCCGTCTTCCGATTCGACTATCGCGGTATGGGCGACAGCATGGGTGAACAGCGTGATTTCGAGGGTATCGGTGATGATATCAGTGCTGCAATCGACACCGTTTTCGAGGCGCTACCCGGCTTGAAAACCGTCAGCCTTTGGGGACTGTGCGATGCGGCCAGCGCCATCGCTTTCTACCTCGACAGTGCAACGGATGAACGCGTCACAGGAGCCGTGATACTCAATCCATGGGTGCATGACGACGAAACCGAGGCAGAAATGCTGGTTAAGGACTACTACCGATCGCGTGCGAGCGACCCGAAGGAGATACTGCGGCTGCTGGCCAGTCCATCGCGGTGGTTGGGCGCGATAAAGGGCATAGCAAACTCATTGATGGCGTTAGTGTCTGCTAAAGCCGACCGGGCAAGCGCAGGCAGCGCCAACAAATTGCCGCTTCCAGCGCGCGTGCTAAATGGCATCAGTCACAGCAAACCAAAAAAGCTCCTAATCATCAGTGGTGATGATCTGACAGCCCGCGAATTTTTAACGGCGGCAAAGAAGCACAGCGGATTTCAATCTGCTATCGGTAGTGAGACGATCGTGCAACAAACAAATGAAGACGCAGATCACACATTCAGCAGCAAGCAATGGCGCGACTGGGTCGCTG
>JBCAZE010000186.1:0-5687 GCA_039700805.1 Pseudomonadota bacterium | reverse complement strand
TCTTCTGTCAGATAGACGATGCCGGTTCTCGGATCAACTGCCGCCGCTTCGTGATTGAAACGTCCCATCGCCTTCAAGGGTATCGGCTCGATCATCTCTTCAGCGCGCGCAGGCACCTCAAACACCCAACCATGGTCTTGGTGGATTCGCGGTTCGTTCGTGACGACCGCTTCCTCGCAAGTCAACCAGCTACCCCAAGGTGTGGTGCCGCCAGAACAATTGCGTATCGTGCCTGACAAGCTTCGATATTGGCGCTTCAAGTTCAAAGACCGCGCATCGAGCACCATGGTTGTCGTACCACCGGGTAACGGCGTATCGCTGCCTCGGAACGTATCAAACGCACGGCCCATAACATCGCCGCCTGTGTTCGGCGGAGTGAGCTCGTGGTTACGCACCAGCGCAATCTCGCCGCCACCGATATCGATGCAGCCCATGCCATCGGCCGCGTCGGGGACCAAAAAGCCGTCATCCATGGTTTCATCGTGCTTCGACAAAATCTTGTAGGAAAACCCGCGTGGGAGATCGAGCAGTCCGTTTGGGTCTGGTTGCAGCGGACCTAGCACGGACTCACCCGCGTTGCGCGAGGACTCGGTGAGTGGCAGCACCGGGCGCTCGGTTGGTTTCTTGGTGGCACAAGAAGTCAGAGCGAGCCCGGCGAAGGCGGTGCCTGTCGCGGCGAGAAAATGGCGGCGGCGTTGATCCATAGGTGATTCATCCTGTTGCAAGCGAGTCCATCGATGGTCGTCTATGCGTCATAGACCAGCTCGAGAACATGCTAGAAGCGTCTGTGGCTCGACTCTACGCCGAGACTACCGGCATGTCACTTCAACGATCATCCTGTCGAATGCTTGTTGATATGCGCTGTTCGATGCAATGCGAAGCCTGCGCGACCATCTCTCACATCATCATAGACGCGCGATGTGGAAGGGGTGTTAAATCGGCAGCAGAAAGTTTCGTGCGAACCGCAGTGTACCCACCAGCAAACCACCGTCTCGCGCATCAGCTTCCACGATCAGAATGCCTTTGCTGGATGCGTCGTCGTCTTCACTGCGCGATAAGTTGAAGCCGTTAAGGAACACATCTTGAGGTGTGAGGTGGCTGTCGATTGAAAAGCGAGCGTTCCGATCAAACGCGATAAGGCGTGCAGCCGGAATGCTCTGTTGCACTTGTGCCGCGCTCGCAGGCTTGCCTCGGGTTCTCAAAATCAACCGACCCGGTCCATCGGTGCAGCGTGCCGTATGCCAAATCATACGGCCGAGCAGCAGATTGGAGACGCGAAGGCTGATCACCGTGTTCAGCTCGACATTGCTGTTGATGGCGACAAAGTTGTTATAGCTAAACATGACTTCCTCGCCTGGTTTCATTTCCCAGTCGACCAAATGCTCAGCCTCGACGGCGTTGAAGGTCAGTCCTGTGCCGGTTGTCAGTGGAAACTCGGCGCGCGACATATGCCAAGCGCCGTAGCGGATTCTTGCGAGCCAACTCTTGGACCATTGTGGGATGCTGAATCGTGCTGCCGGCCCAAGCGGTTGAAAGTTGGGTTTGTAGTAGATGTCGAGTGGATAGTCTTTTGGGATTTCTATTTCGGCCGTATGACGTACCGTGCCTTGCACCAGTGGCGCCGTGCTGTCGGACAAGTCGACAGTCATCTTGGTGTCCTTATCAAAAATGACACGTGCGAACACATACAACAGAGACTTCACGATCGCGACGATCAATAGCAATTGCAGAATCACGCCGATGACATGCGCGCCGACTTCGATTCGACGCACCGATGCTAGCGATAGTTCTCGCGCTGACTCAATACGCGCTACCAGCGCATTCGCGGCATTGGTTAAGAACTTGTCGGACGCTGTGTTGGCGTCCGCTTGCAGATCGTCGAGTTCCTCGACATAAGCGCGGTGCGCCTCAGTGCGTTGCTTCTCATACGCATCATTCAATTCGTCGATGACGTAGTTACTGGCACCACATTTCACCTCTAAGAACCCGCATGTGCGCGTCTTCATGCCGGTATCTTCGGGCACCAGCGTAAACATGTCTTCGGCTTCCCGTCGCGCTCTGTGAATGTTCCCACCGGCTTTTGCCCTTGCCGTGCTGAGGCTTCGCTCAACAGTGAAAATTTTCTTGGCGTAGTCATAGTCGATCGAGCGATACGCGCTATCGAAGAATCCGATTCGCGTAAGCGTAAATTCCCGTTCGGGCGGCGGCGTGGCGTCGCTATCCGCGGATACCTCTTGGCCATCAGCGTTGGCAAGACCCTCGGGACAGGTAAAGGGCGCCCCTGCCGGTGCATTTTGCACTTCGACGACATTGTAGTAATTCAGCACACATTGATTGCTCCACACCTCGGCGTCAGCGTCGCGAAGTCGTGCGGCAACGTTGGCGAGTTCCCGCAGCTGCAGCCGCTTGAGTGTACCGATCACGAAACTGTCACTGGCTTGGTCGTTCACCGTACGCTCAACGACTTTCAATGCGGCTAGCGCCTCGCGACGATCACCGCTATTGATCGCTTTTCGTAGCGCGTTGATCTCCGTACGTACCTGCGTCTGGTCTAGCGATATGACCAAGCGCTTTTGCAATAACCTGGTGGCGTTGATTGCGTCTCGTGATCCCATACGTCGAAATGCCTTCTCACGCAGCACGATGTCTTCATAGTCAGCCAGCTGAAGTCGCTCTCTGGTACAAGCGAGAATGGCATCGTCGCCAACGGCATCAATGCTGCAATAAGGCGTGATGATGTCTTCTGCATACAGCGCATTTTCAGCGCCGTGCTTCAGCGCTTCACCAAGCCAGATGCCGGCGCCGATCAGAATGAGCATCGGCCACCACAACGTGAGTGTTCTTGCGGTCAGCGTAAAGAAATTGTTTTTGCCGAGTTGCTTGACCAGCGGCCAGTTCTGACTGAACGCCTCGACCACAATGCGTATCACCAGGATAACCGCAAGCGTCACGAGGACCGGGGGCCAAGTCAGCGCATCGTCGCTACGAACCAACCAGACAAGCGCCAGCACGAACGCCAAAAACGCGAGCGAGTTTGTACGACCACGGAGTACAAAACAGACAAAAACGGAGAGCGACAATACGGCATGTAGGATACCGAGCGCATCGAGACTGCTCGCAAAGCTTGATACCCAATGCGTGATCGCCACCAACCAAGCAAGCCAATACAAACGTTGTCCGGCAAATACAATGGCGAGCGCGCCGATGGCGATTGCGTACCAGCCGAAGAAGTCTGGGGTCTTGGTGATTAGATATTCGCCCGTGAACGGGTCTATCCATGAGGTAGGAAACAGCGTACCGGCTTTGATCGCTGGCAATAGCGCCAACAACGCAATCGCCCAAAACACATTGTCGCGGTGTCCCGGCGCCATCTCTTTTACGAATCGGACGACTGCTGACATCACCCATCTCCCTATGTCGAGCACCGATAGGTACGGCAAGCGTTGATTACTGTCAAATCGTCAAGGCTTTCTGAGCGCTGCCCTGCGACTAGCACGCCGCTAGTCCCAGGTGGTGGCGGCAACGTGAATCCGCCGCGATCGAATGGTAATGAGATCAAACGCTTAGCGCGAGTGTCCTTGGACTAGGGGGCGGGTGGTGTCGCGCGCCTCGGTTGAGGAATCAACAACCATGTATACCGAAAATAATGTTTAGCATCACAAAATTTACGTAAAACATAAAAAAATTGTTGTAAAAAGTGATTCGAATGCCTATGCTCTGCGTATGAGTATTCGAATCAATCTCGACGTTGAAATGGCCAAGGCGAAGATGTCGCTCAATGAGCTCTCAGATCGCGTTGGTATATCCGTCACCAATCTGTCGCTCTTGAAGACAGGCAAAGTGAAAGGCATTCGTTTCAACACACTGGCTGCGATTTGCAGCGTTCTTGGCTGCGAAGTGGGTGATGTTCTTGAATACGTCGCCGACGGCAAGCAGCACTAAGTCGTTTTCTATTTTGGAGTGCGTTATGCGATCTAACTTCTACATCGTCGCCGGTTTGGCTGCATTTGCCTTGGCTGTGTTGTATCCCGGTTATTGGATTATTGAGTTGTCCTTCCTTGAGGAAGACTTCGACAATGGCCAGATCATCAATGGCCTACATCCGAATGACGTCTTGTTTTTGGTGGTAGGCGTTTTGAACGCGGCCTTTTATCTATTTATTCGCCGGGTTCTCGTCGATGATCACAACTACACCAAGCTCAATATCGTCTTTTCGTTGATGGTGGCATTGTGCGCAGTGTTTTATGGGGGCACCTTCGTGCTGGACATGCTGCACGGAATTGTCAGCCAAACGCTTTTGCTGGATATCTTGTTGTTCGTTTCGGTGGGCTGTCTGATCGCCTTCGGTATCTTGGACCTCGTCATCGGCGCGCTACTAATCGTCGAAAAAACCGAGATGCCGACACTGATCAAAGCCTATGCGCTCGTCAGCATTGTGCTTGGTTTTCTGGAGCTCACTGTCATTGGCTCGCCGTTGTCGTTGTTCGTCTTTCCGATTAGCGCGCTGTTGATGGGGATTCACTTTATGCGACCGCCAGAGGTTATTGAAATCGTCTGAGGTAGCGATTTCCGGGCAGGGGTTGGTGTTGCTTATCAAAAAAAAGACTAGTAAACGCAAATAAGAATCATTATCATTTGTTATTCTCAAAGGACGCGAGGTGACAGATGTATTCAACGAGTGATTGGTTGGGCACCGCCCAAGTGCCGAGATTTAAGGCGCCTGTCGACATGCTGGTTTGGGTGGCTGAGCAATATATCGAAAGTGCTGCGCGAGGCAGCGCGCCTCCAATGGTGCTCGGCACTGTCCTGGGCCAATTGTTAACCCCAGCTTCAGAGGACGCGTTCCTCGGCGCGCTCGATTTCTTGATGTTTCATTCGACCATTCCCGTCGTTGCAACGCGTCGAGAGCATCCAACAGCGCAGCCGCATGCGAGGGCTGTCGGGGAAGCGCTGTCGGCTCTGATGGAGAGTTCATTGGAGCGGTATTGCAAGGCGTTGGCACCTGTGCTGCTTGCGGAAGATGGGCTTGCATTGGGGCCGACATTGCAAGCGTTGGCGAATGAGCTGGGTCGGTTGCGGACCTCTGGATTGCAACAGTCGGCGCGGCCGACTGTGGTACCTTTCGCTGAGACGCGGTCACGTGTCCTTTGCCACTAATTTTTATACCGAGGTCGGTTGGATGTTTCGTTCGTACAGTGTGCCGGTGGTTCTGGTGTTTAGTGTGTTGTTGGTCGGCTGCGAGCGCAGCGAGGAGCAGGCTTCATCGGTAGTGGACGAGTCGACTGCAGTAGCAACCGATGCGTCGTCTGGTTTAGAGGTACAGGAAGAGGGCGAAGCGCATTCGGATGAGACCATGACCCGTCCTGAGCGACTTGCGTTTATGTCGGGGCACGTCAAAGCCGGTCTGGCGTTGTATCGTGCCGGCGAGCCTGAAATGGCAGCGCCGCATTTGTTGCATCCGGTGTCTGAGACCCATGCGGCCGAGCGGGAAGGGCTCGCTGAACTCGGGTTCGAGCCAGCGTTGTTCGAGTCCGTCTCCGAAGCGCTCGAGGCGGGCACGCAAGCGGCGGCTATCGCTGCCGATCTGGACGCGGCCGAGGCGCATCTTAGGCTACTTGCCGAGCGGGCAGGTGGCGACCCGTCGGATATTATTAAGTTCTTGATGGCTACGGTGTCTGAGGAATATG
>JBCAZE010000023.1:0-24929 GCA_039700805.1 Pseudomonadota bacterium | reverse complement strand
CGAATATGGCGCGCCATGCCTCGGCGGCAATCTGCGGCTCATATCGCGGACCGCCTTCATTCGCGAAGCCAACACTGACGTCAGCAAACCTGCGAAATTCAAAGCGACGATCTGCGGCATCCGCTGCTGAGAGTATTTCTTGCTGCAGCGCCATCGGTGCTGCGCGATCATTGCCGGCAACGATCATCAGGGCCGCTGCATCCGTCGCGGCGATGGCCTCGGGATCACCATCAAGTTGCCCGTACACATTGACGACAGATGACACTTGCCCGGGCAGCAAACGTGCGGAGCGAACCGCCCAGTAACCGCCCATCGACCAGCCAACCGCTGCCACCTTGGGCGCACCCGCAGTTTCGGTCACAAACTGATAGGCATCCAGCAAGTTACTTTCCGCCTCGTCCGTTTGCTCCAACAACTCGCGCGCCAACGCGGCGGCATCCTGGGCATTGTCTGCGGTTCTGCCGTTAAAGAAATCAACAGCGAACACCATATAACCGGCCGCGGCGATCCGATCCGCAACATCTCGCATTGACTGATCGAGCCCTCGCCAATCATGAATCAGTAGCACAGCCGGCATCGGTTCAACCATCTCTTGAGGATAGGCGAAATAGCCGCGCACTAAGTCCTCACCCGTCTCGTGGTATGAAAACCAATCACTCGCAACGACCACCGTGGTCAACTGCGCAGCATCCGCTGTCGCAGCACTCGGTTCGGCGGTCGTGGGGCGTGCGTCGGAAGACTGTTCTTTGGCGTCTGGCGCGTCTTTGCCCCCACAGGCAACGAGCACTGAAAAAGACAAGCAAATTGCCGCTGAGCGTAGGTTCATCAGACCCTCTTAATCGTCGTTAGTGGCGACATTCTAGTCGCCTGTTGACCACTATTGCGGCCATTTTGGCACCGGGATTAGCAGACAGCAAAGATTTGAGAGACGAGCGCTTGCAGCGCTTCTGGTGGAGTGCCACTATCGAGACATGGGTGCTGCCAGGGGAAAACAAGGCTGCAGCGTGCTTTGGGCATGCTGCCGTCGGGCGATATTGGTGTTCAGTCTATGGATGAGCACGTCTCATCTATACGCGGCTGACTATGTTCTAACCCCGGGCGAACCGCTCACAATCGATCTCAGCAAGCCGATTAATAGCGTCCAAGCCACGTTGCCGGATGGACTCTGGGTGCTACGCGCAGAGCAGCAGTTTGCAGAGGTCGCGATCGAGATTGACCAGGCGCAACGTTCGACCTACATCCTTGATCAAATGGATTTTGGTCAGAGGCCTGCTGAAGCGGTTTTGCTAACGCAGGGCAACGAGAAACTGGTGCTGACGCTAAACGTACGGAATCGAGCAGCGCGTCAGGCTCACGTCACAATCCAAGCCATATCAGCCGAGACCCTCGATCCGTTAGCACTAGACCTCATTCGGCTCGAATCCGTGGTCAGTGGCATGCCACATCCAATGACGGATGCCGATACTGAAGAAGCCCTAAGCATCATGCGACAAGCAGCCATCGGTTGGCGAGGCATTGACGAGCGTAGAGCCGCATCAGCAATGCTAGCAACGGCACAGTTGCTGCGAGAGCAAAGAAAGAACGAACTGGCTTTCGAAGCAGCGAAAGAGGCCGTCGCACTTGCCTCGAAAACTGACGACACATCCCTACAGGGCCATGCGCTGAATGCAGCAGGCTTGTTCGCGACCTATCTCCGAGATGAAAAAACAGCCAAACAGCTCCTAACAGAAGCGAAACGATTACTCGACCCCATTTACTTACGAAACGCAGCAAGCCCCGCAAGCAGCAATCTGTGTTTCATCGAGTTCTCATTTAGTCGTTTGGCAAGCGCAGAGGCTTGTTATCAGGGCCACTTAGCCATTGCTGAATCCGCAGGCGACATCCGAGGACAGGTGAGCGCCACCAACATGATTGCTGGTACGTTTGCGAGACGAGATGATCCACTCACCACCATCGAGTATCTGAAAGCCGGACTGCAACTCATCGAATTGCAAGGTGACGATTTTTTTCGAGCACGCATGCTGAACAACATTGGCATACAGTATCGACGTGGTGGTCGCTATCAAGACGCGTTAATTTCCTATCTCGATGCGCTCGCCATCTATGAGGAACAAGGCAAGGAAATTTATATTTCGCGGGTACTCGCCAATATTGGCGTTGTATACGGCATCGTTGGTGACATCGTGCAAGCCAGGAGCTATCTCGAACGCGCACATGAACTCTCTGTCAAAAATCCATCGCGTGATCTCATTGCCCGAAAAGAGGCGCTCGCCACAGCACATCTGAAACTCGGTAATCGGGAGACTGGGCTCAGACTGCATAATGAAGCAATCGCCATAGCCAAGGAACTGTCGGTGGGTGAGGCTACCATTCTCGATCTGAAGATCGGTTTGGCCATTGCTGAAATTGACGCGGGCAACATCAAGGATGGCAGCACGCAACTGACGCAGCTACTCGACGACCCGAATATCGACCAACTCCAAGGCGAGCTGATTGCAAATGCGTCTACGATACTCGCAAAAGCAATGATGGAACTGGGCCAATTAGAGCGCGCGGAGACACTCCTAGGCAGTGCCCTGCAAATCAGCCAACGCGTTGGCCTGCCTGTCGGAACAGCCCGCGCAAAAGCGGCTAGCAGCCGACTCGCAATGTCCAAAAACAAAACGTTGGATGCGCTCTCACTCGCTGAGGAGGCGATTGGTGAGATAGAGCGACTTAGAGGCAACATTGCGAACCCGGAACTTCGTGCCGTCTATCAAGCGACACTGATCGACGCTTACGAGCTCGCGATCGAGGCGTTGATGGCTGGTGACAAAGCCAATGGCGTTGCTGAAGCCCTGATGCTCGCCGAACGATTTCGAGCACGCACACTAGTCGACTCATTGATGCAATCCGAGGCGGCATTGACGGCAGATGTGCCGCGAGAGCTGCAACGACAGCGCGCTAACCTGCAAGCGCGTATTAATCGAGCGGAAAACTCAAGGCTACGAAATCGTCCAGCGGAGGATCTGAACGAGATCATCAATGAACTCAACGTGCTTGACGCTCGCATTGCCGAGTCGGACCCGCGCCTGGCGGCAGCTCTCAATCCACCGGCTCTCTCTATCCAAGACCTGCAGCAACAGTTGGATGAGAACGACTTAGCACTTCAGTTCTTGCTCGGCGAGCATGAGAGCTGGGTTTGGGCAGTGACTCAACGTGAAACAACCGCATACCAATTACCGCCTGCAAAAGAAATTGACACGCTGGCCAGAAGTCTTCACACCGCGATAGAAACACGACGTCGCTTCCAGTCGCTAGCGGCCGAGCTTGGCGATATGCTGCTGGCGCCCGTTGAACACCATATTTCTCAACAGTCGAACATCACGATCATCGCCGACAAAGCATTGAATTACGTGCCTTTCGACGTATTGACAAGCGCAGATAGCAGCAAACCGGTGCTGCTCGATCACAGATTGAGCTATCAACCTTCCCTAACAACGCTGGCACTGCAGCGTGCACGCGAGCGAACGTCCATGGGCCGCAGTATCGCAGTGTTAGCCGATCCGGTTTACAGCACTGACGATAACCGAATCACCGTAAATCGTGGTCGCTCATCGATCGATGACGACCTTCAGTTAAACCGCTTGCGTATGTCCGGACGAGAGGCAGAGGCGATTGCCACCCTGGCCGCTGGTCGACCGACTGATATACGTACCGGACACGCCGCGAGCGCGGCCGCATTACGAAGTGACGCGGTTAGTAGCGCACAAATTGTGCACATAGCATCGCATGGATTTGTTAACGACGACGTTCCCGCAAAAACCGGGCTGGCGCTTTCGATGCTGGATGCCAACGGCGAAAACACCGTCGGCTTTGTCGGCCTGCGCGAAATCAATCAACTCAGGTTGAACGCTGAACTGGTGGTGTTATCCGCTTGTGACACGGCACTCGGTCGTAATCTCGCGGGAGAGGGGCTACTGGGTCTCACCAGAGGCTTCATGTTTGCAGGTGCCGATCGCGTTGTAGCGAGCCTGTGGCAAGTTGAAGACCGAGCGACGGCTGAGCTCATGGAACACTTCTATCGGGCGCTACTGCAAGAGGCGATGCCACCGGCAGCTGCTCTCGCCTATGCAAAAAAAGAGATGCGCAAGAAGCGGCAATGGCGTCATCCTTATTATTGGTCGGGCATCGTCCTGATGGGTGATTGGCGCGGATTATCCAATTGATGGGATAACGCCCCGATTTACGACAGTGCACAAGCATGGCGGAGAGGATCCGGCCATGCTTAGTCACTTTTTTGGCAACGCAAAAACAATGAAGGGGTAGCGAAGTGATGAGTACAGTAGCGAATGGCTCAAGAATAATGGACAAATCGACATATCAATGGGTGTGGCGTATTTGCTCGGTTCGGACCAATGAAAGCGAGACCGTGCCGATGGAGAAGGGAGATCTTCTCTATATTTGCATCGATGGTGAGGCCGTCTCCTTTCATCATCGGACCAAAGGCAGCACCATCAACACCGGTCTGTGGTCGAAGGCGAAAGGCACGTACGATGCGAGCTGTAACGGGATCACCGGCGAACTGCCTAATGGCACGACATTTTCGATGGAACTGAAACAGGAAAAGGGCTACCACCGCCTGACCTGCACACACAAGCGTAATCCCGAGGAGGGCCAGTGGGATGGCGACGACGATTGGGAACCGACCTAAACCCGCCACCAGTGATTAACTTTTGGTAATTCAGCATGATGTACAGACGTAGCCTCCCGGTTCTGCCAAAATACCTTCCTATGAAGGGGAAGGATCAGTCCGACAGCGATGTTCGCGCATCGCAGGAGGAGGCGCGCGCGCAGGAGCAACGTTCTGCCATCGCGCTAGCCGAGCGCATCGCCGAGGGCGATCGCGCGGCTGAACAGCAGCTGGTCGAGCGTTACAGCCGGCCGCTGCTGTTTATGCTGAAGCGCCGTTGTGGCGACCCAGAACTCGCCAATGACTTGCACCAAGAGGTATTCAGCGTCGTACTCCAGCGCCTGCGCGCTGGCACGATCAAAGACCCGGCGAGACTCGCCGGATTTATTCAAAGCACCGGCCGTAACCTATTGATCGGTGTGATCCGACGACGCCAGCGGCGGCAGACCTACGCGGACAGCGATTCAGTGGCGATCGCCGCGGACGAGGATCGACAAGATCAATACGGTGAGATAAATGCCGAGCAGGTTGCAGAGAATGTCAGAACGATGCTCGATGAGCTGGGTTCTGAGCGTGATCGAGCGATCTTGACCCGGTTCTACCTGCAGCAGGAAGACAAGCAGTCAATCTGTTCTGCACTGGAATTGAGCGATCTGCACTTCAATCGAGTGCTGTATCGTGCGAAAAAAAGGTTTAGAGAATTACTCCAGAAGAGCGATAGGGACATTGCCCGTGATCTCAGCGAAGGTCGCGGTGAATAGGCAAGGACGTACAAACAATGACCACATCGAACGATATGACAGATAACAACCGTACATCAGGTGTCACGGACGGTGACAACAGATTGAGCCGACAGGAAGTCGTTGACGATAACTGGGTCGACCGTTATCTAATTGGACAGCTGACGGAATCCGAGGCGATGGCCTTCGAGGATTTCTACGCCAGCTGCTCTGAGACCATGACCGAATTAGAAGAGACTACCCTGCTGATTGAGGGCCTCAAGAGAACACCTCAATCGGTGACCGACTTGAACAGCGTTCGTGCGGCAAGGAATGCGAAAACTGCACCGCAACCACAAGAGCGCTCGAATTGGCTAGCAACGGCCGCCTCGTTTGCTGCAGGTCTTGCTGTCATGTTTGTTGGCGCGGGTATGCTCAACGACAGCTCAGGACCTGAGGTTGCCGGCGTTGCAGCAAGCACTGTAACGATCGTTGCGCTCGCGCCATCACGCGGCGATGAACGTGGCATTGTCGTTGAAGAAGATAGTGCCAGTGCACCGATTGTATTGTCGCTCGACGTCGGCTATGACGTCGAAGATCGCTACAGTGCAAGCGTTCAAAACAAACAAGGTGACATCGTCTGGCAAACCGATAGCCTCACGCCCGATGAAGCGACACAGTCACTCAATATCTTGTTGGATCGCAGTATGCTGCCAGCAGGCGAATATCAGGTTGTCGCACGACCGGTATCCGGCAATAGCAGTACGCTCTATTACACGCTGACCACCGAATAACAGCGTCCGCTTCAGGTACACTGTTTCCGCGCGATCGCCCGGAGACCCCCCGTGTATTTCCTGACTGACGTACTCATCTATCTCGTTGTTGCCATCCTTGCTGTTCCGATCAGCAAGAAACTCGGTCTCGGCTCCGTGCTCGGTTATCTGATCGCAGGTGTCATTATTGGACCTTCGGTCTTCAAGCTCCAAACGGATGTCGACGACATTCTGCATTTCTCGGAACTTGGCGTTGTTTTTCTTTTGTTCATTATCGGCTTGGAGCTCCAGCCCTCGCGCCTCTGGGTCTTAAGAAAGAATGTCTTCGGTCTTGGCGGCTTACAGGTGCTCGGCTGCGGCATCGCGCTCGCCCTTCTAGGCATCGCATTTGGACTGGCGCCAGTGCCAGCCATCGTCGCGGGATTCTCACTCGCATTGTCTTCCACCGCGTTTGTTATGCAACTGCTTGCTGAACGCAATGAACTCGCGCGGCGCTATGGACGCAGCGCATTTTCGGTGCTGCTATTCCAAGACATGGCCGTCATCCCAATGCTAGCCCTGCTACCGCTCCTGGCAACGTCCGGTGATATGCAAATGAACTGGACGGCGATCGGACTGGCGGTGCTCGCCATCGCGGCACTGGTCATTGGCGGCCGCTATGCACTGCGACCGATACTACGTTTGGTCGCAGGCACGGATATCCATGAACTCCTGACGGCCGTATCGCTGGCCGTCGTCATCGGTGCTGCGGTACTGATGTACAAAGTCGGACTTTCGATGGGGCTAGGTGCATTCATCGCTGGCATGCTGCTCGCGGATTCGGAGTATCGGCACCAACTAGAGAGCGATATCGAGCCATTCAAAGGCCTGTTGCTTGGTTTGTTTTTTATTGCCGTTGGCATGTCCGTCAATCTCGGCCTGCTGGTCGAACAAGGGCCCGCGATTGTTGGCTGCGTGATCGCGCTGATGGCGACCAAAACGCTGATGGTCTACTGGATTGGCGGCTTTTTTGCGCTTGAGAAAATGGAGCGGTTGCGGCTTGGCCTTCTGTTGTCACAAGGTGGCGAGTTTGCGTTTGTACTGCTGACAACTGCCGTCGGTGCCAGCATCCTTGAGCCCTCAGTTTCAGAGTTTTTGATCGTTGTGATCTCACTATCCATGGCCCTGACACCGTTGCTGATGATTGCTGCAGATAAGATCGACGCCCGTTCGAAAGCTGCTGCACCAGCGCCCGTCTACGATGACATTGACGAACAAGACAGCGAGATCATCCTGTTGAGCTTCGGTCGCTTTGGTCAGATTATTGGCCGCATTCTCGCCTCGAAAGGTATTCCATTCACCGCGCTGGAGTCAGACCCACAACAAGTCGAGCTGGCACGGAAGTTTGGCAATAAAGTGCACTTTGGTGATGCACGCCGTCTTGACCTCCTTCGAGCCGCAGGCGCGGAACGTGCGAAGTTCTTGGTACTCGCGATAGAGGATGTCGAAACCTCTGTGACCACGGCAAAAATCATCCGACAGCACTTTCCGCACTTGACCATTCTTGCGCGCTCGCGAAATCGTGTGCATTCGCATCGATTGATGGATCTTGGCATCAAGTCGCCCGTTCGAGACACGCTGCACTCAAGCCTCTACATGTGTCGTCAGTTATTGGAACAACTCGGCTTCACACCCAAGCAAGCGGAGCAAACCGCCAAGACCTTTTTCGAATATGACGAAGAGTACATGTTGCAACAAAGCGCGATCCGGCAGGATGAGTCACGCCTCATTGAGACGGCGCGCGAGGCTGCCGACCAGTTGGCGACACTGCTTCGTCGAGATCGCGAAAACGAGGAAGCCGAAACCGGTTCAGACAAGCAGCCCGGAGACGAAGTTTCTCAAGCCTGATGGAGCGGCGAGAACGTTCTCTTTGGCAGCCTTGGTCAGCTGCTTAAAGGCGTACTCGACACGACTGGCGTCAGCGCGATCACCAACAACAGTCTGCTGGACCAACGATAAGGGACCTCGGCCACGCAGATACTTCGAGCCTAAGCCGGACTCATGCGTCGCAAGACGCTGCGCAACGTCAACAGTGATACCGGTATAAAGACTGCCGTCGCGACAGCGCACGACGTAGACCGACCAACGAGGGTCAGTACTTCGGGTCATACATATAGTCAGCGATATGACGCCGCAGATCATCAGGACGCGGTATACCGGCCAGACCATCGGCGAAGACTCGCTCGGCCACCGAAATCGCAATCTCAAGCGATATCGTACGAATCTTAGTAAGCGGCGGGTACAGTGTGCCGTCAGCGAGATCATCGTCGCTGATCAACTCGGCCAAACGTCGCGCGGCTTCCAGGAACATCACGTCAGTCACGTTTTTCGCCTGCGTGGTCACCGCGCCAAGACCAACACCGGGAAATATATAAGCATTGTTGCCCTGGCCTGGCCAATGCGTCTTGCCACCGAGCTTCACCGGCGAAAACGGACTACCGCTCGCAAACAATGCACGACCATCGCTCCACTCATAGGCTTGCGTTGCCGTGCATTCCGCACGTGATGTCGGGTTGGACAACGCAAACACGACCGGACGCTCATTGAGGTTCGCCATCTCGCCGATAACCGCCTCTGTGAACGTGCCGGGCGATCCTGTCGCACCGATTAATGCATGGGGTTTAAACCGGCGTACTGTCTCGAGAAAATCGGCTGGCGGCTCATCATGGACGAATCGACGGATGGACGGATCGATCCGCTCGGAATTGGCAGTAATGACACCGTTGCGCCCAACAAATCGTATTTGTTGACACGCTTGCGCCTCGCTCAAACCCTCGTCGATCATCGAAGACACCAGCAAATCGGCGATTCCTGTCGCAGCCGACCCATGCCCGAGAAACAGTGTCCGCATCGATTTCAGTGGTGTGCCTGTGACTCGCGTCGACGCAATGATTCCTGCAAGCGCGACCGATGCCGTGCCTTGAATGTCATCGTTAAAACATAAAACCTGGTCGCGATATCGCTCGAGGAATAGCTGCGCGTTCGGCGTCGCAAAATCCTCGAACTGAATGAGGGCATTCGGGAAACGCTTTTGCACACCTTGGATGAACTCATCCACCAACGCTTCATAATCTTCACCGCGCGTACGTTTTCGCGGAATGCCAAGATAAACTGGGTCCTCGCGCAGCTCGTCATTGTCGGTGCCGACATCGAGCACCAATGGCAAGGTATGTTCAGGTGGTATCCCAGCGCAGGCGGTATACAGTGCCAGCTTGCCGATCGAGATCCCCATGCCGTTGCTACCAAGGTCGCCGAGACCGAGTACGCGCTCACCGTCCGTAACAACGATCACTCGCACATCTTCTTCAGGCCAGTTCGATAACAGCTCATCCACGTCACCGCGATCATCGATCGATACGTACATGCCCCGGGCGTCTCGGAAAATATTCGCAAACTCGCGGCATGCCTCACCGACCGTTGGTGTGTAAATCAACGGCATGATCTCTTCGATATTCTCGAGTACCAACCTAATAAACAGTTTCTCACTGCGCGTTTGCAGTGCGCGCAGTGCGATATATCGTTCAATGTCCGAGCCTTTGCGGCGAATGTTGGCGAGAATGCGTCTTAGCTGCTGGTCTTGAGTATTGACGGTTGGTGGCAACAAGCCACGCAGACCCAGTCGGCTGCGCTCCTCCATGGTGAACGCCGTCGACTTGTTTCGCGTCGGATCACGGAGTATGTCCGCGCCACGTGGTGCTTCTTTGTCTGTCATGCCCCGTCTCTCTTCTCTATTTGCCGCGCTTCAAAGTCCTGCTTCAACCTCGAGATCAACTCGTCCTTCTCGCGCCAGAAACCGCTGAGCCATTCTTGGAACTTCGATTTGAAGGCATCATCGTTGAGATAATCACCCTCACTCATCCATGGCTCGATCGGTACTTCGCGTACGTCGACAATGACGTCTTTCATTTTGCCCGTACACATATCCCAGAACGACTTCGATCCGCCAGGATAGACAACCGTCACATCCAATAGCGAGGTAAATTGCTCGCCCATGACGGACATCGCAAAAGCCACACCACCGGCGCGTGGTGGTAAAAGGTTCGCGTATTCCGCGCCGCTCTTTTGATGCTTTTCGGGCGTCAGTCGCGTGCCCTCGACGAAATTGATCACCGAGGTCGGCACTTCACGAAATCGTTCACATGATCGACGCGTCGCCTCGAGATCTTGGCCTCGCTTTTCCGGGTGCTTCTGAAGATAAGCGCGTGAATAACGCTTCATGAACGGCATATCCATCGCCCACCAAGCGAGACCCAAGAAAGGAATCCAGATCAGCTGCTGTTTGATAAAGAACTTCAGGAATGGAATCCGGCGGTTAAGCGCGCGCTGCAAAACCACGATATCCACCCAGGACTGATGATTCGCAGTTACAAGATACCAATCGCGCCGATTGAGATTGTCACGGCCGCTGAAATGCCATGTCGTATCTTGCGTGACATCGTGAAGAATGCCGTTGCAGGAAATCCAATTCTCCCCGCATGCAATCAGAATAGAAGACGTCCATTTGCGCACCGCCGTGAACGGCAATACAAGCCGAACGAGCGCAAAAACGAAAATCGGTATGAACCAAAAAACGATGTTGAGGATGATCAACGGGACGACGATCATGCCCTTGAGGTTTTGCAACATAACCACGGACTGTGCCTTGCAGATGCGTATTATGCCGCACCGACGCGAAAAGTAACCCCTTTCTGCCGGATTCTTCCCATCGAGGCGCTTTCAGCTTCCATTCAGGCTCGCCACCTAACATGGCAAGAACTCTTCCAAACAGTGCTCATAGAACAAAGGAGACGATATGAAGCTGTCAGGACCATTTAGGAAAATCGCGGCACTCACGTTAGTCACATTACCCATGACTGGTTTCGCCGTCGATGAACTCAGCTATGACTATCTCGAACTGCGCTACGCCGAGTCAGAGATCGATGTGAATCCGGGACAAATCGACGGAGACGGTTGGCAGTTCAACGGCCTTTTCGAAATCTCGAACTCCCTCCACCTCTTCGCCGGGTACGAGCGTTTCGAGTTCGACGACAATGTCCGCGTTTCTACAACGGTTGTTGGTGGCGGCCTGGCATTGGGCGTATCCCCGACAACCGATATTGTGCTTCGCGCGGGGTTCGTTGATGGAGAGCTCGATGACCCACTGTTTGAGACCAGCGATGAAGGCTTCTTGTTGTCAGCCGGCGTACGCAGCCTGATCACGCCAGATATCGAGCTCTACGGCAATCTACAAACCATCGACTTCGATGATATCGGCGAAGAAGAGCTCATGACTGTTGGCGCTGATTTTTATCTCAACGATGAGTTTTCGATTGGCCCAAACATCACGTGGGTTGAAGACACGACAACTTGGTCTATCGGCGCTAAGTTTTTCTTCTGACCTGAAACTCAACGCCAGACAGACTGCAGTGATTTCAACGCAGCACTGCCTGGATTAAGCACATCGTAGTCAAGATCTCGCAGGGGCGTTTTGCACGTACCTGCGAGATCGTGCATATCGCCTTTACTCTCGTCGATGTACAAGAGGCCCGTCAGTACCTCGCCATTGAGATTGTGGCGTTGCACATACTCAAGAGCTGCAGCGCGGTCCGATGGGTCGTAGTCTTCATCGACTTTGCGAAGCACAATCTGACTGCCATCATGCATGGCGACCTCAATCGGCTCACCCGCATCGTAATCAACCTCGATTTCTTGGGCGGGCGCAATATAGTCGGCGTGGGTCACTTCTTGTACGTGCTCACGACTCCAGGCATAACTCTTCGTCGATCCCTCATGATCATTGAACGTCACGCATGGACTGATGATATCGAGCAACGCAAAACCGTGATGGGTTAACGCCGCCTTGAGCAGTGGAACCAATTGCCGCTTATCGCCGGAAAAACTCCTCGCGACGAATGTCGCGCCGAGCGTCATTGCGACGGATACCGGATCGATGGGCGGCTGCACATTCGCCTGTCCTTTCTTGGCCTTGCTGCCAATATCAGCCGATGCTGAAAACTGCCCCTTGGTCAGACCGTAAACGCCATTGTTCTCGATCAAGTAAGCCATATTGAGATTGCGACGAACCGCGTGAGCAAATTGACCCATGCCGATAGACAACGAGTCCCCGTCGCCAGAGATGCCGATATAGGTCATATCCCGATGCGCCGCATTTGCACCGGTTGTCACCGAAGGCATACGTCCGTGCACCGAGTTGAACCCGTGGGATGCACTCAGAAAATAAGCAGGTGTTTTAGAAGAGCATCCGATACCGCTCATCTTTGCGAGCCCGTGTGGCGCCACTTCCAGCTCGAACAGCGCTTGCACAATCGCTGCGGTCACCGAGTCGTGCCCGCAACCCGCGCACAGCGTCGAGACCACACCCTCATAGTCACGATACGTGAGGCCATGCCTATTGCGCGGCAGCTTCGGATGCGCCACCTTGGGTTTGCCGATATAACTCATGCTGCCCTCCCCGATTTCAAGCGCTCAACGATCGGCGTCATTACATCCTTGGCGGTGATGGGCAGCCCATCGTACTGCAGCACCGCGACCAAGGCTGCCGGTGGCAACTCAAGATCCAGCATCAACAGCGAACGCAGCTGAGCATCGCGGTTCTGCTCGACAACAAAAACGAAATCATATTGCTCAATGAAAGACCTGACGTCGTTATGAAACGGAAACGCTCTCACGCGAAGATAGTCGAGCTCATAACCATCCGCTGACAATCGGTCAATCGCCTCCGCGACCGCACCATCACAACTACCCACAGAAACAATCGCCGCGGTTGCATTGCGACGTTTTTTCACCACGGGCGGCGGTACGATCTCGCGCATCTGTTCCCATTTGAATTGCAGCCGTTCCATGACATCAAGATACTCAGCCGAGTCCTCGGTGTAACCACCGAAGCGGTTGTGCCCAGAGCCACGCGTAAAGTAGGCGCCTTTACCACTGACACCGGGCAATGTGCGATAAGGCACACCGTCGCCGTCGACATCGAGATAACGATGGAACTTCTCGATTTGCTCCAATGCCTCCGCATCCAGCACTTTGCCACGCTGTGGTTTGTAACTATCGTCCCAGGTTAGCTCAGGGACCATCCAATCGTTCATACCGATATCAAGATCCGAGAGCACAATGACCGGGGTCTGCTGCGTCTCCGCCAAATCAAATGCAACCGGTGCCATCTCAAAGCACTCTCCCGGATCGGCCGGGAATAGTAAGACGTGCTTGGTGTCACCGTGCGAAGCGAATCCAGAGCTCAACAGATCACTCTGCTGTGTTCGCGTTGGCATACCGGTGGATGGACCCGTCCGTTGGACGTTGAACAATACGGCGGGCACTTCAGCGTAGTAGGCGAAGCCCAGAAACTCATTCATCAACGATACGCCAGGACCGCTGGTGGGTGTAAACGCCCGCGCACCCATCCACGATGCACCGAGCACCATACCAATGGCAGCCAATTCATCTTCCGCTTGTACGATGCAGAAATTTTTCTCACCGGTGTCCGGATCGATACGGAACTGCTCGCAGAAACCAGTGAACGCATCCATCAATGACGTCGATGGTGTAATCGGATACCAAGCGCCAACAGTCGCACCTGCGTAGACACAGCCGAGACCGGCTGCCGTGTTCCCGTCGATCAGAATATGACCGTCCGTCTTATCCATCGGCGCGACGCGCACCGGCAACGGACAATCGAAGTGTTCACGCGCATAGTCGAAACCCAGCTTGATCGCTTTCAGGTTCGAGTCGATGAGCTTAGGCTTACTGGCAAAAGTCTCGCCGAGCAGTGCTTCGATGACGCCTAGGTCGATATCGAGTAGCGCTGCGAGCACACCGACGTAACAGATGTTCTTCATCAGAACACGCGCCCGGGCGCCGTTGAAGTTCTCATTGCAAATACGCGACAACGGCACACCGATAATGGTGACATCGTCGCGGACTAATTGACGGCTTCGCGGCCAGGTACTGTCGTAGATCAACCACCCGCCGGGTTCAACAGCCGCAAGATCCTGGGCGTAAGTTTGCGCATTCATCGCAACCATGACGTCAACACGCCCCGCCGCCGCACGATAGCCGTCGCCGGTTACCCGAATCTCATACCACGTTGGTAGGCCTTGAATGTTGGATGGAAAGTAGTTCTTGCCACAAACCGGAATGCCCATGCGGAACAGCGCCTTCAAAAGCAGCCCGTTGGCACTCGCAGACCCACTGCCATTGACCGTACCGATCTTAATGACAACATCATTTACCGATTTCACGAGCGCCCCCTAGCCAGCTTTGCGAACTTTGACGGGTTCGCCACCTGAATTGCCCGCGTAAGGCAGCAAGATCTTCGACTTCAACATGTCCCAAGCACCTGTTGGGCAGCGTTCGGCACAAAGCCCACAGTGCACGCACAAGTCTTCGTCTTTCACCATGACCCGGCCTGTTTGCGGCAAGTCCTCGGAAACAAACAACGGCTCGTTCAAATTGTCCGCAGGCGCATTCAGCCTTTGCCGAAGGTCTGCCTCCTCCCCGTTCTCTGTCATCGTCAAACAGCTCGTGGGGCAAATATCGATACACGCATCACACTCGATACAAGTCGATGCGTTGAACACCGTCTGGATATCACAGTTGAGACATCGCTCGACTTCGGTCAGCGTCTGCTCCTCGGTAAACCCGAGCTCCACTTCAATGTCGAGCTTGCGAAAGCGCTCTTTGAGGCCAACATGCGGCATCAGCCGTCGTTCGTTCGGGTCGTAGTTATTGGAGTAACTCCATTCATGAATCCCCATCTTCTGGGCACTCAAATGCATCAATGTCGGCGGGCGATCATTGATATCGAGATCCTGACAATAACGGTGCAAGGAAATCGCGGCTGCGTGTCCGTGGGCAACGCCCCAAATAATGTTCTTGGGCCCAAACGCGGCATCACCACCAAAGAAGATGCCATCGCGCGAACACATCATTGTGGATTCATCGACGACAGGACAATCCCATTCATTAAACTCGATGCCTATGTCGCGTTCGATCCAATCAAATGCGTTGTCTTGGCCAATAGCGAGAATCACATCGTCGCATTCGATGAGCCGCTCGCCGACGACTGTGCCACGATCGATATTGCCGTCCGCGTCAATGTTGTAAGCCATTTCGTCGAACAGCATGCCCTTCAATACACCGTCTTCTACAACAAACGCTTTCGGTGAATGGTTGACGACGATCTCGACGTTTTCCTCTTCCGCATCTTCGAGTTCCCAGTCGGACGCCTTGAAGAATTGCCGAGGCTTTCTGGCCATCACCTTCACATCTTTGGCACCCAATCTGAGTGCCGAGCGGCAACAGTCCATCGCTGTATTCCCGACGCCGATGATCAACACGCGTCGACCGATCTCCTGGGTGTGCTCAAACGCGACCGACTCTAGCCACTCGATACCGATGTGGATTCGCTCACTGTCATCGCGACCCGGAATAGCAAGGTCTTTGCCCTTGGGTGCGCCACTGCCGACAAATACCGCATCGAAGTTATCTCGCTCCAATAACGCGGCCAGCGAATCAACGCGATGGCCATAGCGAACCTCGACCCCCATATTGATGATGTTGTCGATTTCTTCATCGAGCACTGTAGGCGGCAGACGAAACTGCGGAATGTTGGTCCGCATCAAGCCACCCGACTTCTCAAGCGCCTCGAAGATGGTCAGCTCATAGCCGAGCGGTGCAAGATCATTGGCAACGGTCAGTGAAGCACAGCCCGCGCCGATCAGAGCGATGCGTTTGCCATTGGTGGTGGCCGGTGCTTTCGGGAGACGGTCGGTAATATCATCGCGATGGTCCGCCGCAACTCGCTTCAATCGGCAGATCGCGACGGGCTTCTCTTCAACACGCCCGCGACGGCAGGCGGGCTCGCAAGGCCTGTCACAAACGCGACCCAGAATCCCTGGGAAGACGTTGGATTGGCGATTGACCATGTACGCATCGGTAAATCGCCCTTGCGCAATCAGTCGAATGTATTGCGGCACGTCAGTGTGTGCTGGGCACGCCCACTGACAGTCCACAACGCGATGAAAGTAATCAGGATTACTCGTATCGGTCGGATTCATAGTCCCGTGCGCTATCCGATTTTATATCGGTTTGCGCGTATCCCCCGGTGTCCCATGTTGTAGTCTTGAGCTTACTCTCTGATCCTTGCCGGGGAAACCTTTTTTGGCAATCTCAGCGCGCGGAATGCGTCATCAGACGTTTGCCATGACGCTGATCCAGCACATGGGTGCCATCGAACGCCAAACCGCCGTTCACATAAGTCGCCGCTATGCGGTGCCCAAATGTTTGATTAACAAACGGTGTCCAACCGCATTTTGCGATGGACGATTCATCATTTGATTCCGTACTGCCGTTCGGATCTAGCAGCACCAAATCCGCGAAATAGCCTTCTCGAAGGTAGCCGCGATCACCGATACCATAAAGGTCGGCAGGCGCGTGCGTGACTTTGTCGACAATGAATGGCAAATCGAAGTCTGCTTCTTTCGCGAGCTCTAACGCACACAGGAGCGCGTGTTGCGTCAGTGGTAAGCCAGCAGGCGCTGCGAAATAGTGACCCGCCTTTTCTTCCAGCAAGTGCGGCGCATGGTCAGTGGCGATCACATCGAGTTTACCGATGCGCAGCGCCTCCCTCAGTGCGTCACGATCGGCACGGGTTTTGATCGCGGGATTGCATTTGATACGTGTACCCAATGCTTCATAGTCCGATTCATCAAACCATAAGTGGTGAATACACACCTCAGCGGTGACACGTTTTTCACTCCGATGCCCCGCATCGAACAGCACCATCTCATCGGCTGTTGTCAGGTGTAGAACATGCAATCGGGCATCGAACTCACGGGCCAATCCGGTCGCTAGCGTTGATGATTTCAAACAGGCAGCTGCAGATCGGATTCGCGGATGCTCTGCGATAGGCACCGCGTCACCGTAGCGTTCACGCGCCTCGCGCTCATTCGCCCAAATTGTCGGAGAGTCTTCACAGTGCGTCACCACCAAGATCGGCGCATCTCTGAACAATAAGCGCAACGCTTCCGCGTCATCGACCAACAGACTGCCCGTAGAAGCGCCCATGAATGCCTTGATACCACAGGCCTCTTCTGGTTTGAGGCGACGAATCTCGTCGATGTTGTCGTTCGTGGCCCCGAAATAGAATGCATAGTTCGCGTGGCATCTTCCTTCAGCGAGCGTGTATTTGTCGGCCAAAGCATCACGCGTAATTGTGGAGGGATTGACGTTGGGCATGTCCATAAAGCTCGTCGTACCACCGGCAACCGAGGCGCGAGACTCACTCGTCAAATCACCCTTCTTGGTCAGCCCCGGCTCGCGAAAATGCACCTGATCGTCGATCATGCCTGGTATCAGGTATTGACCTTCGCACTCGATGACCTCGGTGTGCTCGTCGGCACTGATATCATCCGCGATCGATTCGATACGATCATCAACAACCAAGAGATCACCGGCGAACGCCGCGCCTTCGTTGATCAGTGTCGCCCCCTTGAATAAGGTCTTTGTATTCATCAATAGCCTCCGGCAAAGTGATCAGTAGCTTCGACCAATGCGCCGGCATTACCGGGCTCGAATGCCGAGTGACCGGCGTCGTCAATGATCTTTAATTGTGATTCCGGCCAGGCCTTATGCAGCTCCCAAGCCGAGATCATCGGGCAGACAACATCGTATCGACCCTGAACAATGATGGCCGGAATATTTCGGACGCGATCAATATTCTCAATCAACTGCCCCGGTTTCATAAAGCCGTCGTTCACAAAGTAATGACATTCGATGCGGGCCATCGCTAGCGCATGATCGGGTTCGCCGAACGCATCGGTCGCCACCGGATCCGGTCTTAAGAAGCTTGTTGAACCCTCCCACACAGACCAAGCACGTGCAGCCTCAAGACGTACCGTCTCATCCTCAGAGATCAGTCTTTGATGATAGGCCGATAACATATCGCCGCGTTCTGCTTCCGGAATCGGTGCCACATAGTGCTCCCATCGATCCGGAAAAATCTCGCTAGCGCCATGTTGATAGAACCAACGAATCTCTTTCGGCCGGAGCATAAAAATGCCACGAAGCACGAGCTCTGTGACTCGCTCTGGATGCGTCTCGGCATAGGCCAACGACAAGGTACTCCCCCATGAGCCGCCAAACACCTGCCAACGGCGAATCTCTAATGCCTCACGCAAGATTTCGATATCGCCAACCAAATCCCACGTCGTGTTGTTCTCTAGCGAGGCATGCGGTGTACTTTTGCCGGCACCCCGCTGATCCAAGAGAATGATGCGATAAACGTCGGGATTGAAAAAACGCCGCATCCCGCCGTTACTGCCGCCACCAGGGCCGCCGTGCAGCGCGATGACGGGTTTACCATTCGGGTTTCCAGATTGTTCGTAGTAGAGTTTATGCCCGTCCCCAACATCGAGCATGCCGGTATGATAGGGCTCTATTTGCGGGTAGAGCGCCCGCGGCGGTTGAGAATTATTAGCCATGGCTAAATTATGCGCCGCTCACTGCCGGCATGCCAGTCAGATCAGGCCCATCGGTACGCCACGGCTGTTGAGCCACAGCACATTCGGCCATCGCGGGTTTGGACTCGTCCCACCGCTCTGTGCGAGTATCTCGCCCTGAAAACGAGTTTACAGGGGCCTTAAATGAACGGCGCCACCAACATGCATTCGTTGACACAACGCCTACCGGCGATTGCCCTCGTATCCGCGTTGGCAATAGCAACCTTGTTTGCTTGTACCAAACGTCAATCCGACGACCCGAGTGAATCAACCGCAGGAATCGACTCGCCATCGGTCAGTGTGTTGCGTCGCGGCAACCTTGCCGAGCCAACAACACTCGATCCAGCGCAAGCCGAAGGCCTGACGACCAATAACGTCATGCGCGACCTGTTTGAAGGACTATTGCGAGAATCACGTGACGGCGAACGTGAACCAGGCGTTGCAGCGTCCTGGGAAATACTCGATGACGGTAAAACTTATTTGTTTCAGTTGCGAGAAGATGCGCGGTGGTCCAACGGTGACCCTTTGGTGGCTGAAGATTTTGCGGCTAGCTTTCGCCGCACACTCGACCCGGCAACCAACAGTACGTACGCATCATCACTCGCACCGATCGTCAACGCGACCGCCGTCATGGCGGGTGAGCTGCCACCGACGGCGCTCGGCATCGCAGCCACTGATACGCACACGCTCGAGATTCGACTAGAAAGCCCAACGCCCTACTTTCTGAATCTGCTGTTGACGCCACCAACGTTCCCTGTACACCGTGCGAGTCTTGCTGAACATGGTGACGCGCACAGCAGGCCAGATCGCCTCGTATCCAATGGCGCTTATCGTGTCGTCAGTTGGCGAATCGGCGACCGTCTTGTCGCTGAAAAGAACCCTCACTATTGGGACGCTGACAGTGTGGCGATAGACCGTGTGGAATTCCTGCCGATCGAAGACGCGACAACGGAACTCACCATGTTCCAAGCCGGTGAGCTCGACATCACCTCGAGAGTACCGAGCTCAAAAATGGATCAGTTGAAAGAATCTTATCCAGCGCAGCTCGAAATTAGTCCATCGCTCGGCACGTATTTCATCGGCATTGATACGACCGAACCGCCATTGGATGATGTGCGTCTCCGGAAAGCACTATCGATCGCTATCGATCGTGACGCATTAACCAGTGTCGTACTATCCGGAACGAATCCTGGTGCCTATGCCTTCGTCCCGACCGCCATGCTGGGCTACGACAACTATGAGTACGCCTGGCAGCAACTACCGCGTGACGAGCAACTGGACATGGCGCGCGCGTTGTATGCACAGGCAGGGTACTCAGAAGCCCAGCCGCTGCGTATTCAACTGCTCTACAACACAAGCGACAATCACCGAAAGATTATGCTCGCCGTACAAGATATGCTGCGCAAGAATCTGGGCGTGGATGCCTCGCTGGTCAATCAAGAGTGGAAGGTGATGCTGCAAACCCGTAAGGACTTCGCGGCATGGGATCTTATTCGCTTCGGTTGGAACGGTGACTACCCAGACGCTAATAATTTTTTGGAAGTGTTCCGCGGCAACAATTCACTGAATGTGTCTGGCTGGGCCAACGAGACATTCGACACGCTGTTAGATCAGGCAGGCAAAGAAATTGACAGTCAGCAACGCGCGGCACTGCTTCGTGAAGCCGAGCAAGTGCTTCTCGACGCCTATCCGATGATCCCGCTGTATTTCTACACCAGCAAGCATTTGGTGAGTGAGCGCGTCGAAGGATTCAATGCCAACATCATGGATCGCGTCTACACGCGCCACATGACCCTCGCTGACAACGACTAGCCATAGTCGGCGATGCGTTAGCTCATCGGATTCGACCGCATCGTTTCACGGCCGTGTGCTGCGCGTTCGTTGCGATCAGACCTCGCCCGCTGGAAACTTAGCCATGCGCGACCATCACAACGCGTATTGCGTCTCCGGTTTACAGGGCCTCGCGAAAGCACCTCACGAATGAACAACGTGGCAGACGCATAAGCGCAGCCTCGCGTATCGATATCTCAATAATTCAAACACTTAGATCAAGCGAGCCGCGAAATACAGATCGCGACGGCGCCAGCAATCTAAAATCTAACCGTCCGCAACTGGCGCTGTCGCGCAGGGTGTTTTTGCACTGCGACATTTTGGACATCTGCGTCACAATACTGCTAGTTTTACCGCGCGCCGAGCGAGGTCGGCGCCGATATTCATGTTTATTCATCAGGAGTTGCCATGCGCCGCTTTGTGATTGCTGTGGCCGGATTACTGACTGTTGTGGTCAGTCAAATCGGTGCTGCACAGACCGTTGATATTCCCTACACCCAATTTGAGCTCGATAACGGATTGACCGTCATCGTGCATGAAGACCACAAGGCACCGATCGTCGCTGTCAACATCTGGTACCACGTCGGTTCGAAGAACGAAAAGGAAGGCCGCACTGGCTTCGCGCATTTATTCGAACACTTGATGTTTAACGGCACCGAAAACTACAACGATGAGTACTTCGGTCCGTTTGAAAAAATTGGCACTACGGGTCAGAACGGCACCACGTCTTTCGACCGCACCAATTACTTCCAGACCGTGCCGAGCACTGGACTTGATCTTGCCCTTTGGATGGAATCCGATCGCATGGGCCACTTGCTCGGCGCCATTGACCAAGACAAGCTCGATGAACAACGCGCCGTTGTACAAAATGAGAAACGGCAGGGCCAGAATCAACCGTACGGAAAAGTCTTCGATCACCTGATCAAGGGCATGTTCCCGAAAGGTCACCCGTACTCATGGTTACCCATCGGCTCGATGGAAGACTTGAACGCTGCGACACTCGATGATGTTAAGGAGTGGTTCAAAACGTACTACGGCCCAAACAATGCCGTGCTGGTGCTTGCCGGTGACATCACGCCTGAGTTAGCGCGTGAAAAAGCTGAGCTGTATTTCGGCGACATCCCGCCGGGGCCACCGATCGCGAAGCATGCGGCGTGGGTCCCAACACTGGTTGGCGAGCACCGGGAGATTCTCCAAGATCGAGTGCCGCAGACACGTATCTATAAGGCGTGGGCTGCGCCCGAGTGGGCTGCTGCCGACACGGATCTTCTTCAAATGCTGACGCAGATCCTCGGTGGCGGTAAAAACTCTCGCCTCTACGAGCGACTGGTTTACAACGATCAAACGGCCACGGATGTAAGCTCGAGCGTTCTCGCCGTCGAAATCGCCGGCATCATTCTGGTCACGGCTTCTGTCCAACCGGGTGGTGATGCAGCGGCCGTCGAAAAGGCGATGGACGAGGAAATTGCGCGTCTGATCGCCGAAGGGCCGACCCGCAGTGAATTGCAACGCATCAAGACCGGCGTGAAAGCTGGCTTCGTCCGTGGCGCTGAACGCGTTGGCGGATTTGGCGGCAAATCTGACATCCTGGCTGAGAATTTTGTCTACGGTGGATCTGCAGATTTTTACAAGACAGCACTTCAACGTGTTGAATCAGCGACACCAAAAGACCTACAAGCCGTTGCACAACGCTGGATGACGCGCGGCAACTACGTGCTGACCGTTGAACCTTTCCCGACAGACCTCGCTGCCAGCGAGTCCGGCGCGGATCGTTCCGGTCTGCCCTTCCCAGATAGCTATCCTGACGTCGGATTCCCTGCGTTCGAACGCAGTGAACTCGACAACGGCTTGAAGCTGATCGTCGCTCAGCGCAGTGGTTTGCCGCTTGTGAGCTTCAACTTGTTGATGGACTCAGGTTTTGCCGCCGACCAATCCGGTCTTCCTGGCACTGCGAGTTTCGCGATGTCGATGTTGGATGAAGGGACGAAGAAGCGCGATTCTCTTGAGATCAGCGAAGAACTCGCGATGCTTGGTGCAAATCTTGGCAGTGGCGCCAATCTGGATACCGCGTCTGTCTCTCTGAATACACTCAAAGATACGTTGGAGGATGCGTTGGACGTCTACGCAGACGTGGTCCTGAATCCGACCTTCCCGCAATCAGAAATCGATCGACTGAAAAAGGCGCGGCTCGCGGCGATCGGTCGTGAGCGGACCCAACCGCAGGCGATGGCGTTACGTTTGATGCCTGGATTGATGTATGGCGCAGATCACGCTTACGGTCAGCCTTTGACAGGCAGCGGTACAGAAGAGAGTGTCAGCCAAATTGATCGCAGCACGTTACAACGCTTCCACAGCGATTGGTTCAAGCCAAACAATGCGACATTGATCATTGTTGGCGACACGACGATGGACGAGATCAAGCCAATCATCGAAGCACGATTTGGCAAGTGGAAGTCCGGTGACGTGCCCAGTAAGACGCTGGACACCGTCGCACACGCAGACAAGGAAATCCTCTACCTCGTGGATCGTCCACAGTCTGAGCAATCGATGATCTTTGCAGGCCATGTCGCACCACCGAAGTCCGATCCGAACGATCTGATTATCGAAGCGGCGAACCAAGTATTGGGCGGCGACTTCAGCTCACGCTTGAACATGAACCTACGTGAAGACAAGGGCTGGGCATACGGGAGTTACTCATTCATTCTGGATGCTGCCGCACAACGACCATTCCTGTTGTTCGCACCGGTACAAACGGACAAGACTGCTGAGTCCATCGGCGAGCTGCGTGGCGAGTTACGCGCGATTCTCGATGACCGACCGGCGACCGAGGAAGAACTCTCACGTGTGCGCGACGGCAACACGCTGTCCCTGCCGGGGCGTTGGGAGACGATCGGCGCGGTCAGCGGCTCGCTCGCAGAACTCGTACGCTTCAACTTGCCCGATGACTATTGGGGTACGTTCGCTGAGAAAACGCGCGCGATCACACTGGATCAAGTGAATACGGAGGCACAGCGAATGCTCAAACCCGACAATACCATTTGGGTGGTTGTCGGCGATCGTGAGCGCATCGGTGATAGCCTCGACGCGCTCGGCTTTGACGAGATTCGTCTGATCGACGCGGATGGTAATCCAGTCGAGTAACACGATCACAACATGAGATGAAAACGGGACCTTCGGGTCCCGTTTTTTTTGGTGACATGAGTAACCGTTGCGCGCATCAAGAAATACCCCGACAGTGTTCAGTCCAGCGCAATACTGCAATAATTCCCTCATGGTCGAATCGCCCAACACTTATGACTGGCCGGCACTTATCACGCAGGCCAACGAACGCGTTTATCGTGTTGCAAAGAGAACACCCCTGGAGCCCGCGCCAGCTATTGGTGATGCGATCGGTAACCAGGTGCTCTTAAAACGCGAAGACCAGCAACCCGTGTTCTCGTTTAAGCTTCGCGGCGCATACAATCGAATCGCTGCATTAGATGATGAATCTGCAGCACGCGGCGTTATCTGTAGTTCGGCAGGGAATCATGCCCAGGGCGTCGCGCTAGCCGCCAGTATGCGTTCTGTGCCGGCTGTAATTGTGATGCCCCGTACAACACCTGCAATCAAAGTGAACGCTGTACGACGCTACCCTGTTGAGGTCGTGTTGCACGGTGACAATTACGATAGCGCACAGTCAGAAGCGCATCGTCTGGCGAAGGCGCGCGGTCTCACCTTTATCCATCCTTTCGATGACCCCTTGGTCATCGCAGGTCAAGCGACAATTGGCACAGAACTTCTGCAACAAACCGATAATCCCGACGCGATTTTTGTGCCCATCGGTGGCGGTGGTCTCGCCGCAGGCATCGCCATGGCTATTCGTGCGGCAAACCCCGGCGTGAAGCTGATTGGTGTTGAGCCAACCCAAGCCGCCAGCATGAAAGCGGCGTTTGAAGCGGATGCGCCTGTGACTCTCGATCGTGTTGGCATTTTCGCGGACGGCGTGGCAGTGAGACGCGTCGGAGAGCTCACCTACAAGATATGTCGCGATATTCTCGACGACATCGTGACTGTTACCACTGACGAGACGTGCGCCGCGATTCGCGATATTTACGAACAGACACGAACGATGGTTGAACCCGCGGGAGCACTTGCTGTCGCCGGCATTAAACGTTGGGTCAGCGATACCGGGGCTGTCGACAAGCGCCTGGTCGCCATCGTCTGCGGCGCCAACTTAAACTTTGACCGCCTGCGGCATATCGCTGAACGTGCGGCGATCGGTGAGCATCGTGAAGCGCTGTTTGCGGTGAGCATCGCAGAGGAACCAGGCAGTTTCCGACAATTCTGCAGCGTCCTTGGTGATCGCAATGTCACGGAATTTAACTATCGCTACAACGATGCTGGCGAGGCCCATTTG
>JBCAZE010000185.1:0-5823 GCA_039700805.1 Pseudomonadota bacterium | reverse complement strand
TGAGCAAGACTTAGGGGACTCAAGTGAGCTTATTCCAGCAAGCACAGCAATATATTCCTGGCGGCGTCAATTCACCCGTGCGCGCTTTCAATGGCGTAGGCGGCGAGCCGTTGTTCTTCAAACGCGCAAAAGGTTCTCGCGTGTGGACCGAAGATGGACGTGAGTTGATCGATTACATTGGCTCATGGGGGCCGATGATCCTTGGTCACGCGCATCCGTCAGTCATCGAGGCGGTGAAGAAAACGGCTGAGGATGGATTGAGTTTCGGCGCGCCATGTGCGCTTGAGACTGCACTGGCGAAGAAAGTCTGCGAGATACTGCCGTCCGTTGAGTTGGTGCGAATGGTGAGCTCCGGGACGGAAGCCACCATGAGTGCTATTCGTTTGGCCCGTGGTTTCACCGGTCGCGAGAAGATCGTCAAATTCGAGGGCTGTTACCACGGCCATTCTGATTCTTTGCTGATCAAGGCCGGATCCGGCGCCCTAACGCTTGGCGTGCCGAGCTCTCCTGGTGTTCCGAAATCGCTCGCCGAGCAAACGATTACGCTGGACTTCAACGATAGCGATCAGGTCCGCGAGCTGTTTGCACGAGAGGGTGACGACATCGCTTGCATCATCGTCGAGCCTATTGCCGGTAATATGAACTTTGTGAGACCTGCCGAAGGCTTCTTGGAAACACTGAGAGCGGTATGCGACGACAGCGGTGCCGTGTTGATTTTCGACGAGGTCATGACCGGATTCCGAGTTGCCAAAGGTGGCGCGCAGGAAGTGTTCGGCGTCAAACCGGATATGACGACGCTGGGCAAGGTCATCGGTGGCGGCATGCCGGCCGCGGCTTTCGGCGGACGACGGGACATCATGTCTCATATCGCTCCTTTGGGTCCTGTGTACCAAGCTGGCACGCTTTCCGGCAATCCGCTGGCGATGGCGGCAGGACTTGCAACGCTCACAGCGATCAGCGAACCGGGCTTTCATGATCGACTCGGCGAGTCGTCGGCGTACCTATTAAGAGGGCTGAATGAAGCCGCAAGCGCTAACGGCGTTGCGCTAAATACAGATCACCAAGGTGGCATGTTTGGCTTCGTGTTCTCTGACGCCGACACGATTCGGACATTCAAGGATATCGAGAATGCCGATACGGCGTATTTCAAAGCCTTCTTCCATGCCATGTTAGACCGGGGGGTGTATCTCGCACCGTCCGCGTTCGAAGCGGGATTCATCTCGGCGGCGCATACGCAAGAAGACATTGACGCCACGGTAGAGCGGGCAGCGGACGCGATGGCTGCACTGGGGAATCACTGACGCTGTTCTGGGCCCTGGCTCAGAACAGTCGCAATGATCTCCAATCGGGCGACGGGATCTTCGATTTCTAGACAGTGCTGTTTCTGGGGAACCGATAGCGGGAGAATCTCGCAAAATCGGTAACCGACCCAAGTGGCATCGTCGAGCAATCTATCCCGGCCTTCGTAGAGCTTGCCGAGATCGTCGAGAATGCTGTCCAACATTTCGGCTAACGCTGAAAACCGTGCCGGCAGTGGCGCTGATGGCTCTGGTGCAACATGCGCTATGCGTCCCATCCGCAGACCATCGTCCGCAACTCGCTCATCCACGAGCCGAAAGCGCGCATCGCCGATCGCCGTTATACCCAGCAATCCGTCGCTGCCTTGATAGAAATCGACGATACGTGCGAGCGTTCCTAACTCGTGCACAAGCGATGGTCCAGTCTCCCGACCCTCCTTGATCGCAACAACGCCGAAAGGCGTTCCGGAACGCATGCAACGACCCACCATATCGATGTATCTGGCCTCAAATAGTCGCAGCGGCAGCGGTCCATCCGGATACAGCACCGTCGACAGTGGAAACAGCGGAAACTCGCGTGGCTCATCCATTGGTTTTACTCATCCAGTCGGCCACAAGACGCGACATGCCACCGAACGCACCATTACTCATCAACACCAACCGATCACCCGAGACCAAATCACTGGTGATTGTCGTAAACACGGACTGCGCGTCTCGGTGAACGCTGACCCGATCCCCTAACGCCGAAAAGGCGGCTGCGACATCCCAATCTGTCGCAAGCTCCGCCTGCACAATGATGCGATCGGCGCCATCGAGCGCATCCGCAAGTACCCCAGCGTGGACGCCTTGCTTCATCGTATTGGAGCGCAGCTCCAAAGCAACGACTAATCTCGCGTCCGGTGCTCGGTCTCGCATGCCTTCTATAGTCTGACGGATCGCTGTTGGGTGATGGGCGAAATCGTCATAGACTTCGATACCCCCGCCCACAGCGATACGCTGCATACGTCTCGCAACACCCGCGAACGAAGCAAGATTCGGCGCACTTCGCGCGACAGGCACACCTGCCTTACTCGCTGCCAATAATGCGGCGGCCGTGTTGGCCCGGTTGTGAGGGCCTTGTTGTGACCAGGAAACGACGGCATCGCAATTCGTCGATACCACACGCACATTTCGATCGTCATCCGCGGGCAGCACCGACACATCGCAAGCGACGTGTTCGGTTGAAAAATGGGCGATAGAAGACCAACAGCCCTCGGCGAGTACCTCCGGCAAGTTCTGGTCATCCGCATTTACAATCACCTGTCCTTGCCGCGGAACAATGCGCATCAATTGATGAAATTGCCACCGAATCGCTGCCAGATCATCGTAGATATCAGCGTGGTCAAATTCTAGGTTGTTCAAGACAGCGATGGTCGGCCGGTAGTGAACGAACTTCGCGCGCTTATCGAAAAACGCGGTGTCGTATTCATCGGCCTCGATGACAAACCACTCACCATCACCGAGCCGTGCGCTAATTCCGAAGTTGTCCGGCACACCGCCGATTAAGAAACCGGGTGCGAGCCCATCGCGTTCCAACAAGTGGGCCAACAGACTGGTCGTTGTAGTTTTGCCGTGTGTGCCCGCAACGGCAATCACTTTTCGCCCACGCAGCACGTGTGCGGATAACCATGCGGGACCGGATATGTAATCGAGCCCCCGATCAAGGATCGCCTCCATCAGTGGATTACCACGGCTAACGACGTTGCCAACAATATAGACGTCCGCACCGATCGACAGTTGAGATTCATCCCATCCTTCGATGAGCTCAATACCGAGAGACTCGAGCTGCGTGCTCATCGGCGGATACACATTGCTATCGCACCCAGAGACGCGGTGACCTGCCGCTTTGGCTAATGCCGCAACGCCCCCCATGAACGTACCGCAGATTCCAAGGATATGAACGTGCATCAAGTGGCCCCTGGGTCGGCAGGCAACAACACGAGCTGGACAATCGCAATAGTGAATGCCAAAGCGGTGGCTGGAACGCGGTGTATCTCCAGCGCTTTGGATAGGATGAAGCCATCAACGAATATCGACCAGAGAACCACGCCAAGCATCAAGCCGAACAACTCTTCCTCGGTAAATCCTAATTGCATCAACAGACCGACGAACACCATAAGTACTAATAGCGTCGCGCCCGCCCCCACACTGGCCGTGTATGTCTGCAGAAACCGCGGCTTTTTGTTTACAAGCCGCAAGACAACCAACAACAGAAGACCATAAATCAACAGGCATCAAGCCGAACAACTCTTCCTCGGTAAATCCTAATTGCATCAACAGACCGACGAACACCATAAGTACTAATAGCGTCGCGCCCGCCCCCACACTGGCCGTGTATGTCTGCAGAAACCGCGGCTTTTTGTTTACAAGCCGCAAGACAACCAACAACAGAAGACCATAAATCAACAGGCTTAAGACAAGCCTGACGATGCCAAAACCCGCGTCGTACCCCATCAACACGTCCGCACTGACGGACAGCACGAAGGCCCAAGTAATGGCCCAAAAACACAGGGCCGAGGAATGGGGTAGATCCGCAGGACTACGCTGAAACAACGCAATCGGCAACATTAATCGAAAAAAGCTCAGAAACAAGGTTCACCTCTGCTACATTGTTTCACATCCAAACGCTAACTGTCTCGCTACAGCAAAGTGAAGTGCTATCAATATTCTTCAGTCACAATCGGCGATCGACGAGATCACCGCCACCCTGGGTTCGGCCGAATCTGTACGGTTCGATACCGAGTTCCTAAGGGAAAAAACCTATTACCCGTCGCTGTGCCTGATGCAGATCGAGCACAACGACGATATTGCGGTGATCGATCCGCTCCAAGGTGCCGATCTGAGCGCGTTTTGGGACGCACTGTACAACTGCGAGCTCGTTGTGCATTCCGGACGCCAAGATATCGAAGTCATTTCTCTCAATGCCGGGCGTGTTCCGAATCGATTGAGTGATACGCAGATCGCTGCTGGTCTTTGCGGCATGTCGCCACAAGTCGGCTACGCGAAGCTCGTATCGCTTGTGTGCGGCGTGGATTTGGATAAAGCGCATACGCGAACCGATTGGAGTAAGCGCCCGTTAGCAAGTGCCGTTCTTCAGTATGCTGCTGATGATGTTCGCTATCTCGGCGACGTGGCGGATCATCTGAAACAACAGCTCAACACGCTAGATCGGACGCAATGGGCCGAACAGGACTATGCCGATATGTTGGCACCGGCGCTGTACGACAACGACGTCGATACGGCATGGCAACGCATTCGCGGTTTTGGCAATTTGCCCACAACGCTGCAGCAGAAAACGATGCTTCTTGCCCGCTGGCGTGAATCCGAGGCGCAGCGGGCCAATAGACCGAGGCAGTGGATCATCAAAGATGATGGCCTGATCAATATCGCCGCGTTGGAAGACGCCGATATTGACTCAATCCGCAGCACAGCCGGCGTGCATCCGCGGTTTGCCGATCGTCACGCCCGTACGTTGGTCGATTTACTGAATAGCGAATGGCCAGTCGCCCCTGCATTTGGACCGAGACCTGACGAGACAGAGCGGAAAAGAATCAAAAGTATGGCGGCAGCCGTTCGTCACGTCGCCGCGGAGCTTGAGGTCGAAGCGGAAATCCTGGCACCACGTCGGGAGTTACAAGCGGCCGCTCGCGGAAACGCCAACATCAGAGCGCTACGCGGATGGCGCGAAGCGATCGTCGGTCAGCAAATACGCGCGTTGATGCCGGACTAAACGACCGCCAAGCGGTCATGGCGTTTTAGGCGCCGACGGCGGTCAACAGTCGCTGCTGAACCTCTTCCATGCTGCCCACAGCATCGACTGTCACCAATTTGTCCTTGGCTTTGTAGTAGTCGATCAGCGGCTCAGTCTGTGCTTGGTAGACCTCGAGTCGATGACTGATCGTCTCCGGCGTGTCGTCCTTACGCCGAAGGAGTTCACCACCACGTTCAGCAACCGCATCGATGTCTTCTTTTTCCGAGAAATAGATATTCAGTACTGCGCCGGTTTTCGAACACGTACGACGACCCGTCAGCCGCTTCAGCAAAATGTCTTTATCAACATCCATCAACACCGCGGTATCGAGCGGCTGACCAATGTCGACCAACACTTGCTCGAGCGCCTCGGCCTGTGCTTCGTTCCTCGGGAAGCCATCGAGAATAAACCCGTTCTCGCAATCATCCTCAGCGAGGCGTTCGCGAATCATGCCCAAAACGATATCGTCAGAGACCAATTCACCCGCGTCCATCGCGGCTTTCGCCTTTAGACCCAGCTCACTTCCCGCGGCTACGGCGGCGCGCAACAAATCTCCGGTAGAGATTTGCGGAATGCCGTGGTCGGCCATAAGCCTTTGAGCTTGTGTGCCTTTTCCGGATCCCGGGGCACCCAAAAGTACGATTCGCATAAACAAAACCTTGAATGAGTGAGCCGCCTTCTGGCGGGCAAGGGGCGAAACCCTAACTGTCTGATCGGTCAACGTCAAACGTCGAT
>JBCAZE010000022.1:0-25794 GCA_039700805.1 Pseudomonadota bacterium | reverse complement strand
GCAGCCCGTTTTACCGTGTCGGCCCTGACGGGATCGCTTACATTGAACTTGAACCCACAATCCGCGCTGGTGAGGTCACGCTTCGCCTGCGATTTGAGAACCAACGGGAACAAGAGCTCCGCGTTTATCTTCAACCAGAGCCCCGCGATTGGATTTTGGTTGGTTTCGCAGAGGGAACCGTTGGCTTTAATACGTTGAAGGATAATGCGGTCGCAGCAGCTGCAGCCGGTCAAGAAGACGACTTTTACGAGGACGGGCGCGTCGCTTTCTTTGCCAAGGGTCGAATCAAAGGCGATTATCTCCTGACGCTGGCCTACGATACGCGCGGTAGCTCCGTAGATCGTGATCGTTTCGATACTGAAATTGTTCCCGATGAGTACTACACATTGTACGGTGATGGGACAGAGAGTCGCATCGAAGCCGCGAGCCAACGGAAACTCTATGTCAAACTAGAGCGCCGGCAATTCAACGCGTTGTTCGGCGATTTCAATACCGGCCTTTCAACGACGGAACTCGCGCGCTATGAGCGTCGGTTCAATGGTGTTCAATCTCAGTATGTTGGTCAGCGCTTCACCTACAGCGCATTTGCTGCGGAGTCTGATCAGTCGTTCCAGCGCGATGATATTCCGGGTGATGGCACTTCCGGTCTGTATCGATTGAGCTCTCGCGATATCGTCGTCAACAGCGACAGCGTCCGAATCGAAACACGTGACCGGTTTAATGCATCACGGGTGATCGATACCCAAAGGCTCACACGTTTTCTTGACTACGATATCGACTATTTTGCCGGTACGCTGTTCTTCAAGCGCCCAATCCCAAGTCGCGATCAAGACTTGAACCCCTTGGTCATCGTTGCCGAATACGAATCACGTGCGGCGGCGGATGATGATGTGGTCGCTGGCGGTCGCGCGGCGGTCAAATTCGATGAAGGGAATCTCGAGATTGGTGCTACCGCCGTCCGTGAAAATAACACTGTCGATGCAAACACACTGGTCGGTGTCGATGTACGTTGGCAGATGAGTGATGCGACGTTGTTCCGAGCCGAGTATGCGGACACCGAAACGCGAAACCTGACGAGCGATACGTCGGGTTATGCCTACAAAGTGTCTGTGGAACATCGCTCAGGGGATCTCGATGCGCGCGTCTTCCATGAGCGGAGTGATGCTGGATTCGGGCTTGGACTGCAGGCGGCGAATCAGCTAGGCATTCAGAACTCAGGGTTTGAAGCACGTTGGCAATTGGCTGAGAAATGGTTCGTACAGTCGACTTTCGGGTTATCGGAGAACCTGGATAACGGCAATGAACGCATCTTGGGTCAGGCGGAAGTGCGTTATGAAGGCGCGGACCATGCGGCCTTTGTAGGTATCTCTTCCGTTCGCGACGAAGCGACCGATGGCCAAACTCGCGAGTCGATGATGCTGCGTGGTGGCGTAAGCCGTCAGTTCCTGAACAATCGTCTGACGCTCCGCGCAACAACCGAGCAGCCGCTGGGCAGTGAGGACGAGAGTGTCGATTTCCCAGCGCGTACCTTGATTGGCGCAGACCTTAATCTTGGCAAAGCGGTGCTGTTCGCAGAGCATGAGTTCGCCACCGGTGCGAACATCGACGCGCAGACGAGTCGGCTGGGGCTGCGTGCTTCGCCATGGCAGCGTGCACAGTTCACGACGACGCTCGACAACCAGATCACCGAATTCGGTCCGAGACTGTTCGCGAATTTAGGTTTTGTGCAAGGTTGGCAAATATCCGAGCGATGGACCGTTG
Organism: Pseudomonadota bacterium; assembly: GCA_039700805.1. Lineage (GTDB taxonomy): Bacteria > Pseudomonadota > Gammaproteobacteria > Steroidobacterales > Woeseiaceae > CALBPI01. The sequence goes on along the minus strand of JBCAZE010000022.1, from coordinate 24,033 downwards.
ATTTCGGCGTCGATCACAGCAACACCTTGCTGGACGATCAAGCGCTGATCTTCGACGATGAGCGGGAGCTTGCGTCGGGTAGCCAACGAAGTGATTTTGTGGCGGGCTATGTTAGCGCGTTGTATCAATCAGACCTGTGGTCTTTGAATTCGCGCCTCGAGCATCGTAACGCGGACAATGAGATGCGCGAGACGTTTGTGGCTGGTTGGTTCCGTGAGCCGGTCGCCGGCCATGCATTGTCGGCCGGTATCCAATATCTCGACAGTGATCGTGGTTTAGCCGGTGCTGAAACGCGAGGAGATATCCGATTCGGTTGGGCTTATCGCGTCGCCGATAGTCGTTGGAGCTTCCTCGATCGACTCGATATCATTTTCGACGACACGTTATCGGGCGCCACGCACACCGAGAGCGCGCGCTATGTCAATAACTTCAACGCGGTGAAACGTCTGTCAGCGGGTTCTGAGCTGGCACTGCAATATGCGGCGAAGTACGTTAAGACAGAATTCGATGGCGTTAGCTATTCTGGATTCACCGATCTCATCGGCGTTGATTATCGTCGTCAATTCCGTCCACGTTGGGACTACGGCGTACACGCGAGTGCGTTGCATTCCTGGGAGGCAGGAACGATCGACTATGGCATCGGTGCGGAAATCGGGTTTAATCCCCGTGACAATATGTGGCTGACCTTCGGCTACAACGTGCTCGGTTTCCGCGATGAGGATTTTGAGCGCGCCCGATATACGGCGAGTGGCCCTTATCTAAACGTGACGATCAAGGCGGATCAGCAGACGCTCAAGGAAATAGCAGGCAGAATTCGTGGTCGTTGAGGCCTCTGCCGGCGGGTAATCCTGGTTCATTGCGCCGCCACGCGTCTAATCCCTCCGACACAAGCCATTAACGGCGCAACCTCAGCACAAGCTGCTGCTAAAATGTCGGGATGATCGACTTCGACGATATTCTTGCGGACGACGGTATCGTCGCCAACGCCATTGAGGGGTACCGCCCGAGGACCTCCCAACGACTTATGGCGATGGCAGTGTACGAGGCGATGCAAGCTGGCGACCATTTGATCGTTGAGGCTGGTACCGGGACGGGTAAGACTTTTGCCTATCTGTTGCCCGCTTTGTTGTCCGGCGCTCGGACGATCGTATCTACTGGCACGCGTGCGCTGCAGGACCAGCTCTTCCATCGCGATCTACCAACTATCGCCAACGCAGTCGGGCGGCCGGTGAAAACGGCGTTATTGAAGGGTCGCGCCAATTATCTGTGTCTTCAACGACTCGATATGAGTTTGCGCGATGCGGCGGCCTTGTCGTCGAATGAGGCCTCGATACTCAAAGCTTGGCGCGATACGACGCGAACCGGTGATAAAGCGGAAGTGCGGGGTATTCCGGAGGATGCTCAGGTTTGGTCTCGCGTAACGTCGACGGCAGACAATTGTCTGGGTCAACAGTGCCCATTTTTCGAAGACTGTCACGTTGTGGCGGCCAGAAGGCGGGCCCAACGCGCCGACTTGGTCGTTGTAAACCATCATTTACTGCTGGCGGATATGGCGTTTCGGGAGGGCGGCTTCGTCGAGTTTCTGCCGGATGCCGATGCCTTTGTGATTGACGAGGCGCATCAACTGCCGGATACGGCGCTCCAGTTTTTTGGTGTCAGTGTGTCCTCGCGGCAGCTGGCCGATGTGTTGGATGAGTTGGAAGTCTCGTTGCGAGCGACAGCAGGTCCGTCGCTGATGACACTCATTGATGACACCCGTACTGCCGTCGCGAAGTTGCGTGAAATCGCGCCCGCTCAAATCGGTCGGCATGATCTTGCGGATCTGACGCCGGAGGTGCATGACGGGATCACTGCAGTCAGAGATGCGATTCACGAATTGATCGGTTGGTTGGATGACTATGGCTCTGATGATCAGGTCGTTAAGCAAATCTTAGAGCGTTTGATTCGATTGTGGGACCGTCTCAATATGGCCAGCGCTGACGATGACGAAGAGGGGCTCAGATGGTTGGAGATCAGTCAGCGCGGGCTGCGCGTCAATATGACGCCGTTGGATATCTCAGCCCGAATGCGATCCGTTGTGGATACGACGGAGGCGGCATGGGTGATGACTTCGGCGACACTCGCAACCGGAGAGAGTTTTGCGCATTTCACTGATCGTTTGGGTTTGAACGATGCGCGCTGTCTCAAATTCTCGACACCGTTTGACTTGGCCAATCGCGGTATGGTGTTTCTGCCCAAGGGTCTACCCCAACCGGCAGATCCAAACTACACGGCGGCATTGCTGGGTGAAGTGGTGCCCCTACTGTCTGCAACAGAAGGCGGTGTGTTTATCTTGCATACGAGTTATCGCTCACTCAATCAGAGTACGCGCTGGTTCGCGGATCGACCGGAGTTGCTAGACGGCCGGCCGCTTTACGTGCAAGGCGACGCGCCACGCGATCAATTGTTAAGGGCTTTTCGAAGTGACCGGAACGCAGTGCTTTTGGCAACCGGCACATTTTGGGAAGGTGTCGATGTTCGAGGTTCGGCCCTGACTCTTGTGGTTATCGATAAGTTGCCATTTGCTTCTCCTGACGACCCGTTGTTGGTTGCACGTAGCAAGTGGTTGAGAGCGGCTGGACGAAATCCATTCATGGAACATCAGTTGCCACAGGCCATATTGTCATTGAAGCAGGGTGTCGGACGATTGCTCCGCGATGCGGATGATCACGGTGTCATCGTGATCGGTGATCCGCGCATTCGCGGTAAACACTATGGGAAACAGTTCTTAAAGGCGCTGACACCGATGCCTGTCGTTGAGGACGTGGAGAAAGCAGCGACGTTTCTCGCAAGCTTCCATTCCGCGCTTGAAGAGGTTGACGCTGAATGACTACGACGCTCGCTATTGAAACGTCGACCGATGCTTGCTGCATCGGTTTGCGGCATCAGGATCGGCTAGCAAGTCGTGTCATTGTCGAGGCGCGCGTGCATGCGCGGGTCCTCATGCCGGAGATTCGTGGTGCACTGGAAGAGCTCGACTGTCAGTTATCCGATATCGGTCGCATCGCGTTTGGTAAGGGACCTGGTTCTTTCACCGGCGTTCGGATTGCTGTTGCGCTTGCGCAAGGCATTGCTAGTGGGCTTAACGTGCCTGTGTCAGGCATCAGCTCATTGCGTGTCATCGCCCAATCAGCGTTCAATGCCGACCCATCGGTCGATCGCATCAGTGTCTTGCAAGACGCGCGACTGGGTGAGGTGTACTTTGGAAATTATCAACTTGATGACGCCGGGCTTGCGATGCCACTTGCGCCAGATGCGCTCTTAACGCCGGAACAAGCAGCGAAACAACTTCTGTCAACGGCGACAGGGTCCGCGTTGGACGTCTTTGAGCGACTGAAGAGCGCGGTGGTCAGCGCGAACGTTCGGTCACTACCTGGTGTATTGCCCGATCCGTTGGCATTGCTGATGTTGGCCGAGCGTGCAGATGTTGCTTGGTCTCGCGCGAGCGAGGCGCAGGCCCTCTATCTCAGGGACAAGGTCGCACAGAAGATGTCGGAGCGCGGTTAGGCCCAGACAGCGTCTCGAGCGTGCTGTAACATAGCTGTAACGTGTCAGGATTGTAATACGCACGGTCAAAACAGTCAGAGGTTGCCATGGGCAGTGCGCGGATTTTGATAGTTGAAGACGAAAGTGCGATCAGCGATATGGTCAGCTTTCATTTGCAACGGGCAGGCTACGACGTCATGCAAGCGGCCGACTGCGAGGCTGCGCGGATCCTTCTTGCTGATCGCGGGGCGGACCTCGCCGTCGTCGACTGGATGCTGCCGGATATGAGCGGTCTTGAGTTGACGAGATATTTAAGGCGCGACAAGCAACATGAGGATCTAGCGATCATCATGTTGACGGCGCGAGCCGATGAGCAAGATAAAGTGCGCGGTCTTGACAGCGGCGCTGACGATTACATCACGAAGCCATTCTCATCGCGAGAGTTGTTGTCCCGTATCCAGGCGGTTCTGAGGCGCTCAAAAAGCGCGGCGAGCGAGCGTTATGAAGCGGGCAATTTACAAATTGATGCGGTCGGCCATCGAGTGTTCGCTGACGACACCGAGATCTCGCTTGGTCCGAAAGAATACAAATTGCTCAAGTTTTTGCTGACTCACCCAGAGCGTGTTTACAGTCGTGCTCAGTTGCTCGATCGCGTCTGGGGTACGAATGTTTATGTTGAGGAACGGACCGTTGATGTGCATATCCGTAGACTGAGAAAAGCGCTGGAACCGCACGCATCGGATCGCTTGATTCAGACGGTTCGTGGCGCCGGATACCGCTTCTCAGAGCGCGCCCAATAGATGAAGACCACGGCGATTCATTCGCTGTTACCTGTCCTCGCCGCGGTCGCCGGCGGATTGGCGGTGGGTGCGTTTTTCGGTCTTGCTTGGCTGGGGCTGAGTATCGCACTGGCGGGTTGTTTGGCTTTTCATTTGTATCGCTTGATTTCGTTGGACCGTGTTTTAGCGGAGCGTAATAGTGTCAAGGTGCCAGAAGGGGACGGTGTTTGGTCGCGTGTGCTTGCCGCTGTTCGGCATGAGCAGCAACGCGTCAAAAAATACAAAAACCGTCACCGCGCATTGATGAAAGAGCTGCGGCATACCACCAATGCGCTGCCGGACGGCATTATCGCACTTGGCCAGGACAATGAGATTATTCGCTACAACCCCGCGGCGAGCCAGTTGCTCGGATTGCGCAAGCGACGAGACCGTGGTCAACGGATCGATCATCTTATTCGGCATCCTGAGTTTGTCGCCATGTTGCAGGCGGAAGATTCTAGACCAGAATCGATTGTGATTCCCTCGAGCCAGATGGACGATGGGTGGCTCAGTATGACGCTCGTACCCTACGGCCGTGGGAATCGACTATTGACGGTGCGCGATGTCACCGAGAGAACTCGACTGGCACGCGTGCGCCGTGACTTTGTGGCCAACGCGTCGCACGAGTTGCGGACGCCTCTCACGGTAATCAGCGGCTATATCGAAGCACTGTCGGAGGATGGCAGCCTAGATGATCTTTGGGACAAACCGCTCGATGAGATGACACGTCAAGCTGATCGGATGAGAACCATGCTCGATGAGCTGCTCGCGCTATCTCGACTTGAAGTACGACGTGAGGCGTCTATGGAGAAGCGCGTTGATATCGGCATGGTGCTTCGTGAGGCGGCAGCACTGTATATTGACGAGCCCCGTCCGATTGAGGTGGAGGTGCATTCCTCGCACGTGGTGCTCGGCGAGTATTCTGATATCTCTTCAGTCGCCCTGAATCTATTGACCAACGCGATTCGCTACAGTGAACCCAGCAGTCCGATTCGATTGATCTGGCGCGATGTCGACGATGGCCGCGCCGAATTGGTGGTTATCGATCGAGGAGAGGGTATTGCCCCAGATGATCTGCCGCGACTCACTGAACGGTTTTTTCGGGTGAACCGAGGTCGGGAGCGGGCGAGTGGCGGCGTCGGCCTTGGGCTTGCGATCGTTAAACACGCGCTGGCTCGCCACGATGCGACGCTCGAGATTGAAAGTGAGATCGATGTTGGCAGCACCTTCCGGTGTGTCTTCCCGAGCGAGCGCTTGGTCAAACGGGAAAGTGCCGAAGTCCACGAAATGCGCCGCGCTTGAGCGTAAGAGCCCAATACATTTCCTGCCAAGTGCTAAACTTTTAGTGACTTTTCGAGTCGAAGTTTTTTTCGAGGGCTCTCGTCTATGCAAACCTCTGATCTGACGCACCATATCTCAAGACAATTCGACAAGGATCTAGAGAACCTTCGAAGCAGTGTTCTTGGTATGGGAGGGCTTGTCGAGTCACAGCTCACACGAGCGATCGAGGCTGTCGTTTCGGGAAATAGTGAGCTTGGTCTGCAAGTCGCCCACGACGACTACAAAGTGAATCGCGCGGAAGTCGCCATTGATGAGGAGTGCTCCCGGATTATTGCAACCCGCGGGCCGACAGCCTCTGACCTTCGATTGATTGTCGCTGTTATCAAGACGATCACAGATTTGGAGCGCATTGGCGATGAGGCCGAGAAGATCGGCTTCCTGGCATCTAAGCTTGCCAATATGGATCGCCCGAAAGACTCCTACAGAGAGCTCCGATCTATGGCACGACACGTGCAGCGGATGTTAACCGATGCGATGGATGCATTCGCCCGACTCGATGTTGAGACGGCAGTGCGTACTGCGCAAGATGATGAGCAAGTCGATCACGAGTACGAGACCATTCAGCGCAATTGCATTACCTTCATGATGGAAGATCCGCGTTCGATCAAGCGCGTGATGAATGTGACTTGGGCGGCCCGAGCGCTCGAACGGATTGGCGATCACGCCAAGAATATCTGCGAGTACGTGGTCTACATGGTGCACGGTAAGGACGTGCGCCATACTGATGTATCATCCGCCGTGGTCACCGCAGAGGCGGAGTCATCGGCGCGCGACGAGCGCTAAGTTTCGGGGGAGCTGCTTTACAATGATCGATCGTATGTCTCATCGCATGGCCTGGTTGGCCGTGTTCTTGGTTGGAACAGCGATGATGGGCTATGCCCTGTATGCGCAACATGTTCTGTTGCTATTCCCCTGTCCGTTGTGTGTGTTTCAGCGTGTTGCATTAATAGCGATGATGTTGGTTGCACTGATCGCGTTGCTTCACAATCCGTCTACAGGTGGGCAGCGTGCCTACGGTGTGCTGGCTGTATTAGCGGGCGGAGCGGGTACTGCGATTGCAGCGAGGCATGTCTGGCTTCAAAACTTGCCAGCGGATCAGGTGCCGAGTTGCGGTGCTGGTCTTGAGTTTATGCTCGAGACGTTGCCTTTGTTCTCAGTGATTGAGCAAGTGCTAACAGCCTCGGGAGAATGTGCCGACATCAGTTGGCAGTTCCTAGGGTTGAGTATGCCCGCATGGGTCGCAATCATGATGTCGCTGTTGACGGTTTGGACGCTGATGACCGTTTTTCGGTCAAGGGTCACAGAGGCTTCGTAAGCTAGCCGAGTAAGTCATTGATGATATCGAAGTAGATATCAACCAGACGCTCAATATCGTCCACTTTCACGTGTTCGTTCACTTTGTGTATGGACGCGTTCACCGGGCCGAGCTCGACGACATCCACCCCATAGGGAGCGATAAAACGACCATCTGATGTGCCCCCTCCGGTCGATAACTCGGTGTCCGAACCGGTGTGGCGGTGGATAGCGCCGACGACAGCATCAGTGAGCTTACCCGGTACGGTGAGAAACGGATTACCGGATCGACGCCATCGCAAGTCATAGTCGATATCGAACCCATCGATCAGTGACTCGACACGTTCGATCAGTGAGTCCGCGGTCCACTCGGTTGAATAACGAAAGTTGAAACGAGCTCTTAAGCGACCGGGCGTCACATTGGGCGCGCCGGTACCAGCTTCGATATTGACAAACTCAAAGGTCGTTGGTGGGAAATGTTCGTTCCCTTCATCTAAGGGCATCTGATACAACGCGTCGAGTACCGGTGCGAATCGGCGGATCGGATTGTCAGCCAGATGCTGATACGCGACATGGCCTTGTATGCCTTTTACTTCCAGGATGCCGCTCAAGGAACCGCGACGACCGATTCTAATAAGGTCACCGAGCGCGTCGCGACTCGATGGCTCACCGACAACACACCAGTCAATCGTCTCGTCTCGCGCGTCCAGCGTCTCCATGACCTTAACGGTGCCATCATCTGCGGGACCTTCTTCATCCGAGGTGATCAGCAAGGCGATTGATCCGCGGTGATTCGGGTGCTTAGCAACAAACCGTTCGCAGGCAATCGTCATCGCTGCGATGCTGGTTTTCATGTCAGCTGCCCCGCGGCCATATAGCAATCCGTCTCGGATCTCAGGCTCAAAAGGTGCTGAGTCCCAATCGCTTAGGGGGCCAGGCGGCACGACATCCGTATGTCCAGCGAAGCAAAGGACCGGTCCGTCCTGGCCATGTCGCGCCCACAAGTTATCGGTTGGGCTCGCCGCGTCACCAAATCGGAGGTGTTCTGTGTGAAAGCCGGCGCCGGCTAATCGCTCTGCCAGCAAAATTTGGCAGCCGGCGTCATCCGGTGTGACAGACTGTCGCTGAATGAGTTGTTTCGTGAGCTCGAGGGCATCATGGCTAGCCATAACGTTGGGTTCCAGACATCAGTGATTAGCGTTAGTGTAGCGGAACGCGGGCGCAAGTGGTGGACATCCCGAGATGATCAGGTAACCTCTTGCCACCGACGTTCTGTCATTTCCCGAGGCTCTATGGGCGCGCACAGACAATCGACTTTGATCATGGTCTTGCTTGCGTTGGCTATCGTACCTTCTGCGGTGTTCGCGCAATCGGCGCGTGATTACGTCACCGTGGTGGGTTCTTCGACGGTGTATCCGTTCGCCACGGTCGTCGCCGAACGATTCGGCCGCCGTACGGGACTTGCGACGCCAAAGATCGAGGCGACGGGTTCTGGCGGTGGTTTCAAGCAGTTCTGTGCTGGGGTTGGTGTCAGTCATCCGGATATTTCTAACTCCTCAAGGCGAATCAAAGCGACAGAGTTGTCGATGTGCCAACGAAACGGCGTCGATGAGGTCGTTGAAGTTTTGTTTGGCTACGATGGTATTGTGCTGGCGAACGCATCGGATGCGGCGCCACTGTCGGTCACGCGGACCAATCTCTGGTTGGCGTTGGCGCGCGAGGTGCCGGACCCTCTGCAGCCGACGCGTTTAATCCCGAATCCTTACGAACGATGGTCCGATATCGATTCAAGTCTCCCGTCAATCCGAATCACCGTGCTCGGTCCACCCCCAACGTCTGGAACACGAGACGCATTTGTCGAGTTGGTGATGGACTATGGATGTCAGCAATTTTCTGCCATTGCTGCGCTAGGTCCTCCTGAGTCGGTCGAATACCGGATTGGCTGTCAGACCATTCGCGAAGATGGGGCCTACATTGAGGCCGGGGAAAGCGATAACTTAATCGTACAAAAACTAGGGACTAACCCCGAGGCTTTTGGTCTGTTTGGATTTAGTTTTCTTATCGAAAATTCGCAGATCGTAACGGCCGCGGAAATCGATGGGGTCGCTCCCTCCATCGAGGCGATTGCGAGCAGAGACTATCCGGTTTCTCGGCCGTTATTTCTCTATCTCAAAAAAGCGCATGTCGACTTGGTACCGGGGCTTGCCGCGTTTATCAGCGAATTCACTAACGAGCGTGCCTGGGGGGAGGAGGGATACCTCGTCGACCGCGGTCTCGTACCATTGCCTCCGCTTGAGCGTGCTGCCGTACTAGCAAATGTACTCGCATTGAGCCCGGTTGTTCTGCAATGACTGGTGGCGATTTCACGATTGTCGAACTGCTCGTGTTGACGGCCTGCGTCGCTGTCGCAGCACACTTTCTCGCAGCAGAGAAGATGCGTCGAAGTGTCGACCACACGTCTGCGTTGCATTCTCGGCCGATGTATTACGGGATCTTCTTCGCGTTTTGGATTTTCGTGCCGGTGTTGGTCGCGAGTGCGATTTGGCTGATTCTCGCGCCACGTTGGGTCGACGGTCAGATGATCGCAGCGCTAACCGCCAATGGCATGCTCGTTGGTGGAGAGGATGCAAGCCTCGCGATCAATGAAATTCGCAATGTTGTTAATGGATCTAGTGTAACGAATGAAGATCGTTTGCTTGCGATGGCGAGGCTACTTGCTGGCAGTGAGTCGCAAGCGCTTCGATTAATGTATTACATCGCGCCCTTGTTGGCTGCAGGTTTTGGTGTGTTCGTATGGCAGCGGTTACGTCCCGATTTCCCGGCTCGCGTCGCGGTCGAGAAATACATGCGCGGTATGCTATTCATCGCGTCGACGATTGCCGTGATGACCACACTTGGCATTGTTGCCTCGGTGCTGATGGAGTCTGTCCGGTTTTTCGGAATGGTGCCGCCTACAGACTTTCTATTCGGGGTCGACTGGAGTCCGCAAACAGCCATTCGAGATGATCAAATTGGTGGTTCAGGCGCGTTTGGCGCGCTGCCATTGTTCGCCGGTACGATACTGATTACGCTGCTAGCCATGCTCGTCGCAGCGCCTGTTGGGTTGATGACAGCCGTATATTTGCATGAGTACGCAGCACCCGGGTTTCGCGCTGTGGCGAAGCCTGTGTTGGAGATCTTAGCGGGAATCCCAACAGTGGTTTACGGCTTCTTTGCGGCCATCATTGTGGCACCAGCGTTCCAGCGTATTGGTGTGATTACGGGGCTCGATATCGCTTCTGAGAGCGCGATTGCCGCCGGACTTGTGGTGGGGATCATGATTATTCCTTTGATCTCCTCTCTATCCGATGATGCATTGGCGGCAGTGCCGCAATCACTGAAGAACGGCTCGCTTGCCTTAGGGGCGACGCGTTCTGAAACGCTTCGTAGAGTGATGTTGCCTGCTGCCTTGCCTGGCATCGTGGGTGGCTTTTTGTTGGCGTTATCGCGTGCGATCGGAGAGACGATGATCGTGGTGATGGCGGCAGGGCTCGCGGCCAATTTGACGGTTAACCCCTTCGAAGCAGTGACGACGGTAACTGTACAAATCGTCACAATTTTGGTCGGCGATCAGGAGTTTGATAGTGCCAAAACACTGGCGGCGTTTGCGTTGGGTTTTGTGCTTTTCTTGGTCACGCTATTGCTGAACGCAACGGGACTGCGCTTTGTTCGACGCTATCGGGAGCGATACGAATGAGCACGAGTCGTGACAGCTTAAGACATCGCGTCACAGCGAGCTTAGCGAAGCGCTATCGGCGGGAGCGGCGGTTCAGGGCGGCTGGTTTGATCGCCGTGTTGACTGGACTTGTGTTTCTCGTGTTTTTCTTCGTGAGTATCGCTCGCTTCGGGCTTGGCGCTTTCACACGCACGGAACTGCTGTTACCTGTCGCGCTTTACGAACAAGATGTTGACCCTCTCGGCGATGGATCGCGCGCTTCTATCGCGGAAGGAAACTACTCGAGGATTATTCGGGACAGCTTGTCCAGTTTGTTCCCAGGTACGGAGAATATTGCTGACCGCAGGGCGCTGGCCGCTTTGGTCAGTCTTGATGCGCCTTACTTGCTACGCGACTACGTGCTTGATAACCCGGAGGCTGTTGGGGGCCGTATACGCATTGCATTGCCGACAAGCGCAAGTGTCGATCAGTTTGTAACCAGTAAGGTTGATCGCACGCCACTGACGTCAACATCGACGCTGTCGACGCGGCAAGCGGCTTGGGCCATTGCGCTTGAAGAGGAGGGGCTGCTTCGTCAGTCTCTGAACAGTCGTTTTTTCTTGGGCGGAGATTCGCGGGAACCGGAACTTGCCGGTATTCGTGCGGCTTTGACAGGTTCGCTGTTCATGTTGCTTGTGACGTTTTTCTTGGCAATCCCGATTGGTGCGGCCGCCGCTTTGTATCTCGAGGAATTCGCCCCCAAAAATCGATGGACGGATTTGATCGAGATCAACATTAATAACTTGGCTTCTGTGCCTTCCATTGTCTACGGATTGCTCGGCCTTGCTGTCATTATCAATGTTGCTGGCCTGCCACGGTCGACGCCGATTGTCGGCGGCATCGTATTATCGCTGATGACTTTGCCGGTGGTGATCATTGCAGCGCGTGCATCGATCAAAGCGGTGCCGCCGTCTATCCGCGATGCAGCGTTATCAATGGGCGCGTCACCAACACAAACGGTTTTTCATCACGTGTTGCCTTTGGCGATGCCCGGTATCATGACTGGCAGCATCATCGGTATGGCACGTGCTCTCGGAGAGACCGCCCCGTTATTGATGATCGGGATGGTCGCTTTTGTTGTGGACCCGCCGGGATCGATCTACGAACCAGCGACCGCGTTGCCGGTTCAGATATACTTGTGGTCCGATAGCCCAGAGCGTGCGTTCGCTGAGAAGACCGCGGCTGCCATTCTCGTATTGCTAGGTTTTTTGCTTATGATGAATCTACTTGCCGTGTTGGTTCGGCGACACTTTGAACGACACCGGTAGGCGATTTGTGAACGCATCAGACACGACATCAATCATAGCTGTAGAGGCATCTTAGATGAGCGCCGTCGGTAAGCCGTTTGTTGAGCGCCCATACTTAAGCCTTCGTAATGTCAGTGTCAGCTATGGCGACATCGAGGCGATCCGCGATGTGAGCTTAGACATAGCCCGCAATGAGGTAGTCGCGTTGATCGGCCCGTCTGGCTGTGGGAAATCGACGTTTCTACGTTGTCTTAACCGTATGAATGACACCATCGATAGTGCCAGAGTCGCTGGGAAGATTTTGCTCGACGGGGAAGATGTTTATCAAAGAAGTGTGGACGTCGTCGATTTGCGCGCGCGCGTTGGGATGGTGTTTCAAAAGCCGAATCCTTTCCCAAAATCGATTTATGACAACGTCGCGTACGGACCCCGACTGCACGGGATTGCCGAAAACCGCGCCGAACTCGATGAGATTGTGTATTCAAGCTTAAATCGTGTTGGTTTGCTTACGGAAGTGCGAGAACGTCTGCATGAAGACGGTACAAGTCTGTCAGGCGGTCAGCAACAGCGGCTTTGTATCGCGAGGACGATTGCGATTCAGCCGGAGGTCATTTTGATGGACGAGCCGTGTTCCGCGCTGGACCCCATTGCTACGGCTCGGGTAGAAGATCTCATTGATGAGTTGCGGGAGAACTTCACCATCATCATCGTCACACACTCGATGCAGCAGGCGGCTCGAGTTTCTCAACGAACCGCTTTTTTCCTCAAAGGTGAATTGATCGAAGTGGGTGATACAAGCAATGTGTTCACCAATCCCGATCATCGTCTGACCGAGGATTACATCACCGGTAGGCTCGGCTAATTCAACGAGCGCAGTTATCCGATGAAGCGCAGATGACGCGCAATTTATGGGAGCGATAACCAGGGCTCACTGTTGCCGTCGAATCCGATCGCTATCGGCTGATCGTCTCGTATTAGCAGAGGTCTTTTCATCAGCGTTGGATATGCGTCAATTAAAGCGAGCGCGTCTTCGATCGATTGGATGGTTTTTTGTTGTTCATCGAGTTGTCGCCAAGTCGTCGAACGGCGATTAATCAGACGATCAATACCAAAAGACTCTACTGCGGCGTTGAGCAAAATAGGCGGTACAGCCTGGTCTCGAATATCGATCAACTCGGCCTCGACATCCCTAGAATTGAGCCAACGGATCGCCTTCTTGCAGCTATCACAGTTCTTTAGCCCATAGATGATGATCATGTATCCGCAGCCTCTCGTAGCAGCGCATTGAGTCCGACTTTGGCCCGCGTCTTCGCATTTACGCGTTTCACAATGATAGCGGCGTAGAGCGAATACCGACCGTTATCAGCAGGAAGGTTGCCAGCGACGACGACACTACCAGCCGGAACGCGGCCATAGCTGACCTCATCACGCTCGCGATCATAGATACGCGTGCTTTGACCGATGTAAACGCCCATAGAAACGACACTGCCTTCCTCAACGATCACACCCTCCACGATTTCTGAACGAGCGCCGATGAAACAGTCGTCTTCGATAATCGTGGGCGATGCCTGTAGCGGCTCAAGAACGCCACCAATACCGACACCGCCGGAAAGATGAACGTTCTTGCCGATTTGTGCGCAGCTGCCGACAGTTGCCCAGGTGTCGACCATCGTGCCGCTGTCGATGTACGCGCCAATATTGACGTAGGAGGGCATCAATACAACATCCGGTGCAATGAAAGCGCCATCTCGAACAACGGCATCAGGTACGACACGCGCACCTTGCTCGCGAAAGTCAGCGGCACTATAGGTTGCATACTTGAGCGGGACTTTGTCGAAATACTTGGTATGACCGCCTTCGATGACGGTATTGTCGCGCAACCGGAACGACAGCAGTACAGCCTTTTTCAGCCAATCATTCACTTGCCAACCCGCATCGGTCGGCGTCGCGACACGTGCTACACCGGTGTTCAATGCGTGCAACGCTTGGTCAACCGCTTGTACTAAATCGTCGTCATCGGATGAAATGTCGGCCCGGCGTTCCCAACCCGATTCAATGGTTTTTCTGATGCTCGATTCCATGCATCAAGCTCCTTCTTCGAGGAAAGTGGCCAGTCGCGAAAGCGCGATTCTGGTTGTTTCTAAATCTGCAACTAACGAGAGTCGAATGTGGCCTTTGCCTGGGTTGTGGCCGTCAACATCCCTCGCGAGAAAACGACCGGGTACCGTCGTCACATTTTGTGTCTCATACAAACGCCGGCAGAAGGACAGATCGTCGTCGCCGATGTTTGGCCAAAGATAAAATGTCGCCGGTGGAACATCCACTGTTAAGTGTTTGCTTAGCAGCGTTTTCGCAAGTGCATACTTCTGATTGTATAGCGAACGATTGACAGCGACATGCTCGTCATCTCCCCAAGCGGCAATGCTCGCTTCCTGAACAGCTAGCGACATCGAGCACCCGTGATACGTGCGGTATTCCGAGAATCGCTGGATCAGTCGTGCATCGCCTGCAACGAAGCCGGACCGAAGGCCCGGTAGGTTGGAGCGTTTCGAAAGACTATGAAAGGTCAACACATTCCGAAAGCCAGCGTCGATCTCTTGCGCCGCCATTAGTGCTGAGTGCGGCGCCTGGTCTCTATAAATCTCGATATAGCACTCGTCAGCCGCCACGATAAAGTCGAACTCAATCGCAAGCGCCGCCAGTCGCTTTAGATATCCTCGGGGTGCGATCGTGCCACATGGATTGACCGGTGAGCACAAATAGAACACGCGTGTTTCCTGAAGTACATCCGCCGGGATGTCTTCGAGAACGGGTAGATAATCACTGTCAGCCGAAACGTTTACGTAGGTCGGTTGTGCACCGGCCATTAGCGCCGCGCCTTCATAAATTTGATAGAAAGGGTTCGGCAACAGAACGCGTTGTCCCGCATTCGGTGTCACGAATGCTTGGGCGATAGCAAACAGTGCTTCACGAGTGCCGTTGACGGGTTGCACCATCGTTTCGGCATCGACCGCTAATCCGAAACGTCGAAGTAGCCAGTCAGCACAAGCTTCTCGCAAGCGATCGGTGCCCCGGATCGTGGGGTAACGCGAGACGCCGTCAATGAGATGTTGACGATAGGTATCGAGCACAAAGTCTGGTGGTGCATGTCGTGGTTCCCCGATCGAAAGAGGAACAGCCGTTTTGTTGGCAGGCGTTGCGTCCTTGAGCAGTGCCGAGAGTTTCTCAAACGGGTAGGGTGCTAACGCAGCGAACCCGGGATTCACAGATACATCGCTCATGAATTCGTCTTCTCATCCAGCGCAGCTTGCAACGCAATCTTTAATGCTTCTTGTTGCTCTTTTGTGAGCGGCTCTTCCTGATCGTTCATCAAGTAAAAGACGTCTTCTGCGCGCTCGCCAATAGTCACAATTTTCGCACTGTTGATGTAGGTCTGGCATTTAATCAGAATCTGGCCGACTGTCAGCAAGAGGCCAGGGTAGTCCGCGCAAACAAGCTCCATCGGTGTTCTGCCGGAGTCGTCGTTTGCGCGGAACGAAATGCGCGTTGGCGTTTCGAACATTCGTTGCCGACGTTCGATCTTCCGTGTGACCTGAGGTAAGAAGTCGTCTTTTCTCTCGGTAATAAACGCAAGCCGCGCACGAATTTCCGTGATCTCGTCCCGCTCAAAAGCAACGCCACCGTCTTTGGCCACAATATAGGTGTCGAGACTAAATTCGTTTTTGATTGGCTCAATGCGCGCATCCAGAACGCTCAGCCCGAGAACATCTAGCGCCGCGGTAGCAGCCGCAAATGTATGTTGAATATGTGGCGTGTAGATCATGATCGCCACGGCTTTATGATCATCGCGGGTCCGGACGTCGATCATCGACTCGTTTTGACCCCGCCGGATGAGATTACTGGTGTGCCATTCAATCTCATAAGGACTATGGCGCAAGAAATATTCTGCTGGGAGCTGCGTCCAAACATCGTCAATATCCTGCGCTGAGTACTTCGATAACAGCTTCGCTTTCGCTTCTTCCGCCGTGTCGGCAACCAACGACGCCTTTTCGAGTGGGTTTTGCAGTCCACGGGCCAAGGCGTCACTCGTTGCAGCGTGTAAATCGCGAAACAGCTTAGCTTTCCAGGAATTCCATAGCTTGGGGTTGGTGCCGCGCACATCAGCGGCAGTCAGTACGTATAGATAGTCTAGGTGCCGTTGATCGCCCATCCGTTTGGCAAACGCCGCGATGACGTCGGGATCGGTTATATCCTTTTTTTGCGCGGTCATGGATAAGACCAGATGATTGGCGACGAGCCATGACACCAGTTGCGCATCATTTTCATCGAGACCGTGCTCTCTGCAGAAAGCCAGCGCATCGACCGCGCCGAGCTCGGAATGATCGCCGCCGCGGCCTTTAGCAATGTCATGGAATAGGCCGGCGAGATAGGCAAGCCATGGCGTATCTAAGCGTTGCATCACGGACGCATTGTGTCGGAACTCATCGTCGGTCATTCGGATCGCGAAGCGGCGAAGGTTGGCAACAACAAACAGCGTATGTTCGTCGACCGTGTATGCATGGAAAAGGTCATACTGCATGCGTCCGACGATGCGTCCAAACGCCGGAAGATAAAGCCCGAGAACGCCATAGCGATTCATTCGTCGCAGCTCGGCAGTGACGCCACGTTTGGCTTTGATAATCTCCAGAAACATGCGTTGGTTGCGGGGGTTCTGCCGAAACTCTTCATCAATGAGATGAAGGCTCCGACGGACTGCGCCGATGGTCTCCGCACTCACACCCTTTAGGTTAGGCACAACCTGCATGTGACAGAACAGCGTGAGAAGTGCGGATGGGTTACGCGTAAATACGGATTCATCGCGCACTTTTAGATAGCCGTTTTTGGCCACAAACTCCGTGTCGATATCGATGGGTTCTGCATTACTGTCAAGCAGAAGATTCTCTTCGAAGAGCTGTAGCAACATTTCGTTCAAACGCGACAGTTGCATCACTGTTCTGTAGTAGCGTTGCATCATCTGCTCGACGCCGAGCGTGTATCGCGCGTCCTCATAACCGAGCAACTCGGCTAGCGATTTTTGATGATCGAATAGCAGGCGGTCCTCACGTCGGCCGGTGAGAATGTGAAGGCCATACCGCAGCTTCCATAAGTATTGCCGTCCTTCGACGAGGCGCTGGTATTGCCCCTCGGTTAAGAACCCGACATTAACCAGTGAATGCAGGTCGTTCGTGCCGAAGTGACGCGCGGCGACCCATGTCACCATTTGGATGTCCCGCAGCCCACCTGGGCTACCCTTCACATTAGGCTCTAGGTTGTAGCCAGTATCGTCATAGCGGGCATGACGTGCCTTCTGTTCTTCTAGCTTTGCCGAAAAGAAGGTATTCGCTGGCCAGATTTTGTCGGGTGTCAAGGCATCCGTCATCGCGTCGAACAAGTCCTGCTCGCCGGCCAATACGCGCGATTCCATCAGCGTGGTGGCGACCGTGACATCGTTCTCTGCTTCCTGCCGACACTGAGCCACCGTTCGGACGCTGTGCCCAATCTCCAGACCAGAATCCCAAAGACTGGTGATGAACGCGGAAATCGCATCGTTAGCGGCGGCCGTATCTGCCAGCAGCAGGAGAATATCAATGTCCGACCCTGGGTGTAGCTCACCACGACCATAACCACCGACAGCGATCAACGCGATGGCCTCTTGCTCCAGACCAGAATCCCAAAGACTGGTGATGAACGCGGAAATCGCATCGTTAGCGGCGGCCGTATCTGCCAGCAGCAGGAGAATATCAATGTCCGACCCTGGGTGTAGCTCACCACGACCATAACCACCGACAGCGATCAACGCGATGGCCTCTTGCCCCAAGCCGTAATGACGCCACAAATGACACAGCAATACATCGATCAGAGCCGCGTGGGCAGCCACCAGCGTCTCGACCGATTCGCCGTCGAGGAACCGATTCTTTAGCTGCTCGGTGGCTTCCTCAAGGCGTTCCCGACAAGTTGGGACCGCGAGATCAGGTTGGGCATTCAGCAGCGATGCGAATGTCTCCACAGTGACATCCGATCGGAGCGAACCAAACTGTATTGCGTTACGTGCCATAGGCGACGAGCCGGCCGGGGTACTCGATCAGGCCGCTTGGCCGGCGCTCGCGCGATCCGCGGCGCCGAGGGTCAGTATCTCAAAGCCATCCGAAGTGACGAGGATCGTGTGTTCCCATTGGACGGAGAGGGAGTGATCTTTTGTCACCACTGTCCAGCCGTCAGGCAGTAGCTTTGTAAAGCGTTTACCAGCGTTGACCATAGGCTCAATCGTAAAGGTCATGCCTTCCTGTAGGACCATGCCTTCACCCGGCGTTCCATAATGAACCACCTGTGGGGCCTCGTGGAACACCTGGCCGATGCCGTGTCCGCAGTATTCCCTGACCACCGAACACCGTTGTGCCTCGACATAGCGCTGAATCGCGAATCCGATGTCGCCCAATGTCTTCCCAGGTGCGACTTGGCGAATCCCGCGCATCATCGCTTCGTGGCATATGCGTGTCAGTCGTTCGGCTTGCACAGTAGGCTTGCCCACCAGGAACATGCGGCTCGTATCCCCGTGCCAACCCTCTTTGATGACGGTGATGTCAATATTGAGCGCATCTCCATGCTTTAAGACTCGGTCTGAGGGGATGCCGTGGCACACCACATGGTTCAGTGATGTACAGATCGACTTTGGGAACGGTACCGGCCCACCACCGGTGTAATTCAGCGGTGCAGGAATCGCGCCTTGGGTCTCTGTGATGTATTGATGGCAGATCGTGTTTAATTCGTCTGTTGTGACGCCAGGCTTGACAAAATCCCCAATCATATCAAGAACTTCTGCCGCTAACCTTCCGGCCACTCTCATCTTTTCCTGCTGGTCGGGGGTTTTGATGGTTACATTCATTCGTACAAAATCCTGCTGGGGTAGCTGAAAACTGGGGGAAGCGCCAATCTTGATCAGACATTCGAGCGCCGAGAAAGCATAACAGTGTCAGGCGCATACGGATACGCTCGCCGAGAAAACTTTCTGGCCAAGACGACTTTGGTTTGCTATATTGCGCGCGCCGAAATAGGCACTAACTTTATTTAAATCCACACATACATCGTCACTTGGTGCTGGGTGCCCCACCGAAAAAGGGGTTGCATTCAAGGGATGTATGGAGGCTTAACCCTAGGAGATAATCATGGCTGACGTAACCATGCGCCAGATGCTTGAGGCGGGCGTCCATTTTGGACACCAAACACGCTACTGGAACCCCAAAATGGCACCGTTCATTTTCGGTGACCGCAATAAGATCCACATTGTAAACCTCGAACGTTCCTTGCCCTTGTTCCGCGATGCGCTGAACTACGCCGGCAAGCTCGCTGCTGACGGCGGTAACATTCTGTTCGTAGGCACGAAGCGCTCTGCGCGAGACATTATCGGCAAAGAAGCGGCACGCTGCGGTATGCCGTTTGTCAACTATCGTTGGCTCGGCGGCATGCTGACCAATTTCAAGACGATCAAACAGTCTATCAAGCGCCTCAAAGATCTTGAGACGATGCACGAAAGCAACATTGTTGAGTCGTTGACCAAGAAAGAGGTGCTGAACCTCGACCGTGAAAAGGACAAGCTTGAGCGTAGCCTAGGCGGCATCAAAGATATGGGCGGTTTGCCTGATGCGATGTTCGTTATCGATGTTGGTCACGAGAAAATCGCGATCGACGAAGCTCGCAAGCTAGGTATCCCTGTTATCGCGGTTGTCGATACCAACTGTGCGCCAGATGGTGTCGATTACGTTATTCCAGGCAACGACGATGCGATGCGTGCGATTTCGCTCTACGCAACCGCGATGGCCGACGCCATTCTCGAAGGTAAGGCGAGCGCACCACAGGCGGTTCTGGGCGACGACGATTTCGTCGAGCTCGATGAAGACGGCAACGTTCGTAAAGCGGCAGCTAAAAAAGCACCTCGCAAGAAAGCGGCTGCAAAGAAAGCTGAGCCGAAGTCAGAAGCGGAAGCTGAGGCACCCGCTGAAGCACCGAAGGCAGAAGACGCGTCTGAATAATTGGCCAGCGTTTCGGCGCGGTTTTGAGAATCCATTGTTGATCGTCCCCGGTCACGGAGGCGGTGCGTATATTTAAGGTGAATACTAATGGCTATTACAGCGGCTAAAGTTAAAGAACTTCGCGAGAGAACCGGCGTTGGCATGATGGAGTGCAAAAAGGCGCTCGTCGCGGCCGACGGTGATATGGATGCGGCAGCGCAGTTGCTGCGCGAGTCGGGTCAGGCGAAAGCTGACAAGAAAGCCGGTCGTGTTGCGGCGGAAGGACGCATCGTCGTCCGTGAAGCGGGTAACACAGCGGTAATTATCGAAGTCAACTGTGAGACTGATTTCGTGGCAAACGATGATAATTTCATCGCGTTTGCCGAAGATGTTGCGGGGCTTGTGCTCGACAAGCGCCCGGCCGATGTCGAGGCATTGATGGCGCTCGACACCAGCAGCGGTGAGACCGTTGAAGCAACAAGAACCGCATTGATCGCTAAGATCGGCGAGAACATCGGTATTCGTCGATTTGAGTTGATCGAGAGTCAGGGCAGTATCGGTAGCTACACCCACGGATCGCGCATTGGCGCCGTCGTGGCTTTTGCGGGAGGTGACGATGCACTGGGTAAAGACCTGGCGATGCATGTCGCGGCCTCTGCGCCAATGTGTGTCGATGAAGCAGGCGTACCCGCCGAAACGTTGAACAGCGAGCGTGCCATCTTGGTTGAACAGGCCAAAGGGTCCGGTAAGCCTGCGGAAATCATTGAGAAAATGGTCGACGGGCGCATGCGCAAGTATCTCGCTGAAATTACGCTAGTCGGGCAACCCTTTGTTAAGGATCCGGATGTCACTGTCGCCAAACTTTTGAAGCAGGCTGACGCCTCTGTAAGCGGATTTACACGCTATGAAGTGGGTGAAGGGATCGAGAAGAAAGAAGATAACTTTGCCGAAGAAGTTATGGCTCAAATCGCTCAAGCTGGTGACAAAGGCTAGTATCGGTCGAATAATGCTGTCTGCGCCGCGCAGTGGGGTACACTGTGCGGCGCCGATAGCCTCTCTATGAGACGCTGATAACCGGGGAGATAGGATACCAATGACTGCTGCGGAGAAGCCGGTAACCGGCCGTGTTTTACTGAAGCTCAGTGGCGAAGCGCTAATGGGCAGTCTGAAATATGGTATCGACCCCGATGTCATTTCCCGAATCGCCGGCGAAGTGGCCACCGTTGTCCGAAATGGCGTCGAGGTAGCGATCGTCATCGGCGGCGGTAATATTTTCCGGGGCGCGGGCCTCGCGCGCGCCGGTATGGACCGCGTTACCGGCGACCATATGGGCATGTTGGCAACGGTGATCAACGCACTTGCGTTGCAAGACGCGCTAGAGCGTCACGAGGTGTTTGCACGCGTGATGTCAGCCCTCGCCATCAATGACGTTTGCGAAGACTACATTCGACGCCGCGCAATCCGGCATCTCGAGAAGGGCCGCGTGGTTGTGCTTGCTGCCGGTACGGGTAACCCATTCTTTACAACAGACACTGCGGCCAGTCTCCGCGCGATCGAAATTGGCGCCGACTTGATGTTGAAAGCGACTAAGGTCAATGGCGTCTATACCAAAGACCCGAAAATTCATGACGATGCAGTACAGCTGCCTGAGGTGACCTTCGATCGTGTCTTAGCAGACCGACTCAACGTCATGGATGCGACGGCTATCGTGATGTGTCGGGACAATGAAGTGCCACTGCGGGTCTTCGATATGACCGAAGCGGGCACTTTGGTCAGGGTGATGAATGGTGAGCCACTCGGTACACTGGTTAAAGCCTGAGACGAATTGACGGAGACGCAAAGATAATGATCGAAGAGATCAAAAAAGACGCTGACAGTCGCATGGGTAAGAGTGTTGAGTCACTCCGAACCGAACTGACCAAGATTCGTACGGGTCGGGCGCACACGAGTTTGCTGGATCACATCACTGTAGAGTATTACGGATCTGAAGTGCCGCTAAACCAAGTCGCCAATCTCGGCGTGGAAGACGCCCGTACGCTGCTGGTGACGCCATGGGAAAAAGACATGGTGGCGAAGGTCGAAAAAGCCATCATGACATCGGATCTCGGCTTAAATCCGGCGACAGCAGGTACCGCGATTCGCGTGCCGCTACCACCGCTGACGGAAGAGCGCCGCAAAGACATGATTCGTATCGTTCGCAACGAAGCGGAGAACGGTCGAATTGCGATACGTAATATTCGCAGAGATGCCTTGTCTGATTTCAAAGACCTCCTCAAGGAAAAGGAGATCGGCGAGGATGACGAGCGACGTGCAGCCGACTCAATTCAGGTATTGACGGATAAGCATGTCAAGGCTGTTGATGGTGTGTTGGCTGAGAAAGAAGCGGAGCTCATGGAGTTCTGATAACGATTGGCTATGACGGATACCGCGGAATCGTTGGCGCCAGAAGATCGCCCCAGACACATTGCTGTCATCATGGATGGCAATGGCCGTTGGGCACGTAAGCGCGCGCTACCGAGACACTTCGGACATCGCGCTGGCGTCAAGTCAGTCCGGGCAATCGTTAGGCGTTGCGGTGAACTCCACATCGATCATCTGACCTTATTCGCATTCTCTTCGGAAAACTGGTCGCGGCCAAAAGACGAAGTCGTCGGTTTGATGAAGCTTTTTCTGGATGCGCTCCAACGTGAGGTCGCAGAACTGCATGAGAACCAAGTGCGTCTGCGTTTTATTGGCGATACCTCCAGGTTGTCGGAGCGGCTACAAATCGCGATGCGTGATGCCGAGCAATTGACGGCGGGCAACACCGGTTTGTCTTTGCAGGTTGCCGTCGGTTACGGCGGACGTTGGGATATTGTCGAGAGCTGCAAGACTCTGGCATCAGAGGTCGCGAGTGGTGCGCGTGCGCTGTCCGATATCGACGAGTCGATGTTTGCGGAGTCAATGTCGCTCGGTGGGGCGCCGGATGTGGATTTAATGATCCGAACGGGCGGCGAGTACCGTGTGAGCAATTTCTTGCTATGGCATCTCGCGTACGCCGAGTTGCAATTCAGTGATGTTCTTTGGCCCGACTATGATGCGGCCGCCTTGGATGACGCGATTGTAGCGTTCGCAGGGCGCGACCGGCGGTTTGGCCGCGTCGATCAGATCGCGCACGAAGAGGCCGGCTGACATGTTGCTCGCTCGTGTTGTGACGGCGGTGGTGGCCATCATCGCCATCTTAGTCGTCTTATTCGTATTACCACCCGATATCGGTAAAGCGGTCATCGCGCTTGTCGTCGCTGCTGCCGCTTGGGAGTGGTCTGCATTCTTGCGCATTGAGTCGACAGCTATTCGGCTGGCGTACGTTGTGTTAGTGGTGGCTTGTTGCGCACTCACACTACCGAGTATCGCGCTACTAACACCGAATGCGCTCCTGATGATCGCCGGGCTCTGGTGGGTGACCGCTTTGATTTTGGTGTTGCGCTATCCGGTTCGCGTGAGCAAAGCCATGACATTTGTGGCGGGTTTTACCACGCTAGTGCCGACGTTTTTCGCATTGCTTGCACTTGCGCGTTATCCCGAGACCGGCAACATTACCGGACCCGCTTTGCTGTTATTCGTTCTGGTCGTTATCTGGGGCGCGGATGTTGGCGGTTATTTCGCGGGCCGGTTTCTCGGGAAACGCAAGCTGTCACCTGCGGTCAGTCCAAACAAGACCTGGGCTGGTGTCGTCGGCGGGCTCGTTGTTAGCGGGCTTGTTGGCGTTATCGGTAGCGTACTGTTTGAGCTTGCTTGGTTCAGGCTTGTCCCGCTTTGTATTTTGACCGCTGCCGTCTCGGTGTTGGGTGACCTGACCGTCAGTATGTTCAAGCGCGAAGCTGACGTAAAAGACAGTGGCGTGTTGTTCCCGGGCCATGGTGGTGTTTTGGACCGGCTCGACAGTATCGCAGCGGCTGCGCCGTTCTTTGTTGCCGGGATTGTTGCCGGCCATGGGGCTTGGTAAGCATGTTCAGCCTACGTTCAGTCTC
>JBCAZE010000184.1:0-5850 GCA_039700805.1 Pseudomonadota bacterium | reverse complement strand
CAAAATGCGGCATTTTAGTGACTATGTGCGATATATCAGGCACTATGCGCCAACCCGATCAACTGACCCACCGCCCCAATAAGCGGATCAATGACGCTGCTATTGCTCGCTAGTTAATCTCTTGGATATGGCAACGGCGGTTGCGCTTGAATGATGTAATTTCACATTGTCGCGTCGCATTTTGCAAGTTTTTCGAGCGAAAAAAATGAATTTTGGCGCGCAGCAAAATCGCGCAACCGAGTAAAGCCATAAAACTATGTCAACAGAACATCTATCGGACCTTGAATTCGCGAGCCTGAACTTACCCGCCGAGTTGCAGAAAGGCATTGAAGCCGCCGGTTTTCAACACGCAACGCCCATTCAGGCTCAGTCGCTACCCGTCGCACTCAAAGGCAGCGATGTGGCGGGACAAGCCCAAACCGGTACGGGTAAAACCGCCGCATTTTTGATCGCTTTGTTCAACCACTTGTTGAAAAACCCGCTACCAGAAGATGCAGCACCTGGCGGCATACGCGCACTTGCGCTGGCGCCAACACGTGAACTTGCCGTGCAAATTGCCAACGACGCGAAACAACTTGGCGCGTTTACAGGTTTCAAAATCGGCGTTGCGTTTGGTGGCACCGATTACGAGAAGCAACGCAAAGCGCTGGAGGCTGGTGTTGATATTCTGATCGGCACGCCAGGCAGAATCATCGACTATTTCAAGCAGCGTGTGTTTCACATGCGGCATGTGCAATCACTCATTCTGGACGAGGCCGATCGCATGTTCGACCTCGGCTTCATCAAAGATATCCGCTATCTCTTGCGCCGGCTGCCGCCAGCCGACCAACGATTAAATCTGCTGTTCTCTGCAACGCTGTCTTACCGCGTGATGGAACTCGCCGCTGAGCACATGAATGACCCGGAGCTTGTTCGCATTGAGCCCGAGAAAGTCACGGCCGATCGCGTTGAACAGAGCATCTACTATCCATCCAATGATGAGAAGATTCCGCTGTTGATTCAGCTGATGCGTGAGATGGATATCGAGCGCACGATGGTTTTCGTGAATACGAAGCGCGAAGCGGAGCGGCTGGAAGATACACTCAACGCCAACGGTATCGTTGCGCAGGCGATTTCAGGCGATGTACCGCAGAAGAAACGGCTGCGTATGCTCGGCGCCTTTCAAAGCGGTGAGCTGAACGTACTGATCGGCACAGACGTTGCCTCGCGGGGCTTGCACATTGACGATGTGACCCACGTGTTTAACTACGATTTGCCGCAGGATCGCGAAGACTACGTGCACCGTATTGGTCGCACAGCACGCGCCGGCGCCTCTGGGGTCGCCGTGAGTTTCGGCTGCGAACAATACGTCATGTCACTGCCGGATATCGAAGACTACATCGGGTTCCGTATTCCGGTTGCCATTTTTGACCATCAAGGCTTGCCAGAGATTGAACGCCCACCTCGACGACCTCGCAAACCGCAGGGACAACGAAGACGCGGAGGTGGCGGCCGCACCGGCCCAAACAACAGCCAATCCAAACCAGCGCATCAAAAGCAAGCAGGCGCAGATGGCGGTGACTCGCAAGGCGCAAAGAAAAAACGCCGCAGACGCCGTAGGCGAAAGCCGGCGAACCAGCCGTCAGAGTAACAAGTCTCGAACGCCGTCGACGGACGCCCAACCGTCTAGCGCGTTTGGGCGACGCCCAGAATCGGGATGTCGAATGCCAATGACAGCACCAACACCGAAATCGCTCGCAGTGCGCAGCACTGACTCGCTATCGTCGATCAGTAGACAGGACGCCGGGTCCTCGGACGTATGGGAGAAGAACAGCGACCAAAAAGCTGCCGATTCCTTTGGTTCGCCAAATTGGGACGAGCTGTAAGACGCATCGACGAGCGAG
The DNA here is from genome assembly GCA_039700805.1 of Pseudomonadota bacterium. GTDB lineage: Bacteria > Pseudomonadota > Gammaproteobacteria > Steroidobacterales > Woeseiaceae > CALBPI01. The sequence continues at coordinate 3,967 of JBCAZE010000184.1, read as the reverse complement.
CAGATACCGGTCACTTCGTCCTTTAGGTTCAGAAGTTCTTGGCTCGAGTTGGTCACAATGATCAATCGGAAACCCGCAGCTTTAGCACGTGCAAGAAAAGACTCAGCGCCATCGATAAAGCGAATGGGCTCTGGACACCGACGCTTTAATGCCATCATATCGAGACCAAACGTTCGCCCCCAAAACGCGAGGTCATACCAATTCATCGTGCCGCGCTCGGACTCGATCAACGCATAAACACGCTGCCTGGCTTCTTCAAGTGAGAGCGCCAACTGCGCCGCCACTTCCGCCGGCACAGTGTCGAGCCAAAAGTGATTATCGAAGGCGAGATCCAGTAGCGTTCCATCCATATCGAGCAGCAGCGTTTTCGCCGCGTCAAATTCCGCCTGCATCTTCGTTATCCGCTGTCGCTGCCAAATCGGGGTGATACCATGCCAGCTAACGCCGATGCTTGGAAGTCTTAGTGAAGGAATTTCAGGAGACAACATTTGAGTTTTTGTTCGCCACTGCGAAAAAGGCGGCGGCCGCGATTTTGGACATCTACGGCGACGACTTTGATGTTCATCGCAAAGCGGATACATCACCGGTTACCGCTGCGGATCTTGCAGCCGACCAGCTCATTCGAGATGCGCTCAGGGAGACGTTCCCGTCAATTCCGGTGATCAGCGAAGAATCGCATTTACCGGATTACGACAAGCGCCGATCTTGGTCCCGCTACTGGCTGGTAGACCCGCTCGACGGTACGCGTGAATTCGTCAATCGCAACGGCGAGTTCACCGTGAATATCGCATTGATAGAAAATCAATACCCGGTCGCAGGCATGATCTATGCCCCGGTCCAGAAAGTGGCCTGGTGGGGTGGTAAACGATACGGGGCGACTCGCCGAAGGGACGGGAACGACACGCCAATTGCTGTCAACCAAGTATCGCGCGATTGCCCACGGGTTTTGGTCAGCCGTTCCCACCGCAGCACCGCCACCAATGCGTGGCTCACCGAAGTTGGCGCTCACGATGCACAGCCACTCGGCAGCTCACTAAAGTTTTGTGCGCTCGCGGAGGGTACAGCGGATGTTTACCCGCGCTTCGGACCCACCAGCGAATGGGATACCGCTGCTGGCCAGGCTATCGTCGAGGGCGCAGGCGGCAAAGTCACGACTTGGCAAGGTCAACGACTTGCATACAACGCAAAAGCGGATATCCTCAATGGAGATTTCATTGCGCACAGCGACAATGGACGGCATTGGCCAGGACTAGGCTGAGCGTTGCGAGCGAAACATTGGACAGCAAAATCACGGAAATCCTAACTGTCGACGGCATGGACACGTTGTCCAAGCTTAAGGAACTTCGGGTGATGCACCGTGACCTGGATGTCCTGATCGACCGGCTAGCGCACGATCTTGCGATGGATCAAATTAGACTGAAGCGGCTAAAAAAGCGCAAGTTGCAACTCAAAGATACGATCGCGCGCCTGGAATCGGAGATCATTCCAGACCTTAACGCTTAGGCGATAGCGCGGTTAGCGCGCTTTTGTTGGCGGCTCGAAGACCGCTCCGATGTGTTTTTCACCACGAGCCTCTGCCAAAGCAACCTGTCGGCGACGTTCCTCAAACTGTCGCCGCCGCTCACCGGTCATCGATTCAAAACACCGTTCACAACAAATACCCGGCTCATAGTGTTGATGCTGCGTATCTGCCGCCGATAACGCGCGACGGCAGCCGTGACACTGGACGTAGGCGCCAGGCGCCAACTGGCTATCCACCGCAACGCGCGAGTCGAAAACGAAACACTCGCCCTCCCAGTGATTATCCAATTCGTCGTCCTCGGCGACTTCATCGAGATAACCGAGAATGCCACCCTGCAGCTGGTAGAGATTCTCGAACCCCATGTGCTTCATCACCGCCGTCGCTTTCTCACAACGAATGCCGCCGGTGCAGAACATCGCGATTGGTTTATCTTTTTGCGATGCCAACGAGGATTCGATGTACTGCGTAAATTCCCTGAAATTTCTGGTACCGGGGTCCACTGCGCCAGCAAAACTACCGACCTCGATTTCATAATCGTTGCGCGTGTCGATCACCAACGTATCGGGCGATTCAATAAGCGCGTTCCACGCCGCAGCGTCAAGATGCGTCCCTTGTCCATCCGCTGGATTGATGTCCGCGTGACCCATCGACACGATCTCTTCGCGGTACTTAATTCTCAAGCGGTGGAATGGCGCTTCTTCTGCCTCCGACCAACGCCCTGTAAGGTCTTCGAATCCGGGTATTGAGGACAACCAATCGATCAGAGACTGACACTGGCTAGATTCACCGGCAATCGTGGCATTCAATCCTTCTCTAGCAAGAATAGCGGTACCCAGAAGTCCGAGCGACGTTGCGCGCTCCCGCACAGCCTCTCCGAGTTCACGCGGGTCGTCGACACGCGTAAACCGATAAAAAGAAACAACCGAAACCTGACTCATTCCGCTGCCTCCTGCTCCTTCGCCGGACGCTCTATTTTCTCCTCGCGGCTGACCTTCGTCACTGTGAGTATGCTGTGTCGCAACGGCTCACCAAGCACCAAGCGGGCATCGTTCTCGATGGCATCGAACTTGAGATCAAACGTCAGCTGCCGTTCGCTATCAATGTCGATAACACCCCTCTCACGCAACGCCCCTAAAAAGGTCCGGAATAAACGTCGATCAAAAAAGTCTGGGGATCGCATGCCATAGAGTATCGTCAGTCTTTCTGCGCTGAGCTGGCAAATCTCCTCGAGTCTCGCCTGCGACAATGTGCCGGAACCATGTTTGTTGAGCAGCGCAATCGTCATGTAATAGCGCTGCAGAATCGGCACCACCGATTGCCCTAACTGGCTCAATGCGAACGCCAACGCCGAACCAGCGTTCGGTCGCCTCAACATGTCGCCCTCTTTCTCGAGTAGCCCATGTGTACACATGCTCTCAATGACAATATCAACGACGCGCCCAAAGTCCTCCGCTTCCCACCGTAATCGCAACTCAGCGCGAACGAATGGCGCAATCAAACGGATCAATCGGTGCAATTCACTGCGCGGTAGAATTTTGCCGTGTATGTAGCAAGCTGCGATCAGCGAATGTAACGCGGTCAGATGGAGAATGTTGTTGCGAAAGTAGGTGAGCAAAAGCGCTTGGCGCTCAGGCATATGAACAATGCTGCCGAGCGCATGGGTTTCTATTTCAATAACACCCAAACGAATACCGTGCTGGACGATTTCCTCAGCACTCATCGCTGGCAGCGTGACATGATCGCTATATGGCGTTTCGCGATAAAGCGCTTGATACAAACGCAACTGCTGTACCAGATCGGCTTCGGCCATTGCTTGGCGCTGCGTACCCAGCAATGCCAGCGCGAGTAAGCTCACGGGCGTCACTGCCGCTGCAGAGTTGATACGCTCTAACACTTCCCAGCCGAGCTGATCCGTGACACTCGGCAACCATTCCGGCTTGCTGTCACCGGCGGCTGTTTCACGCCATTGCGGCGCATGCGTATCAAGCATGGTCTCAAGATCGATAGGCTCCCCGATATTGACGTAAACCTTGCCAAACTGCTCTCGCAGCGCACGCAACGATCGGAAAAAACCACCGAGCGATTCTTTGCGTTTCTCTCCCCCGCGCAACTCGCCGATGAAGGAGGTCCCTTCGATCAACTTTTCGTAACCAAAGTAGACTGGAACAAATCGAACGGGTCGACGCCTATCATCGGCGAAGGCGCGAATCGTCATGTTGAGCATGCCGACTTTGGGTGCGAGCAATCGGCCGGTTCTGCTTCGGCCGCCTTCGATGAAATACTCAAGTGGATAGCCACGCGACTGCAGCGCTTTCAAATAGGAATGAAACACTGCGGCATACAGTCTATTTCCGCTGAACGTACGGCGTAGAAAAAACGCACCGCCACGTCTCAAGATGGAGCCAACAACCGGGATATTGAGATTGATACCGGCAGCCACGTAAG
>JBCAZE010000183.1:0-5878 GCA_039700805.1 Pseudomonadota bacterium | reverse complement strand
GTTCTCGGGAACTCGGTGGACCGTTTTTCAGTTTGAGCGTCGGCAAAACGTTTTAAGTGAGATCACGGGTAGCGATGCGAGTGCTGGAAACCAGCGCTACAAGTGAGTCGACAGTATTCTGGCCAACTCGCCACCGACAGGGATGACACGCGACGAGTGGCTGCGCGAGCGACTCGATGCGCTGCGCGACGAAGTGCACTCCGATACGCAGTAAGCAAACAAAGTATCGCTAATGGGTTGCGGTCGACTCCGCTCTAGGTCTCACATCGCAGTAGACGAAATCTCCTCGCTCAACCTTACGCCCGATTTGGTGGGGTATGGCTCGCCTGAAGTGAGGGGCATCAAACACGAAGGTATGAAACTCGCCATTTTCGCCGCACGGATCGACGCTCTCCGGAAGTGCGTTCAACAATTCAGCGTCGAATTGGCGCCCCACGAATTTGATTGGACATTGCTTCGGATCGACACACGTTAAGACAGCACCAACTCCGTCTTCGATCATCTGATGTGCCAATGCTCGGGTTGGGAGTTGCCAAAGCGGATAGATAGCGTCTAGTCCCAGTCCGTCTAGCCGGTTGTCTCGATAACGGCGAATATCTTCAAGAAACAGATCTCCATACGCAATGGCGCTGACATCGAAGCGCTCTCGACTATCGATCAGCGCATCGCTCATCGCGCGCTCGTAGTCTTCATTCGTGCAAGGCCAAGGCAAGGCGACCTCGACCAGCGGTAATCCGATCATTTTTGCTTGCTCGCGAACTAGTGTCCGTCGCACAGCATGCATCGCAACTCGGTCGGCCGCTTGATTGAACGTCGTCAACAATCCTACAACCTCTATGTCAGGTCTTTGCTGTAGGATATGGAGCGACCAAGCTGAATCCTTGCCACTGCTCCAGGACAAAAGTACTCGCCGTGGAACGACCGACGCAGACTGTGTTTTCACATCATTCGACACTCGATAAGATCGGCATAACCGTTTGTTTGTCGTGCTGTGTGCGCTGATCGAATGCCGACCAGACTCCTGCCTCGCCATGCCAGCTTCCGCCGGTAGCCCCCTTGGCGTATTCCGTGGCGCGAGTCTCAAAAAAGTTCGCATGTTCAACGCCGTTCAGGATTTCGGTAAGCCACGGCAATGGGTGTTCGGTGATGCCGTACACCGGGGACAGTGACAACTGTCGTAGGCGCCAGTCCGCTACGTATCTTATGTAGCGCTTAACCGCTGCTGCATCGAGACCTTCCAAAGGGCCCATCTCGAATGCGAGATCGATAAAGCTATCCTCCAACTTCACAACAGTCTTCGCGCAATCGACGATATCGTCTTGGACGGACTTCGTCAGTGCGCCCGTTTCCTCCGCGAACGTATGGAACAGCTTCATGACACCTTCACAGTGCAGACTCTCGTCGCGTACTGACCACGAGACGATCTGCCCCATACCTCTCATTCGGTTGTGGCGTGGGAAATTCAACAAAATTGCGAAACTGGCAAATAGCTGAAGGCCCTCGGTAAACCCACCAAACATCGCGAGCGTTCGCAAAGTATCCGCTTCGTTCGCGACGCCAAACTCCTGCATATAGTCATGTTTGTCTCGCATTGCCTCGTAGTCCATGAAGGCGGCGAACTCTGAATCAGGCATACCCAGTGTTTCGAGCAACAACGCATAGGCGACAATATGAACAGTTTCCATGTTCGAAAACGCCGCGAGCATCATTTTGATTTCCGTCGGTTTGAACACCAACGAGTATCGCTCAAGATAGTTGTCTTGCACTTCCACATCGGACTGCGTGAAAAACCGGAACACTTGCGTCAACAAGTTGCGCTCGCCGTCGCTCAGTCGGTGTGCCCAGTCTTTGCAATCCTCGCCGAGCGGAACCTCCTCGGGCATCCAGTGAATCTGTTGTTGGCGACGCCAGAATTCCATCGCCCATGGGTAACGGAACGGTTTGTACGTCTTGCTTGGCTGCATCAGACCGGGTTTAGTAATGAGGTCCAGTTGTTGCTTATTCACAGTGATTGATCTCCGAAGGTATCGCGGACTACTGACATGCCAGACACTCGTCGTAGTCGTTCAAATCTTCGCTCAGCGCCCGCTCGGGCCACGATTTTGTGTTGTCTCCCTCGACACCCGCGAATCCTGCACGTTGAACTGACTTGGAACGACAGTAGTAGAGGCTCTTAACTCCGCGCTCCCATGCGGCCCAGTGCAACATCAACAGATCCCACTTGTGGATATCGCTCTTCAAAAAGAGATTGATTGACTGGCCTTGGCAAACGCTTGGCGCACGATCGGCTGCGAGATCGATGACCCAACGTTGATCGATTTCGAAAGCTGTACGGAAGGTCGCTTTCTCGTCGTCTGTAAGTACTTCTAAGTGTTGAACCGAACCATCATGCTGGAGAATCGACGCCCAAGTCTCCGGTGTGTTGAGATCGCGAGTCTCAAGTAGTGCCTCCAACGCGGCGTTCTTAACGGTGAACGAACCGGAAAGAGTTTTGTGGGTGTAAATATTCGCGGGAATCGGCTCGATGCAGGCACTCACACCACCGCAGATAATGCTAATGCTCGCGGTTGGAGCGATCGCGAGTTTGTGACTGAAACGCTCGGTGATTCCGGCGTCCGCGGCGTCAGGACAAGACCCTCGCTCCTCAGCCAGCACGATTGATGCGCGATCTGCCTCGCGGCGCAAATGTTTAAACATGCGCAGGTTCAAGCTCTTCGCCATTGCACTCTCGAAGGCTATGTTGTTCTCCTGCAGGAAACTATGAAAACCCATCGCACCGAGACCTACGGAGCGCTCGCGCATGGCAGAGTACTGGGCCTGCGCCATACTGCTCGGTGCTCTTTCGATGAAGTCATCTAGCACATTGTCGAGCAGTCGCAGGATGTCTTCGATAAACCGTGAATCACCTTCCCACTCGCCCCAGCGCGCGAGGTTGACCGACGCCAAACAGCACACCGCCGTGCGAGTGTTACCTTCTTGGTCGCGGCCAGTCGGCAGCAGAATCTCACTGCAGAGATTCGATTGACGAACACGCAGTCCCAGTTGCTTTTGATGCTCCGGTACATCACGGTTTGCGGTGTCGACGAACAGCAAGTACGGCTCACCGGTTTGAAGGCGAGTCTCCAGTATTCTCTGCCACAACTCCCGGGCGGAAACCGTGCGAATTTCTCGTCCGTCGGCCGGACTGCGCAACGCAAATGGCACCTCTTCTCGCACCGCTTCCATGAACTCGTCCGTTATCGCAATGCCATGGTGCAAATTGAGACTCTTGCGGTTGAAGTCGCCCGAGGGTTTTCGAATTTCGATGAATTCCTCGATCTCTGGATGATTCACATCGATATAGACGGCAGCGGATCCGCGGCGAAGCGAACCCTGAGAAATCGCAAGCGTTAGAGAGTCCATAACGCGGACGAAAGGTATGATTCCCGACGTCTCGCCACTCTCACCGATTGGTTCGCCAATCGAACGAACGTCTCCCCAGTAGGTACCGATACCGCCACCGTTCGATGCCAACCAGACGTTTTCAGTCCACGTTCCAACAATGCTATCGAGACTGTCCTCGACAGCATTTAGGAAACAGGAAATCGGTAGGCCACGATCAGCGCCACCATTACTCAATACAGGTGTCGCTGGCATGAACCACAGTTGAGACATGTAGTCGTAGAGTCGCTGAGCATGGTTGAGGTCGTCCGAGTAGGCGTCGGCCACGCGCGCGAACAGATCCTGGTAGGACTCACCCGGCAGCAAATAGCGGTCCTGCATCGTCGCCTTGCCGAATTCCGTCAAGAGAGAATCGCGAGCATGATCGATTCGGATTCCGAATCGCTCGGCAAGCGCGCTTTCTTGGGTTGTTGAAGTTTTGGTCGCCGTATTGGCCATATCTCGCCCCTATCTGTGCTTAAAGTAAGCGCACGGGGGCAGGCTTTGATGACGGGAGTCCTGATGGACACGTTCGGCAGCAAACCCGTTCGGCACACCCCGTCCGATTGAGTAGTTTCGTTTGCCGGCAGGTCTCCTGACTCTCAGCGTTTGCGCAACATGTCGCCTTCCCAAGAAAACTCAGTGGCTTAAGACATGTCGCCGCCAATTACAGTTGCGGGGGCAGCTCCGGACTTCTGGATCTCCAGTCACCGGATTCCCTTTTCATCGCCTTGTGAGCGAACCGACCACTAGATGTTGTCCTATTGGACCGATCTAAGTCAACATATTGTGTTTCCGTCTACTGCCCACGGCGCTCAAGTTCGATTGGCAGAATAGATCGGGTTGGTGCATCATGATTAGCGAATGGTGCTGATCCACATCGGATAAGTGAAAGGGAATGTGGTGCGAGTGAAGACTCTAAGCCACGACTGCCCCCGCAACTGTAGGCGGAGAGCACTCTCGAAATTGCCACTGAGCAACTTAGCTTGGGAAGGATCGAGAGCGCAGCGACCCGTAAGTCAGGAAACCTGCCATTCCAGAAACACGTTGACCGGGCGGGGTGCACCGGGGGGCGCTATCGATGCCATTGGTTGATTTTTTTCGACTGGCGACGAGCGAACCCGCTGCAAGCTGACCGACATAGGGGCAAGCAGCAATGGCACATACTGCAGACATCCATCTTCCATCTGATCGAGTGTTCCGGCTCAGCTACGCGAGCCGAGCAACGGAACCAACGCACCATGATGATGCGATACAACTCGCCACCTTCGCCGCCCGAAACAACCATCGCGACGGTGTCTCAGGTGTACTTTTCAGCCAACACGGACTCTTCCTACAATGGCTGGAGGGACCGGCGCAAAAAGTCTGTGAGCTCATGTCCCGCATCGCGGCTGACGATCGACACCACGATGTGAGACTTTTGAGCGCCGGTTGGGGGTCGGAGCGGCGATTCCCAAGCTGGGCGATGCGGCTAGCTGAGATCCCATTGCCGAACGAGCTCGCACAGTGGGCCGATACGCGCGCAGCGGCACCTTACGGCGAAACATCACTTGCGTTGCGAGCGTTCGAGAAAGCTTCAACGCATTACCATCACCAACATTCCAATTCGACTACATCCGTCCAGAGATTTACTCGAGAGCTTGTAGTATCAAATCTGAATGCGTCGTTGGTGCTGCCCAACACCGCACGGCACAATCCTTGTGCCTGTGCGCAGTTCATCGATGACGTGTGCCAAGAGCTTCGGGCTGGGTGGCTCGATGATTGTTGGAACTCAATACAGGTCGCCATCGCTTTGGCGGCTCTCAACCTACTCTGGAAAAAAACGGTGAGCGTTTTCGATCCAGCAGCGCCTCGACAGTCTGTGGCAGTTGTAGTGCCGCCGGGGAGTACGGAGTTCCTCGGGGCTGTCATCAAATCAGATCTTTTGCGGTTATCCGGCATAGGTGCACGAACAATCTGTGCGGAGAGTGACGACGGCACGGTTGAGCTGTTGGCGCAGAAAGACGTTGATGCAATTATTGTCGCCGGCTCTCGGATCGGCTGGCGCGACGAGCAACAACGAGCCGAGAAAATCGCCGCTAAGATACGACGCCGGTTTCGCGACATTCCGACCTTTGTCGGTGGACAAGACAGCGGCACGCTCAATGGATGGCCGGAACGCATTGCATACCTTAGAGATGACGCTACCGATGTTCGAATGGACGACATCGATTGGCTGACCCTCTCGAAGTTAGTCAATTAGAGCTGCGAGGTTTACTCGAAATACCCGCTGCCTAGCGTCGCACGCCATGAATAGATCGACGTAGGCGTCAACGTAGCGAACAATCAGCGGCGACTCCCGCCTGGATCGGCATGGAGCACTTTCGCTATCATGCCGCCATGGAATCGTTCTTTTTCGGTACCGAGCAGCCGAAGTTTGCTGTCTTTCATCCGAGCCAAGTATCGTCTGACCGGGGGG
>JBCAZE010000182.1:0-5946 GCA_039700805.1 Pseudomonadota bacterium | reverse complement strand
GCTCGGACACAACAAGGGGACTTATCATCATGTCAGAACCGACCATCACAGCGCCGGCCGGCGGCGAAAAAATCACCATCTCCGACGGCAAACTGAATGTACCGGACCGACCGATCATTCCATTCATCGAAGGTGATGGCACAGGCCCCGATATCTGGCGCGCGACGGTTCGAGCACTCGATGCCGCTGTCGAGAAGAGTTATGGCGGCAAACGCAAAATCGAATGGGTCGAAATCTTCGCCGGCCAGAAAGCGAACGATTTGTACAACAGCTGGCTACCGGACAGCACCGTCGAAGCGTGTCGCGAGTATCTCGTCTCTATCAAAGGTCCATTGACCACACCGATCGGCGGCGGTATCCGTTCACTGAACGTCGCACTGCGTCAAATGCTCGATCTGTATGTCTGCCTCCGGCCGGTGCGCTGGTTCAACGGCGTACCATCGCCCGTCCGTACGCCAGGCGAAGTCGATATGGTGATCTTCCGTGAGAACACCGAGGACATTTACGCCGGCATCGAGTTTGAGAAAGGTTCTGAGGCGAACGCGAAGTTCCTTGAGCTTTTTAAGGAAAATTTCCCTGCCGAATTCAGCAAGATCCGATTCCCGGATACCAGCGGTATCGGCTTAAAACCAGTTTCTGAGGAAGGTACCGAGCGACTGGTACATGCGGCGATCCAGTACGCCATCGCGAACAAGCGCAAGAGCGTCACGTTTGTCCACAAGGGCAACATCATGAAGTTCACGGAAGGCGCTTTCCGTAATTGGGGTTATGCACTCGCGGAACGCGAATATGCCGACCACACCTACACCTGGGACCAATACGATCGCACGAAAGCGGAACACGGTGCCGACGCTGCCAATGCAGAGCAGGACAAAGCGGTCGCCGACGGTAAGATCATCGTCAAAGACGCAATTGCTGATATCACGCTGCAGCAGGTACTCACGCGCCCGGCGGAATTCGACGTCTTGGCGACGATGAATCTGAATGGTGACTATCTGTCTGATGCTTTGGCGGCGCAGGTAGGCGGTATCGGCATCGCACCCGGTGGCAATATCAACTACAACACGGGCCACGCGGTATTCGAGGCCACGCATGGAACAGCACCCAAGTACGCAAACCTCGATAAGGTCAACCCGGGTTCCCTCATTCTGTCGGGTGAAATGATGCTACGTTATCTCGGTTGGACGGAAGCTGCCGACGCGATCATCAATGCGATGGACAAAACCATCGCGGCCAAAACAGTGACCTATGATTTTGCGCGTTTGATGGACGGCGCCAACGAGGTCAAGTGCAGCGAGTTCGCTGACGCTATGATCGCGAATATGTAGTCGAAACGATGAGCGACGCCCCGGCCATTAGAGTCTCACCGGCACTGGTGGCCGAGGCAGCGCACACGCTGCGCGATGCGTTCATCGACTACAACATGCGGTTCGGCCAGATCACGCGGCGTGCGAAGCGCCGGTTCGAGCAGAGGCGTTGGTCTGACAATCGCGAAGACGCCGTAGAGCGAATCGCCCTTTATGAAAAGTGTGTCTCGGCTGCGGTCATCGAAGTCGCTGATATTACGACCAGCTGCCCAGACCAGCGCGCGCTTTGGCATCAGATTCGCGATGCCTACAGCGACACCATTCAGCGTTATCCCGACACGGAATTCTTTAAGACGTTTTTTAACTCTGTCACTCGGCGTGTCTTTAAAACCGTCGGCGTCGATGCCGATGTCGAGTTTATTGCGACGGACGTTACGCCGAGCGAACACACGAACAGCCGACGCGAGCTTCGAACCTATCGCAATCGGGGCGCGTTGCGTCACCTGTTCGACGAAGCGCTAGCGGATTTTTCTTTTGCGGTTGCCTACCGCGACATCGAGCGCACCATCGATTACGTGACTGCTGAAGTCGAAGCCTATACCGGCAGCCTAGGACAACACGCGCGGGTCACCAGTGTTGAGTTGATGACGACCGTGTTTTATCGCTCAACACGAGCCTACTTGGTTGGACGCATTCACGGCAATGACTGGCATTCGCCACTGGTGATCGCGCTGATGAACACCGACGAGGGTATCTACGCAGACGCTGTCATTCTCTCTGAAAACGACGTCAGTATGCTGTTCGGGTTTACACGCAGTTATTTTCACGCGGATGTCAGCCGCGTCAGCGCCGCCGTTTCTTTTCTAAGCACGTTGCTGCCGGCGAAGCCCATCGCAGAGATCTACACCGTACTCGGCCGCGCCAAACAAGGTAAAACGGAGCGTTACCGAAATCTGGTCAGCCATATGGCGCAGTCGCACGATAAATTCATCTTTGCGCGCGGTGACAAGGGCATGGTGATGGAAGTGTTTACGCTACCCTCCTTCCCCGTTGTCTTTAAGCTGATTCGCGACCGCTTTGCGTACCCAAAGGATATTGCGAGACAAGACGTACTCGACAAGTATCGGCTTGTTTTCAACCATGACCGCGCCGGGCGTCTCGTCGATGCCCAAGAGTTTAGACGATTAGAATTTGATAAGACGCGGTTCGACCCAGAGCTCCTCGATGCCTTGCTCGACGGCTGCTCTCAGACTTGCAGCGTGGAAGGTGACAAACTCATCGTGAGCCATTGCTACATCGAACGCCGGCTCACACCACTGAACCTCTTTTTGCAGGAAGCGGAGCCTGCCGATGTCGAACGCGCAGCGATCGACTATGGACAGTCCATTCGTGATCTTGCTATGAGCAATATTTTTGCCGGCGACCTGCTACTGAAGAATTTCGGTGTGACCCGTCATGGTCGTGTCATCTTCTACGACTATGACGAGTTATGCCTCGTGACGGAATGTAACTTTCGACGATTGCCGGAGCCGGAAGACGAGATGGATGAGATGCGACAAGGCGCGTGGTTCTATGTTGGACCAAACGATATCTTTCCAGAGCAATTTGTTCGCTTTCTAGGTTTCAGACAAGACGCTCGGGAAGCGTTTCTTAAACACCACAGTGATTTGTTGGACCCAGATTACTGGATTCGATTGAAGCGCCGGTTGGAAGAAAACAACATGCCGGAAGTCGTACCTTACCAGCCGAAGCAGTGGAGTGAACACGCCGGACTGGGGCATTACGTCAGCCGGAACTAGCCCGAAGCGTTTCGCCATTTAGTTCCCGGACGATAGCGCTGGCGACCGCAACATAGATAACAGCATCCGTCGTCTCAGCGGTAGCGATACAGTCGACCATCCAGGACGCTGCCCATCGAGCAACAAGCAGCGATAACCCGATGTCAACGCCGAGTCGAGTGGCTCGACACTCTCAGTATCCGCAATGATGCAATCGATTTCGCGCTCACCCAACAGCGAGGCGAGCGCAGTCGCTGAAACCACTGAGAACACCAGATGCCCTTCATCCGCCAGCCAGCGCTTAATGGACGATTGATACTCATCGCTTGTAAGCAACGCCACTTGCATCAGAGCGACCTCACCTGCCCGGTGCCGCGAACGACATACTTGTAACTCGTCAGTTGTTCGGCGCCCACCGGTCCACGAGCATGAATGCGACTGGTCGAAATGCCGATTTCCGCACCCATACCAAATTCACCGCCATCCGCAAATTGCGTCGATGCATTGTGCATCACAATGGCCGAGTCCACGGTCCGCAAGAATCGGCTTGCAACAGCATCATCTTCTGCAACGATCGCGTCCGTATGCCCTGAGCCATAATGACTGATGTGCTGAATCGCCTCTTCAACGCCATCAACAACACGCACACTGATGATAGGCGCCAAGTACTCAGTCACCCAGTCGTCCTCGGTCGCCGGTGTTGTGTCGACAAACCACTCGCAGATCTGCTCACAGCCACGAATCTCGCAACCGCTGCCTGACAAAGCCATCAACAGATTAACGGCGGGTTCCTCGCCGAATGCGCGATCGATCAATAGCGTCTCGGCGGCACCACAGATGCCAGTCCGGCGAAGCTTTGCATTCAAGACAATCTGCTCTGCTTTATGCACTGCTGCCGACGCATCGATGTAAACGTGACACAGCCCTTCCAGGTGACCAATCACGGGCACCCGTGCCTCTCGTTGCACACGCTCGACAAGCGATCGTCCACCGCGCGGTACGACGACATCGACCTGACCATCGAGACCGGTCAGTAATGCGCCAACCCGCGCTCGATCCTGGTCTGGCACGATCTGCACAGCATTCGGGTCGATGTCGTGCTGTTTAAGTGTCTCGCGGATGACGTTCACAATCGCACGCGACGAGCGCGCACTTTCCGAGCCGCCACGCAAGATCACGCAGTTGCCAGCCTTCAAGCAAATCGCTGCTGCATCAGCCGTCACGTTCGGTCGGCTCTCGTAGATGATACCGATCACACCAAGCGGCACAGTCACTCGAGAAATCAGCAACCCGTTTGGGCGTTCCCATTCGGCCAATGTCTTCTGCAAGGGATCTGAAAGACCCGCGATGGTATCCAACGCCGTCGCCATCGCCTCGATGCGCGGACCATCCAGCAGCAATCGGTCCAACATGGCCGCCGAGAGGCCGGCGGTTTCGCCATTCTCGACATCCTTGCCATTGGCGCGCTCGATAACTGCGCTGCAGGAACGGATGGCTGCGGCGACAGCATGAATCAATGCGCTTCGCTCATCGCCACCCATGGCATCGAGACTCTTCATGGCGGCACGTGCGTGCTTCGCCATCAACAGCATATCGTCCATCAGGTTAGCTCCTTAGCGTTTGGGACTAGATCGTCAGAATGCACCAAAACCCCGGTCCTGGCACCCGCCTTGGCATCCGCTAACATCGACCGTGCCGCCGATGCATCGACGCGCACAACGCCGACGCCAATCTCCTGGTTGTCCAACATCAGCGTCACGCAATCACCCCGAGAGAAATCACCCTCAATCGATGTCACGCCAATAGGCAGTAGGCTCTTTCGCGCCCGGACGGCATCAGCAGCACCACGGTCCAGAATCAGCTTACCTTCTCGCCGTAAACTGGCAGCAATCCACTGTCGCCGCGCGGATCTTCGACTCGCCTCCGAAAGAAACACAGTGCATCGTCCGCCCTTTAGTATCGACGAAATCGGGGGGTCGTTGTGTCCAGATGATAGGACCACAGGAATACCATTGGTGACAGCGATCGATGCGGCCATCAGCTTGCTGCGCATGCCCCCGGTGCCGACTGCCGATCGACTGTCGCCCGCAGAGGCCCACAACGGCTCATCGATGCTGCGCACCAAGGGTATGTGCTCAGCATTCGCATCGAGACTTGGGTCGGTGTCGTAGATGCCGTCAACGTCGCTCAATAGGATGAGTAAGTCGGCACCGATCATCGATGCTACCCGAGCGGCGAGGCGATCGTTGTCCCCATAGCGCAACTCCTCTGTCGCAACCGTATCGTTCTCATTGATGATCGCAACGGCGCCGACGCTCGCTAGTGCATCAAGCGTATCTCTGGCATTCAGATAACGTTGACGGTCTTCCGTGTCGTCAGGGGTCAGCAAGATCTGCGCGGCCGGTATCGAATGGGTTGACAACGCCAGGCGCCAACCTTCCGCGAGCTGGATCTGACCGATTGCAGCGCGTGCCTGCTTCTCCGACAAAGCATCGCTACTATCAACAAAGTCTGACGCGGTACGACCCAAGGCCACTGCGCCTGATGAGACGACAGTGACACGCTTTCCTGCAGCAATCAGCGCACCGATATCCGCTGCCAGCGATGCTAACCAGGGCGTGCGGAGTGCGTGGTCATGGGTGAGCAGCGACGAGCCAACCTTGATAACGACAGATTCAGCGGCGCTCAGCTGCTCCTTAGCCGTTACTGACGTCACGTAACGCCGGTACCACTTTGCGGTGAGAAGGTTTCTGATTCGAGCACCCGCTCACCGCGCGAAATACCGAGACTACCGCTACGCACCATAGCCCCGATTTCCGCTAAATCGATCAAACGAGCAACAAATGCATCCACATCCGCGG
>JBCAZE010000021.1:24882-26370 GCA_039700805.1 Pseudomonadota bacterium | reverse complement strand
TGCCCTCACCCCCCATCATCGGACGATTATCGGTGGCAACAATCGTAAGATAGAGCTCCCCATCAGGCGTGAGCCCAAGCGTCGATAGTTCAACCTGACGTTCTGTTTGATAGGTCTTACCCACCGTCCCATCAGACGCTGTCCACACGACGCGCTGTTCCTCAAACGCTACCTGCTCGCCAGTCCCAGCACTCCGCGTCACCTCAAGCGCGACCTCGCCGATGCCGTAGTCATCCTGGACATCAATCGCGAACTGAAGCACATGGTCGACAACATCACGCTTTTCATCGGTCGGCGTCAGCAGCGTCAAACGGTTGTCGGGCCTCGCAACGACGATGACCGGCGGCTCATCATCGCGAATTCTGAGCTCATGCGTCGCACCGGCCTGCCCAATGCCAAGCGCCCCGCCGTCAACGTGAACTTGGTAGACACCAGATTCCGCGTCGAACCATTGGCTTTGCCACAACGCATTGTCACCGCGGTACAAGTCATAGTGACCACTTGGCATTGCGACCGCCGCTGTCTTCGGCGCGCCTATAATTTTCGCGCTGAAACGGAGCTGTGCGCCCTCCTCGATCAACGGCGACAGCGAGTCTGCTACACGCGACGTAAGCCCGGTATAGGCGGGCGGCCGAATTTCAATCTGTAATTGGCTTATTTCAATCGGTAAAGGCGTCGGTACTGATGACACTGAAGTACTGCGATCAACATAGACGAAAAGGTTCGCGATGAGTGCGACGATCGATAATCCGATAGCCCACGCCAATGGCGCTTTTCTCTCAAATGGCGCGAGAAGGTCTTGTTCGTCACTGAGATTCGACAGTGCGCCTTCGACACGGTCTCGCTGCAACGTTTCGATGGTATTGAGCGATGCCGGTCGCCTCGCCAATAACGTCGTGCTGTTCTCAAGGACGCGATATCGGGCGTCGAGATGTTCCGCAACACGCAATCGTGTTGCCCAGCGTCTTCGCCAGACAATCGCCAAGGTAAACGCCACTCCGATACCTACCGCAAGCGCTAATCGAATCCGAAACGAAACGGCGAACTCGCCAAACTGCCCACTCAACAAGAGTGTCGCAAGACTTGCTGAGATGACATATGCAGCGGCACGAAAGTACTGACGCTGACGAATTCTTGCGGTCAAGGTTTTTAGCAAGACGCTCAAGCTGCACCTCGCGGGATAGCGAGAAAACGCTCGACGGCGAAGATGCACATCAAGAGTACCAGCCACCATTCAGAGACAGGTTGTGGTGCATCAACGTCAAGTCGGCTGACAGCGGACGCGCGCGCTGCCAGCGGCGGCAATGCGCGTGTCTCCGGCGGTGGTTCGAGCAAGGCTTGCGTCAACTGCAGCCAGAGCACGGAAGCTAGTTCGCTGCGCGTCACCGATGCTTCGTCCTCGATCGTTCGCAGGTCGAAGAACGCATTGACACCTGTGGTGTTAAGGGTCAAATCACCGTCGGTAATCAACCAAGCGTCTGCCAAAGT
>JBCAZE010000021.1:0-24782 GCA_039700805.1 Pseudomonadota bacterium | reverse complement strand
ACTCCGGTGTCAGACTCCCTTGACCTGTGGGCGCCGGCGCTAGTTGGATCACTGAGGCGTCCGCCGCGACTTGAGGATCAATCGCAGTTTGGTCGACACCCGGTAGCAGGGCAACGATACGTTCTGCATCCGCGATGACACGGGGTGGTGTCTGCTGCGGCACTAACATCATAGCGAGCACAATGAACAAGGCGATCCGACTGGCCAACAAAGCATGCTGAGTTAACCGCACGGGTAGTAGTCGACGCTTTGCCGGTACGGCGAATGGTTTGAGTGTCGCGACCAAGAGCTGCCGCCGCGGTCGAGTGGACAGTGTGTGAATCAATAGTGTTGCGACGACGCCCAACGTCAACAGTAATACCATCGACAAGCCGAGCTGACTCATTCCGAAACATCCGTCAGGAGTCGAGCCTCCGCGCGCAAATCGTCGGTCAACATAGCGCGCGCCACCTCACCAACGGGCGTCGTCGTCGAAGCGCGTACAAAGCGCGCACCCACCGCCTGAAAATGCAGGCGCAATTCCTCCAGCATTTCTTTTAGCCGGCGTCGATACTCGCTTCTGAAACGGCGTGATGCCACCAAGCGTCGTTGATTCGTTTCGACATCGATGACTTCAACCTGACCGTTGACGGACCAGTCTAATTCTAAAGGAAGCAACAGCTGCAACAACAAGGTCGCGTGAGATTGTGCAATAAGCTCCGCAATCCCTCGCCTGTGTTCATCGTTGTGTTCAAAAAAATCGCTGACCATGACCAGGAGCATCCGCTGCGGCAACCGGCCAACAAGATCGCGGAACAGCGACTCGCGCCATTGGCCCTTTGCTTCAAGCCCATCGAGGTGCGCTAACAATCGATGGTAGTGATCCGTGCCCTGTCCTGGCGGCAACACCTCGACCCTGTCGCCATTCAGTTCCACAAGGCAAAACTCATGGTGCTTGTGCATCGCCAGCCATGCCAGGGCAGCCACCTGATAACGCGCCGCATCAAGCCGACGCATTCCATTTGCATCGACAACCGACATCGATGCACTGGCATCGATCACGAAAGTGATCACGAGACGCCGGTCTTCATCCGATTCGCGAATGTAGAGCTTGTCTGTCCGACCATACTGCTTCCAGTCGATTCGACGCGCATCATCACCCTGTTGATAAGCGCGATACTGCCGAAACTCAAGACCACTGCCACGACGCCGGCTTGCTTGAGTACCCCGAAGCATTTGATCCGATACATGCGTCGGCACAAAGTCCAGCGCAGCTAACTGACGGCGTAACGTTGCGTTGGGGTAGTAGGCAGACCGCACGACGTCTGCGCGCCTCAGGAGGTCTCGGGCGCGAGCGGGTCGTGTGCACCCGGTAGTTCTGCGATGACTTCGCGCAACACCTGATCCACCGTTACCTGCTCCGCGTCTGCCGCGTAGTTCAGTATGATCCGATGGCGCATCACCGGTATAGCCACCGCGGCGATGTCATCTTGGGTTACCGCTAGTCGACCGTTCAGCAACGCGCTCGCCTTCGCACTCATGATGACTGCCTGGCCAGCACGAGGACCCGCACCCCAACGAATCCACTGACGACTTTGCGACGATTGATCCGATGGTCGCGTCGATCGTACTAAGCGCGCCGCGTAATCGAGCATCGCATCACTGATCATGACCTGTCGGACCCACTGTTGTAGTTCGATAATGTCATCGGCTGTCATGACAGATTGCGGTGCCGACGTCGCCTCGCGTGTGGTCAACGCCAGAATGTCGCGCTCTTCTTCCAGCGATGGATAATCGATCTCTATCATCATGAGAAAACGATCGAGCTGCGCTTCTGGCAGCGGATACGTACCGGCTTGCTCCAGCGGATTTTGCGTCGCCATGACGAAAAACGGTTCTGGCAAAGGGTGCGACGTGCCAGCAAACGTGACGTGACGCTCAGCCATCGCCTCTAACAATGCTGCCTGCGTCTTCGGAGGCGTACGGTTGATTTCATCGGCCAACAACATACTGGCAAAGACCGGTCCGGGCTGAAACTCGAACCGTCGCTCGCCATCTTGTCCTCGCGTCAAAAGCTCGGTGCCGATCAAATCTGACGGCATGAGGTCTGGCGTGAATTGAATACGTCCAAACGGTAGGCTGATCACGTCGGCAAGGGTGCGCAGAAGCCGTGTTTTACCGAGGCCAGGTACACCTTGCAGTAAGCAATGGCCGCCGGCTAGTAATGAGATCAGCACCTCATCAACCACTTGCTTCTGGCCAATGATCGCTTTGCCGATCTCCGCCTTCACCCGACTCAGTTTTTCTGCATAGGCAGCGAGTGCCGACGCGGTCATTTCTGTCATAGCGTTTTCGACTATTGCGTCAAAGCGTACATCACAATGTTAACAGCAAAGCGTGTGTTATCGCGCGCCTGCCAACGCTTGTTTCTGTAATCGTAATCCCACTCGCAACCATAGTCTTTATTGCTGTACAGCACGGCCAAGCGGCCATCGATCTCAAAGCCGCGCAAGTAGTCATGCACCAGGTCGTCACCCCAACCATTCAACTCGAAAGACGTCGTCGGCGGCTTATCAAACTCAAAAAACGAGCGATACAACGGGTGCTCGTTTGGCAGCTTGGGAAGGCAGTTCTCGCCAAAGAGCGATTCCATCTGGCGAGTAAAGCTCGTGGCGAACAAAGCGTCGATATCATGATTGCAATCGTCTACAAAAACAAAGCCGCCATTGTTCACGTACCGCACAAAGTTCTCTGCTTCACGCTCACTGAATTGCACAAGCTTGTGGCCGGATAAATAGCAAAACGGCGCTTCAAGAATCGCCTCATCGGCTAGGTCTATGACGCGCTCATTGGGATCAACATTGAGCGTCGTGTACTCAATGAGTGAATTCAATACGTTCGCGGGCATGCGTTCGTCGACGTCCCAATTCCCCGATTCGTAACGAATTCGCGTGAAGAAGAAATCCCATTCCGCAGCACTCAGCCGGGCAGCGGGCAGCGCAAGCGCCAATGCGCTCGCGTACCGTAAGAACTGCCGTCGATCGCTCGACATCAAACTGCGTCAGACAAGCTCGAAAAGGTAAATTCGCGAACTTTCATGGGTGGCATGACAACCGGGACGCCGAATACGTTTACGCGCTGCCCGACACCGAGCTCTTCGAGATTGTTCAGCATAATGACGGGACTTTCATTAAAGCGGAAGTTCTTCACCGGGTACTTGATTTCACCGTCTTCAATATAGAACGTTCCGTCACGCGTAAGCCCTGTGTAGAGTTGCGTCTGCGGGTCCAAAGCCCGGATATACCAAAGTCTGGAGACCAGGATGCCGCGCTCGGTATTGGCAATCAGCTCTTCTTGCGTCTTGTCGCCGCCCACCATAATCAGGTTGTTCGGCTGGGGTACCGAGTCCACGTCTTTTTCCTTCGCCCAATAACGAGAATAGAATAGATTCTCGACGACGCCATCCTTAATGATGTCCAGGCGATTCACCGGCTCGCCGGAGGCATTCCATGTACCCGCTGGCACCCGCGTATCCTGCGGATCGCCATAGACCGACACGCGCTTATCAAAGACCTGTTCACCGAGCCGCGTACCGCCGCCCTCTTTTGCAAGGAAGCTACGCCCCTCATCCGCCTGGCGTGCACCAAAGGCAAAAAACATTCTTCCGATCAACTGAGCTGCTGCGTCTGGCTCGAGAATGACGGTGTACTTGCCGGGCTCGAGCGCTTTGGCCTCGCGCGAGCCGAGTGCTTTACCGAGTGCAACCTCAGAAGTCTTCGCAACATCCAGTCTGCGGACATCGTTGTCATCGCTACTAGCCCAACCTGATCCGGTGCCATCATCCGTTCGCATGGTTACTGTGAAGTTCACGTTGGTCGAGGTGTGATAGGCGAACAGTCCCTCGCTATTCATCATGGCACTAAAGCTCGCCGTGTCATTCAAAAAGCCCGCAGCTGTTGCTTCGTTTTTCCGTGCCGGCTCAATACTCGCTGCCGCTGCTTTAGCACGGTATTGCGGCTTGATCTCAGCCGTTGCACGCACGAAAGCATCACTCTCGTTGTACTCTTGTGGTCCAAGCACGGGCATGAATTCCGGTGACTCGGGCGCGAGCTTGGCTGTTTCTTCAGCACGAGCAACAACGCGCGCCAACGAGGCATCGTCGAACTCATTGATCGTCGCCGTCCCAACCTTGTTGCCATAATTACACTGCACCACGAGTTCAATATCTTCCGTGATGCCCGCCGTCGACACGCTGTTACGCGCGTAGCGAATGTTGCCACTGTTCGAGCCTTGCAGATTCGCCTCGCAGCCGTCCGCCTTGGACAACGCGACGACTTTTTCGAGGATCGCACGGGCTTCTTTTCGATTGAGGATTGTCATTAGTCAGTCTCTCCGATTCTGTTCTCGTCAGCGCGCTCTAGCCGAGCTTGCGAGCCGTGTTAATCACATTGACGTCGTCAAAGCGTGTGGTGGCGCAACCATGGGAAACGGCACTAACCTGCGACGGCTGACCCTTACCATCAAAGAACGAGCCGCCGAGGCGATAATCCCGCTCGTCACAAATGGCGCTGCAAGCGTTCCAGAACTCTTGGGTATTCGCTTGATAGGCGACATCCTCAACCATGCCGGTGATTTCGCCCTCTTTGATCTCATAGAACAACTGACCGCCGAATTGGAAGTTATAGCGTTGCTGATCGATCGAATACGACCCGCGACCGACGATGTAGATCCCATCCTCGACGTCGCTAATCATGTCATCGACGCTCAGTTTTTCTTTACCCGGTTCGAGCGAGACGTTTGGCATACGTTGGAATTGCACGGTGCTCCAGCTATCGGCGTAACAACAACCGTGAGATTCTTTCTCGTCGATAATATGTGCTTGGTCCCGAATCGCTTGGTAGTTCACGAGAATGCCGTCACGGACCAAATCCCATTTCTTCGTCTTAACACCCTCGTCGTCATAACCAACAGCACCCAGCGAATGCGGCTGAACTTTGTCCGCAAAGAGATTCACGAGCTCCGAGCCGTATTCGAATTCTTTGGTCTCCCACTTGTCGAGCGTCGCGAAACTTGTTCCGGCGTAGTTCGCCTCATACCCGAGCACACGATCAAGTTCCAACGGGTGACCGACGGACTCGTGAATCGTCAACATCAAATGGGTCGGGTCTAAAACGAGGCTGTAGCGTCCTGGCTCCACGCTCGGCGCTGTCAGTTTCTCGCGCGCTTGTTGGGCGGCCAGCGTCGCATCCTCAACCATGTCGTAGGAATAACGATAGCGTGTCGTCACACCAGGAATCTTTTCGCCGGCATCGCCATCAAAATACTCCCAACCCATTCCCATCGGGTCGGAAAGACCGTTTCGTGACCTGAACTTACCGGTTTCCTTATCAACCGCTGTCACGCTCATCGGTGCCCAGACTCGGTGTACGTCTTGGTCGATATAGGATCCGTCTGTTGACGCAAAGTACTTTTGTTCATTGACCAAGAAGAAGGTCGAATTGACGAAGTTCGCACCGTTATCCAATGCGGCTTTGTTCACTTCCATCAACATGTCGACTTTGTCGGCAATAGGAATCTCCATCGCATTCTTAACGATTGGGGTTTGCCAACTGACCTCACCGACACCCTTAACCGGGGCCAACTTAACCGGCTCGGTCTGATACACCGAATTCGCCTTAGCAATGGCAACCGCATTCTTCGCTGCTTCAGCAACGGCTGTTGGCGTTAACGTACTGGTGGCAGCGAATCCCCAAGTGTCTTTCGCAATCACCCGGATACCGACGCCGACAGATTCTGTGTTCACGATGTTTTGAACTTTCAACTCTCGCGTGACCACGAATTGATTCAAATATCTGCCTACTCGCACGTCCGCATAGCTTGCACCCGCCTGCTGTGCTGCCTTCAATGCCACATCGGCAAGCGTCTGCTGCATGGATGTATTGGCGGGGGTCAGCAACTCTTCGGCAGCGATAGCGCGCCCAGTGACGGGAAGCGCAATCGTTCCAGCGCCGACACCAGCCACTTTCAGAAAATTTCGTCGATCCATGCGGAACCTCTCAACGTCGATAAGTCGGAACCGCCCTGTGCGAGTTCCGAAACAAGGCGGACACCTTAAAACAAGCACTTCCGGAAGGCCAATGCACAAACCGATGTAAGTTGCCCGGCGTAATGGCACACGACCGACGCGCCGCTGCCTTTAACTGATTGTTTTTATTGTTTTCTTCATGATTTTTTCAGCAATTAGTCGTCGATAGTCGACTGTCGTCACTAACGATCAAGCGTTGGCGGCGTTGGCAGATCCAGCCAAGAGACTTGAAGAGGACTTGGGAAGACGCGCGCCGCTTTCATGACCACGCGACAAGTGAACCTTACACATCTCATGAAATGCGCGCGCACAACGGGCATAGTGACGCATGTGATCACCACGAGGACCCCCGACTCATGCCACGCACTGCAACGATCAGACTTCGCAATCAATACCTCAAATTTGCTGCGGCCCACTTCACCATTTTTTCGGCGACGGAACGGGAGCGGTTACACGGTCACAATTTTTACGTTGAAGCTGAGTTTTCTGCTGCTGTCGGCGAGGACGGTCTTTGCTTTGACTACAACATTATGAAAACGCGACTGCGGGAGTTATGCGAGTCTCTTGACGAATATGTGTTGTTGCCGGCGAACTCACCGTACCTCACCATCAACGCCAACGGCCAAGACATCGACGTCGAGTTCAATGGCCGCAAGCTAGTGTTTGCCGACGAAGACACGATTTTGCTACCCATTCGAAATGTCACTGCTGAGGAGTTATCGGATTGGCTATTGCACCAAGCGATTAACCCGAGCCTCGCGAAGCAATATCAGATTCTTGATATGCGCATTGCGGTATCCTCTGGCCCGGGACAATCCGTGTCGAGCTATTGGGTTAACGAGGAGCCACAACAATGACAAAGCTTGCGATTATTACCGGTGCTAGCGCCGGCATAGGCAAAGCAACTGCGACGTGGTGTATCGACCATGGTTTCGATGTGATCAATCTCGCGCGGCGTGATTGCCCACTACCGACCGTGACCAACATTGCGGCCGATCTCTCTGTGCCCCTACCCGCTGAAACCATCGAAACACTGAAGGCCGCTGTGAAGTCGGCAACAACGGTAGCGATCGTTCATAGCGCTGGGCAACACAATGGGGATGATGCGATGAGCATCGAGCGAGAAGCGCTCGAACGGTCGCTCGCCATCAATGTCACGGCCCCGGCGACGCTCAATGCGGCATTGTTACCCACACTGCCCAGCGGCTCTTCGATTGTATTTGTCGGCTCGACGCTCGGCGACAAAGCGGTGCCAGGCGCCCTCGGATACGTCGCGAGCAAGCATGCGGTAAACGGCTTGATGCGCGCAACGTGCCAGGATACCGCTGGCCGAGGGATCCACACAGCGGTAGTGAGCCCGGGATTTACCGACACTGAAATGCTCCGCTCTCACCTCGGGGACAATCCGGACGTGTTGAAAGCGATCGTATCGGGCGTCACGCATGGCCGTCTCATCAACGTTGAGGAGATCGCTGCGACAATCGGATTCTGCATAGAAAACCCGGTTATCAATGGCGCGGTGATTCACGCCAATCTTGGTCAGATCGAGCGCTAGCGCACGCTTTTCGACTAGCGCTCAGACAGACCAACGCCCATCATCGAAAGCGTAACGGCCAGCAGAATCCATACCATCACTGGCAGTTGCCTTAAGCTGGCAATGAGAGCCTCGACGTCGGTCATCAATGTCCAGTCGATTGCGACCATACCCGTAACGCCGCTCGCGATACGCAGCAGAAAAGGGGCGAATAACAGAAGACCGATGATGAGCGCTGAGACGGGAATCAAGACACGCATCCAACGCAGCATTCGGAGTCGTTTTTGGACGGAAGCGGCAATGGCTTCGGCGACCGGCGAGTGACCTTCCATCCATTCGCCCAGCGCGCGATCGAAATCGACTAACGCGACCTCATTCGTTTCAGGGTTTTTATCCATAACGGTTCACCACCTCTTGCGTCGCTCGATTCACGAGAGACTTCACCGTTCCGAGCGGCTTGTCCATTGCCAGCGCAATCTCCGCGTGGGACAAGCCCACCCCACGGGATAAGACTAGTGCAGCGCGAGCATCCTCAGGCAAAGTGCTTAATATGCCCGCGACGTCTAGTGCCGCGGCGGCTGCATCACCGGATTGCACAGATTGGCCAACCTCCGTCGCCATTTTATCGAGGGCACCAACATATCGCTTGCGCGCTCTCAGCCACTGCAGAAACTCGTTGTGCGCCACTTTGAACAACCACGCCACAAATCGTCCTTTATGATCGAAACTAGTCAATTGCTGCCAACACTTTATCAACGTCGTCTGCATGAGATCGTCAGCATCACTGTCGCTGCCAGACAATCCTCTCAAGTAACCGCGCAGCCTCGGTAGGTAAGGATGCGTCAGATCGCCAAACGCCCGTTCATCTGATGCGAGCAACACCCGCTGTATCAGTCGTTGCTCCTCCGCTGTTGTGAGCGGCGATGCTAATCCTGCCAATCGCTAGTGTCCTTGAGAAAGACCGAGCTTGTGCATGGTCAGGTAAGCGGCGCCAAGCAGCGCAGGGAACAACGCGATCGCGGTGAACACTTGAGCCGCTTCGTCTCCATCAGGTATCAGCCAACCAAAGCCTACAAGGGCAATCGCAATCGCGAACAACAAAAGCCCCCGGCGCAAATCTCTAAATGGCGCTGGCCGATAGTTTGTCAGCGCCCGCACCATATCTTCGGTTAATTGCTGCCCCTGATCGATTGCACGCTGAAGCGTTGCTTGCTCCGCATAGCGAACACGCGCACGAAAAAACAGCCAAGCCGCGATGCTGCCAAAAATCGACAGGAACATGATGATAGGGATCCAGTTTTCGTCCATTGGGAAACTCTCCGATATTGAAGCCTTACCCTAGAGATGCCGCCAATGCCGATTTGGATGCAGACTGGATGATTTTTTTATGGCGCCAAGCGGTCGAACTCTACAACACCGAGCGCCGTGGGGTCGTCAACATCGATAATCATCAATTGCAGCACGTCGCCCGCTTCTACCGTAACGGGGATCGGCCCGGCCACGATGGTCTCATTACTGCCATCGGTAACGTAGAACTCATACGTGTCGGCTTCAAGCGTAAATTGACCGATGTTTTGTGAAGGACCGGCATTCCTAGCGCGCGCCGCGGTGTCTTCGAACGTATCGTCTGATGCGACGAAATAGATATCGATCAGGTCGATGTTACCCGATGCATTGACGACACCGACAAGCCCAGCGTCGAACAAGGGCCTACGTGATTCGCTGATCGACAACAAACCGAAACCGTCGCCGCTCGGTGCATTGGCGACCACCGCCAAGCTTGAGCTGGCATCAGCGAAGACCGAATCTACAGTCACAATCGGTGCACCAACATTACCCGCGGCGGTGACATTGAGAGTGACAGTCGCGGCATCGTCCGCTTCCGGAATTTCGAATCGAGTACTCGCCATAGGAAATCCCAAGGCGCTAACCACCGGGGTCACTGTCTCGTCGTTGATGTACAAGTCTACGGCGTCAGCGCCCCGGATTCCGTGGATAACGCGTAATGTTGTAGGTGCCGCATCGTCGGCTAGACGCCCGCTGTTCAGCTCACCACCTAAGATGAAGACGTAATCACCGTTCACGACACGCGCGGCATCAAGCAAGCCAACCAACGCCACATCTTGTGCGATCAGCGTTCTCGTTTCGGAACGAATCAGCACCTGCGTCGGATCGCCAGCCACCGTTGCGATAAACTCGACCTCACCCGCTTCTACGCTCGTCACGTCGGTGACTGCGCCAGGTGCGAGGCCCGTGGCGAGCGGCGCGACTGCGGCTGGATCGAATCCCGTTGTGCCGACGTAGATATCGACGCTGTTCGCTGATGACAGATTGCTAAACCACAGGGAGAGATTTGTCGCCGCTGCGTCAAACGACGCAATTGGCTGAGCCACGGTCAAGATCTCTGGTGCCGTCGGTGTACCGGTCAGTATCAGCGTGTAATTCGTGTCTGGAGCAACGGTTACCGAGGTAGTGGCCAGGCGTGCGCGCTCGCCGGTCAACCCACTATTGAAGTCGAAGTTAAAGTCGTATTGTAAGGAGTCGTAGGTGCTGAACGGCGTCACAGTCTGGTAGGAAGCATTGGCGAGTACCCGTTCCTCAATCAAGAACCCGACCTCTCCTAACGCTGATAAAGCGTGTACGGCCCGGATATTACCCCGACCCTCCGGCGCATCCTGTACATCGGTGCAAGCGCCGAGCAATCCCAGGGTAGCGGCCAAGATGGCGGCACACAGACGTGAGAACGCCGGCTGACCCTTTGTAAAGGTTGTACAGAAAATTGACATCGATCGACTACCCCGGACAAACAACAAAACGCGCCCCTCGTGAAGTGGACTTCTCATGGATGACAGAAGTTCCCGCTCCCAGACGCAAGCGCGTCGGGATCATACCATTCATGTTGTTTTCGCGCGCCCTTTCGCGCTTTTCATGGGTCAGTCCGTTACAATATGCGGATGTCTTCAGGAACGTTCAAAACACAAGCGCTGAATCCCGCACGGGACCTAAGAGACGCCTTTGGTCAATTCGCCACGGGGGTCACGATTGTCAGCGCGCCGGCGCTGCCAGATACCGATAGCGGATTTGCCATAACCGTCAATTCGTTTGCTTCTGTGTCCTTACAGCCGCCTTTGATCAGCTGGTGCATACAGAAAGACTCGACCAGTTATCCTTTGTGGATGGATGCCAGTAACTTTGCGGTCAGTATCCTCAATGCTCATCAAGGCGAGCTTTGCCGCCATTTTGCGATTCGAGATAATCACCTCATCCATAAACACCAGGCATTTACGGTCTCAGCGCTTGGCAACCCTGTAGTGAAACAAGCGCTAGCCATCTTCGATTGCCGAGTACGGGCAGTGCATGATGCTGGCGATCACAGCCTCATCTTGGCCGACGTATTGAATTTCGACAGCAGCGATACCCACGCCCCACTTGTTTACCACAGAGGGCAGTTTTGATGGATCGGCGCGATCTTCTAAAGGCGATGTCAGGTGGCGCACTGGCACTGACGCTCGGCTGCGCTCGTAAACCCGCGGTGAATAGCGAGAAAGATCTCTTGAAGCTTGACGCTATCGCCCAAGCGGATCTCGTTGTCAGTGGCAAGGTCAGTGCAACCGAACTCACGCGCGCCGCGCTGAAGCGTATTGAACAACTCAACCCCGCATTAAATGCCATTATCTTTCAAGACCCCGAACGGGCGCTTATCCAAGCGAAAACCGCTGCGGGTCAGCTGGCCGGTGTCCCCTATCTCATTAAAGACTTAAACGCCTACAAAGGCATGCCATTAACGCGGGGCTCCAAACTCTTCGCCGATTTTGAGCCTGAATCACAAACAGCCTTCACCAACCGAATCGATGCGACGGGGGTTGTTGTTCTTGGCAAAACCAATACACCGGAGTTTGGACTTCTGCCATCGACAGAACCGCTGCTGCATGGCGCGACGAGAAACCCTTGGGATCTTTCGCATACCCCCGGCGGTTCCAGTGGCGGGTCGGCCGCAGCGGTTGCTGCGCGTATCGTCCCGGCCGCACAAGGCGGCGACGGCGGCGGCTCTATCCGCATTCCAGCTGCGATGTGCGGTTTGTTCGGCCTCAAACCAACCGCTGGACGATTCCCGGATCAAGGCCATGGCGATCAACCCTGGCCGATCTCTATCAAGCATGCACTGACGCTCAGTGTGCGGGACAGCGCGTTACTGTTAGCGCTCACCGAACGTGATGACAATCCCGATCTCCTTCCAGTTGGCTTTGTTCAACCCGAGCGGGTGAAGCCAATGAGAATTGGCTTGAGCATGAACACGATGCATGGCGCCCCGGACCAAGAGATCGCCGACGCGGTTCTTAAGACCGCAGCGCGACTCGCTGACCTTGGTCACGAGATCATCGAAATCGACGGCGCACCGCTTCTCGATGAGCAATTCAGTGACGATTTCTTGGTGCTGTGGTCCGCAGGATCATTCTCTGTCGCTGAACGCGTCCGGCAACAGACCGGTGTAGCGGCTGCGCAGTCAGGCTTGTTGGAACCCGCGACTGTCGCTCTGGCCGAGCAATTCGCAAAACGTCCGAAGGACGCTTTGCCCCGCGCAATAGAAGGGCTCGCCCGCTATCAACAATCCACGATTGAATTCCTCAACGGTTTTGATGCTTGGTTGACCCCAGTCACTGCATCAGTAGCACCCGAGATCGGTGTGTTTGCACCGGATCGCGCCATCGATGAGTTGATGCCAGCAGTCTCAAAGTTTGCGGCCTACACACCAGCGCATAATGCGGCGGGTACACCCGCCATGTCGATTCCCTGCGGCTGGAACGACGACGGGCTGCCACTGGCGGCACAAATCTCCGCAGGTCCGGGGCAGGAAGCAACACTGCTCAAGCTCGCATACCAACTCGAGGAAGCACATGGTTGGATCGACAGGTTGCCGGAGATGACGGAGCAGATTGCCGCTGTATGAGCGACACGCAAGGTGACAACGTCAGAGCGCTACACGCGCCGCGCAAGGAGGTCAGCTTCCCTTGGCAACTCGGACGCTATCGTCTGTATTACGACGAAACGACGTTGTTTATTGAGTGGCAACTCAACGGCAAAGTCCGGCTAACCCGTCACGATTTGCTATTGCTGAGCCCTCTTTTCATTGAGGATGGTCTCAGTCTCGACACGCTAACCCCTGAACTCAAGAGTACGGGCGGGTGGCTCGCCGGCTCCGTGATCGTTTGGTTCTCGGCGTTAAGAGACGCCGTGCCATTATTGGCGCCCGCATTATTTCTTCTCGGCTGTGCGGCAGGCATAAGGCTTGCCATGGCGTATCGTTCCAGAGGCGCGAGGACGGTCATTTGCGAGTCTGGTGGTGATGAAATCATCGACATACCGCACGCTCGGATCGATAGCGATCAACGCCAAGGATTTGAGGCTGGACTGAAAAAAGCCATCGAGCGCGTTCACGAGCGCTGGAGAGACGGCGAGATCTAGCCCGAAAAACCACCAGATTGTTGACAATTTTTCCGATTATCTTATGATTGCGGCCAATTTTTGGTCTTCGGGGTCAAAATTGTTAACAATATGAGGTGCCCGACGGCCGCTAGTCGATAGCAGCCGACACGCCTCTTTTTACGGACTCACGCACTACAATGGCATCAACCGTTGCTCGTAGCTCGACATCCACCCTGGCCGATCAGGTGTTCAAAACACTGCAAGCGGCCATCATCGAGGGTGCGCTAAAACCCGGTGAGAAGCTGAAAGAGCCGGAGTTGTCTGCGCGCTATGGGGTAAGCCGCGGTCCATTGCGCGATGCGATAAGACGCCTGGAGGCTCGTAAACTAGTTGTCAGCGCACCGAATTCCGGCGCACGCGTTGTGTCTCTGACACGCCAACAACTTCTTGAGCTCTATGAGATGCGCGAGGCACTCGAGGGCATGATTTGCCGACTGGCAGCAAGTGCGATCAGCGACGAGGAACTTGCGTCGCTAGGTCAACTTCTCGACCAACACGAAGCGGCGATCGAAGATTCCGCCGGGCGCGACTACTTCCGCCAAGAAGGTGATCTCGATTTTCATTTTCGTCTCGCGCGCGCCTCAGGCAACACACTCCTTGCCGACATACTTTGCCAGGACCACTACCCGTTACTGCGCATGTACCGCTATCAATTCAGTGCGTCGCCAGGCAGACCCGAACGCGCACTGTATGAGCATCGACGAATATTGGAAGCACTCGCTGAACGAGACGGCGATCTTGCAGAGATGCTCATGCGAAAACACATTCGAAACGCGCGTCGCAATGCGGCCGAACGAACCAAAGATGAAGCGCCGATCGGCGCGATGAAGGGATAAAAAACTATGAGTGGAGCCGGTCAGAGATTCCGCGCTGCGATCGCAGCCGAAAAGCCGCTACAAATTGTAGGTACGATCAATGCCTATACCGCGATGATGGCAACAGCTACTGGATATCGGGGGATCTACCTGTCAGGCGCGGGCGTTGCCAATGCCTCTTACGGGTTGCCCGACCTTGGCATGACATCACTCGAGAACGTTATCGAAGATGCGAAGCGGATCACGGGGGCCGTTGATACGCCACTGTTGGTTGACATCGATACGGGCTGGGGTGGCGCATTTAACATTGCGCGCACGATTCAAGAGATGATTCGCGCTGGTGTGGCTGCTGTTCACTTGGAAGATCAAGTGGGACAAAAACGTTGTGGGCACCGACCGAACAAAGAACTGGTCTCACAATCGGAGATGGTCGATCGCATCAAGGCCGCTGTTGATGCAAAAACTGATGAAGATTTTGTGGTTATGGCGCGAACGGACGCGCTCGCTGTCGAAGGCATGGAACCGATGTTGGAGCGGGTTGCAGCTTATGTTGAGGCTGGCGCTGATGCGATTTTCGCTGAAGCGATGACCGAGATCGACATGTATACGCAGATCACCTCGTTGGTCGATGTACCCGTGCTCGCAAACCTCACAGAGTTCGGCATGACACCGATGTACACGACCGAGGAACTGGCAAGCGTCGATATCGCGATGGCCCTTTATCCACTCTCCGCTTTTCGCGCAATGAATGCGGCCGCGCTCAACGTTTACAAAACCATTCGTGAGGAAGGCTCACAACAGTCGGTCATCGACACCATGCAAACGCGAATGGAGCTCTATGACTTTCTGAACTATCACGAGTTCGAGCAAACACTCGACAAGCTTTTTGGCAAACAGAACTAATCACCTCTTCAGATCCGGCGGTGAAAAAGGCCGGTAAAGGACTAACAATGGTCGACAAAAAATTGGGCGGCGCAGGACTTCGCGGTCAGAGCGCCGGTGAAACTAGACTGTGTACCGTCGGTAAATCGGGTAGCGGGTTGACGTATTGCGGCTACGACATCGCGGAACTCGCAGAGCACTCCACTTTCGAAGAAGTTGCCTGGCTGCTATTCAACGGCGAGTTACCAACCCAACAGGACCTGGACGACTACAAATCATCGCTGCGTCAGCAACGTGAGCTTCCAGTCGCGCTCCGCGAAGTCCTCGAACGCATTCCTGCCGATGCGCACCCGATGGACGTCATGCGTACAGGTTGTTCGGTTCTTGGCAATCTCGAACCCGAACATGACTTCAGCGAACAGCAGGCGGCCACTGACCGCTTGCTGGCGACATTGCCCGCGATCATTACGTACTGGTATCGCTACAGTCATGATGGTGTGCGCATCGACACGCAAACCGACGACGACAATATCGCGAGTCAGTTCCTACATCTGCTACATGGTGAAGCACCGAGCGAGCTCCATAAACGAGTCATGGACGTATCACTGATTCTCTATGCCGAGCATGAGTTCAACGCATCGACGTTCACAGCGCGCGTCTGTGCGTCCACGCTATCTGACATGCATAGCTGCATAACCGGTGCGATTGGTTCGCTGCGCGGTCCATTGCATGGCGGTGCCAATGAGGCGGCAATGGACCTTATCGATAGTTATGACTCGGTGGCGGCCGCAGAGCAAGGCATTCGTGACGCGCTGGCGCGCAAGGACAAGATCATGGGCTTCGGCCACGCCGTCTATCGCGAAAGCGATCCGCGTAACGCACTGATCAAGCGGTGGAGCAAGTCGCTGTCAGAAGCGGTCGGCGATGACAAGATCTTTGATGTCTCTTGCGCCATCGAGAAACTCATGTGGGATGAGAAAAGACTATTCCCGAATGCGGATTTCTTCCACGCCTCGGCTTACCGATTCATGGGCATCCCAACCAAGCTGTTCACGCCGATATTCGTCATGTCACGACTAACCGGTTGGGCAGCACACGTGATGGAGCAGCGCAGCAACAATCGCATTATTCGACCGAGCGCCGACTACGTCGGACCGGACGCAAGAACCTATGTCAGCATCGATCAACGCTGACTCGCAAAGGATTTACGATGAGTAACAGAGTAGAAACAAACGTTCGGCCCGATCCGGATCCAGAACTCACACAGATCGCGAGCTACGTCGCGAACCATGACATCACCAGCGACCTCGCGTATGAGACGGCGCGCTATTGTCTGATGGACACACTTGGCTGTGGCTTCTTGGCGCTATCATTCCCTGAGTGCGCCAAGCACATCGGTCCGCTCGTGCCAGGAACTGTCGTTCCGAACGGCGCTAAAGTTCCTGGAACCTCCCATGTAATGGACCCTGTCAAAGCTGCCTGGGATATCGGTTGCATGATTCGTTGGTTGGATTTCAACGACACCTGGCTCGCGGCTGAATGGGGACACCCATCGGATAACCTTGGCGGTATCCTCGCTGTCGCTGACTTCCTGTCGCGTCAAAACGTCGCGGAAGGCAAAGCGCCGCTCACGATGCGGGACGTGCTGACCGCCATGATCAAAGCACATGAAATCCAAGGTGTTCTCGCACTCGACAATAGCTTCAACCGGGTGGGTCTTGACCATGTGCTTCTGGTGAGAGTGGCCTCAACTGCCGTTGTGACCAAGATGTTAGGCGGCACAGAATCACAGATTGTCGATGCACTCTCTCACGCATGGGTCGATGGATCTTCTCTGCGTACGTACCGTCATGCGCCGAATGCGGGTCCACGCAAATCTTGGGCTGCCGGAGACGCGACATCTCGCGCCGTACGATTGGCGATGTTGGTCATGAAAGGTGAAATCGGTTATCCGAGCGTTTTGAGTGCACCGACTTGGGGGTTCTACGATGTCTCCTTCAAAGGCAATAAGTTCTCCTTCCAGCGCCCACTCGATGCCTATGTCATGGAGCAGATTCTGTTTAAGATTTCATTTCCCGCGGAGTTTCATGCACAGACAGCTGTCGAGGCTGCCGTGAAGCTACATCCTGAAGTCATTGGTCGGCTGGAAGACATCGAAAAGATCGTCTTAACGACGCATGAGTCCGCCATCAGGATCATTAGCAAATCCGGAGCGCTCAACAACCCGGCGGACCGCGATCATTGCTTGCAATACATGGTTGCCATCGGTCTTCTAAAGGGCGACTTGGTCGCTGAGGACTATGAAGATGATGTCGCCGCGGATCCGCGCGTTGATGCGCTCCGAGAGAAAATGCACGTCGAGGAAGATGCGCGTTACAGCGCGGAATATCACGAACCCGAAAAACGATCGATCGCCAATGCAATGCAGGTGATTTTCAAAGATGGCAGCAAAACCGATCGCATCGAGATCGAATACCCGATCGGTCACCGTCGCAGACGGGACGAAGGGATTCCCGTTCTTGAAGCGAAGTTCGCGCGCAATCTTGCAACGCGTTTTCCAGCAGCGCAAACACAACGGATCATTGACATGTGTTCTGATCAGAAGACGTTGGAGGCCACTAGTGTCACCGACTTCGTGGACGCCATGGTCATCTAGTGTTTTGCTGGTTGCCCACCATGAAAAAGCCCCGCTTTGCGGGGCTTTTTTTTATAAAAGGTCTGCGCTGTCACAATGCCAGCAAGTCGAACCAATAGGTGAACCTGGTGGGACTTGCGCATCCGCGCTGCCATTATCACTCGGCCCGTTTCCATCGAAGTATGCATCCACAAGATCTACTTGCGACTGCGCACTGATCCGGGTCACGCTGTTCGGCAGCCGCCGCGCGCTCAGCATCTCGCGTATCGCGCTCAATTCGGCGGCGGCGCTTGCGCGCACACCAGCTGCTGCATTGGGATTGCTATTCAGCGCCATGAGTTGGCGCAAGTATTGCGCCTGAACGGCGGCGTAGACTTGAGCGTCAGCCGCATTTGAATAGACGACATCGCGAACACTCGACAACACATCGGTCGGCGATGGCGAGTTAGCATTGTTGCGATTCATATCCTGCATACGGGCGAGTCGTGTTGGATCCAACATGACTTGATAGGTCAATCGAGCGGCGGCTGCAGCCGCCTCACTCGCATCGAACCAAACCCCAGTTCTCGATTGAATCCGCTCACGTGCCATGATGGGCTCATTCGCATAGAGCGGCGGTAACATCAGCTGACGTATCTCCTTACTAATCATCAATACGTCAGGCGACAACGTCGTCAGCAGCACATCCAATGCAGCGCGCTGCTCATCTGCCTGAACGGGCGCTACCGAATGCGCGCGACCATCGTTCATGGCGTAATCGAAACTCATACCACCGAGCAACTTGGCTGCGGCGAGCGTCTGATAGCGATGATAGAGATAGATCGGTGCAAAAACCGTTCTCAAATCCGAAACAGAGCGACCTTCTGCGAGGACCGATAAGTCAAAATTCTCGAGCGCATGCTGGCGAACCGCCAATGCATCGACGAGCCCCTGCACGGGGTCACTGCCGTTGTCCCATAGGCTACCTCTCGGATGCGCCGCCGATATGGGTCTTGAATGGCGGTCAGCCACGAAGTGCAATCCACTGCCATACGCGTCATCGATCAGCCGCTGCAGATTCATAGCGATGTCGGCGTCAGGGGCGAACTCGCTGTAGAGCCACGCCACCGTGAATTTGTCCCACGCACCAATTTCGTTGGTGTAAACGGCCGAGAAATCCAAATGCCCATCCTCATCCAGCCGAACAAGAGGCGCGGGATAATCCATCACTGAGGCGCGGTTATCCATGCTCGCCGCCATGTTGTGTTGAAAGCCGAGCGCATGCCCCACCTCGTGCGCGGACAATTGCCGAATACGCCGAAGCGACAAAACGACCGGATCATCGCTCTCCCCGGTGCCGGTTTTTTCTGCCCCCGCGAGACCTTCGAAGATCATCCGGTCTTGTCGGACACGCTGGCTGCCCAGAATCACCATGCCTTTCAACATCTCACCCGTGCGCGGGTCGTAGACGCCGCCGCCATACGACCAACCGCGCGTTTGACGGTGGACCCACTGGATGACGTTGTAGCGAATGTCGAGCGGGTGCGCGCCTTCTGGCAGGAGCTCGACACGATAGCCGTTGCGGAAACCTGCCGCCTCGAACGCCTCTGCCCACCAACTCGCGCCTTCGATAAGCGCTCGCTGAATCTCTGTTGGCGTACCGCGGTCTACGTAGAAGACAATAGGTTTAACAACCTCACTGACAGCTTGAGATGGGTCCTTCTTTTGCAATCGGAACCGTCGCGCGAGCCGGCGAGTCAGCGGTTCGTCCAACGGTGCTGCGAAGTCGTAAACGGTTAGATCGATCGCCGCGGCGCGGGGGTCCGACAAGCGCACGTCATAACCCGCATCCGGGAGTCGCACAAATGAATGATGCACGGTGAGTGTTACAGCGCTTGGATCCGCCGCAGTTGCCTGCACTTCATTACCCGGCGAGCGGCCAGCAAACGTCAGTACTGATTGCAGCTCAACATTATCAGGAAACGCCAGCTGCTCGGCGTCTACAAAACTCCGCGCTGGATCTAGTACAAAATCGCCCTGCCCCGCACTCGAGAGCGCACCAGGAAAATCGAGGGGATCTCGCACAATAAAACTACTGAGATCGATGAGTATCCGACCGTCCACGCGCGTCGCGAGCACCTTGCCGCGCCATAGAACGGACCGTGCAAAGCTCTCATGAACAGCTTGTCGTTCATACCGGTTATCCGCGTCGGCACGGTAGCGGGTGTTTTCCCGCTCGATGATAACGTGATCGCCCACACGCCTGACAGCAAGCAGCTGGCTATCCGACCATAGGCCGCGATCTGCGCCAATCGGATTGGAACCAAGGCCGGTGGCAAGATAACCCGCGTAGATCATGCGAAGACTGAGCCCGTTGTCATCTGGTGCCGGCAATGTTGCTAGCACTACCGATCTCTTTGGAGACGAGTGAATCGTGAAAAATCCATCGCGTGTTTCGAGCCCTTCAATGAGCTCATCGTATTGATCTGCGTGCGCATTGATGCTCAACAACATCGATGCGAGTAGGCCCAGCCACTTAATAACGTTCATCTTTCGTCTCTTTTATTCGGTAATGCGTATTACAGTGTTCTTAAGTTGCCCACAGAAAACACATGCGCGATTTTTTCTCCATCCCAACTGTACCTGAGATGGCGGCCCTGGCGCGGTAAACTGACCGCTTTCGGCAAGAACGCCGCGATGCACTGACCACGTTGTCGACGCGCACTTTTGTAAAGAAGCCCAGATGCGCCAGCAGCGCGACGTTCTGCGCCAAACGCTTGCGCGATTGGCCACCGACCAAGATCTGGGTCCTGCAAATGACGCCAGCGCTCGCCGCGGATGTCCTCGAATGATGCATCGCACCGCCCAACATAGACGCGCATATCGATTTCTATCGGTGCTTCTCGTGTCGCGGCCAATCGTCTTTGTTGATGAAACACCGTCTCTGCGATCGCGGTGTCTTCATCGAGGGCCGCGTAATAAACGCCATAGTCACCGTTGCTAAAACGACTGGCATTTCCGATGTGCGTAAAGGCGGCCATTACCACAGTCGCACCAGGACCTGTGACCCACTGAGTCCTCGGCACATTCGACAAATTGCCGGCTTGCGCCTGCAACCGATCGTTGGTCATTGACTCAATCGCGAATAGAATCTCAAGTTCGTCGGCGGATACTAGAGATTCAAAAATATCGACCGGAGGAAACCGGGTGGGAATAATCCTGAACTGCTTATCCCCTTTCAGATTGCGGCGGCGCGGCTTATCCTCGCCAGGCATCGAGATAGCGCCTCACCCGGTAAAGATCATCCACGTTGCCTCGCATCATCACCGCAAGCGCAGAGTTGCCATCGAAATCGGCATTCTCACGCCGCACATAAGTATCCGCTTGGCGTGCCACCGGCAGTAAGATATGTAGCGCCTTGTAGATACCCAACAAGACGCTTATCCGCTCTAGTGTATCTCGCGGAATCGCGGCCACTTTTCCCTGTCGCCAGCGATAGTAAGTGCTATCGCTAGGAGCACCCAACAACACACGGGACTCATCTCGTGACAGATTCCACGCATGCGCGATGCCAAAGAACGCCTTCAAAGCGACCCGACCGATTTCGTCTTCGCCAAACTGCTCGAATACATCTGCAGTGGCGGAATTGAGTACCGCTACTTTTGTCATATGGAAATAATATCGATTTTACCCCCAAATGACAATTAGCTTTAATAACGATCCCGATAGGTTTCTAGCAAACGTCGCTTATACAGCTTGCCATTGTCATGTCTCGGCAATTGACGGCTGAAATCGATAGCCTTAGGTACTTTGATGTGAGACAAGCGCTCACGCAAATAAGCGATCAGCCGCGACTCCATATCGTCATCGACGACCTCGACGTCGCGCAGTTGAACAACCGCATGTACCGCCTCTCCAAACTCGGGGTGCGGAACACCGAACACCGCTGCATCCGCGACAGCTTCATGCACGATCAACAAGTCCTCCACCTCTTGCGGATAGACATTAACGCCCCCCGAAATGATCATGTAGTGCTTACGATCGGTGAGATATAAAAAACCATCTTCGTCGAGATAGCCAACATCGCCGACGGTCGCCCAACCTTGGTCCGTATAAGACGCGGCGGTCTTGTCTGGCTCGTCGTAGTACTCAAACTTCGTCGGATTACCGGAGAAGTAAACGGTCCCGACCTCGCCTGTCGGCAGCGCGTTCCCATCATCGTCTAAGATATGAATCTGACCACTGCGCGGCGGCCCCACGGATCCTGGGTGAGTCAACCAGTTTGCCGAGTCTATCGCCGTAAAGCCCGCGCCCTCAGTCGAAGCATAGTATTCAGCGATCCGAGGACCAAACCACTTGATCATCTCGTGCTTGACGTCAACGGGACACGGCGCAGCTGCATGAATCGCGACTTGCAGCGAGTCGAGCGAGTACCGTTCGCGCACCTCGTGCGGCAGCTTCAACATACGAACAAACATTATCGGCACCCACTGGCTATGGGTGATCGCGTGTTGCTCGATGGCCTTTAGCGCATTCTCGGCGTCAAACTTCTCCATAATGACAACGGTCGCGCCGAGGCAAAGAGAGATCGTGACAAACGTTAAAGGTGCAGCGTGATAGAGCGGCGCTGTCGATAGGTAACGACTTTGTTCGTTAATGCCGAATGCTTGAACTAGCGCCAGCGGCAGCGGCAACGGATCGTCAATCGCGGTTCCGGTCGGTCGGTTCGACAAGACGCCCTTCGGTCGCCCCGTCGTACCAGACGAATACAACATCTGTATGCCTGCCTCTTCATCCGCCACCGGCGTTGTCGGTTGGTTCGCAATCGCATCCTCGAAAGAATCGAAACCTTCGATCGCCTCATGGAGCATCAGGAACGTTTCAACTGCCGGCGCATCCTCGCGTACTTCAGCGGCCACCTTAGCGATCTTGGCCGAACCGATAAATACTCTCGCGCCACAGTTGTTGACGATGTAAGCAACCTCGTCCCGCAACAGATGCGTGCTGATCGGCGTGTAGATCAGTCCACATCGCTGCGCACCAAAGACAATCGCCATATAGTCGAGCGTGTTCTCCAATTGCAACGCCACTCGATCGCGCGCCTTTAACCCCAATGCACGGAACAGATGGGCAACCTGGTTCGACTTGGCGTCAAGTTCCCCGTAGCTCATCGACAAGCCACTTCCCGCCATGACAATCGCCGGATGGGCCGGCCTTGCTGCTGCGTGATGATATGGATGCATTTGTGATCCCCCGCTATTGCTCCCGAGGTTATAATGCGCAAAGCGCTGTATAACAGCAACTTGTCGCACGGCTAAGCTGGAGAATCCATGCCCGCCACCCCTGATTACATGCACTACCCGATCGATGGTGTGCCGCAAACCGGTGAACGCCTACCTATCGCTGATGGCATCGATTGGATTCGGATGCCGCTGCCGTTCCTACTCGGCCATATCAACCTATGGTTACTCCGAGACGGTGACAACACGACCATTGTCGATACCGGCCTCAACAGCAAGGAAACACAAGACATCTGGCTGACGTTGCTCGGAGAAAAGTCTGTGAATCGCGTTGTCGTCACACACATGCATCCAGACCACGTCGGCAGCGCAGGTTGGTTATGCCGTGAATTCGATGCACCACTCCTGATGTCACGGGCAGAGTATTTGATGTGCCGTGTGCTGGTCGCTGATACCGGACGCGAAGCACCTGCAGCCGGTGTCGCGTTCTATCGTGCCGCAGGCTTCAATCAAGAGTCACTCGACAATTACGTCAGCCGATTCGGCGGCTTTGGCAAAGCTGTCTCCGCAATGCCGGACGCCTATCAACGCTTGATGGACGAACAAACCTTGAGCATTGGTGAAGGGCAATGGCAAGTCATCACCACAAGCGGACACTGCCCTGAACACGCATCGCTCTACGATGCCAAGCGAAAATTACTGATCGCCGGTGATCAGCTACTGCCGACCATTTCGTCCAATGTCAGCGTTTGGCCGACAGAGCCCGATGCGGACCCCCTCGGCGCATGGCTTTCGAGCTGCCATCACCTCAAAGATGTTCTGGATGACGACGTGCTGGTGCTGCCATCGCATGGTAAGCCATTCACTGGCGCGCAGGGTCGACTCGATGCGCTGATCGAGGAGCATGAAACAGGGCTCGCAAAACTTGTCGAGCTATGCCGTGAGCCAAAGCGTGCTGTCGACGTCTTCTCCGCGTTGTTCAAGAGTCGCATCAGCGATGGCAATTTGATCATGGCCACCGGCGAGTCTGTCGCACACCTCAACTATCTACTTCATCGAGGTGCCATCAGCCGACATCGGGACGACGCGGGTGTCGACTGGTACGAAACAATCTGAGGATGGCTATACCGCCCCCCCTCGGACGCATAGCAATCGACGAAACGCTGTCGATACCTGCATCATCGATTCAGTGGCATGCGATTCG
This sequence comes from Pseudomonadota bacterium, assembly GCA_039700805.1. GTDB lineage: Bacteria > Pseudomonadota > Gammaproteobacteria > Steroidobacterales > Woeseiaceae > CALBPI01. The sequence goes on along the minus strand of JBCAZE010000021.1, from coordinate 945 downwards.
GGCGCAGGGCGCAGGCGGACAGCACGTCAATAAAACCTCGACGGCCGTCGAACTGCGTTTCATCATCGACAAAGGCGAGTTGCCACGCGCTATCAAAGAGCGCTTATTGGCGCGCCGTGATCAACGCATCAATCGCGCGGGCGAATTGGTCATCAAGGCGCAAAACAAACGCTCGCAGCTAGCCAACAAAAAGGCCGCCATTGAACGACTCACGACCATCATTCGTGAGGCAATGATCGTTGCGCCACCGCGCGTCCCGACCAAACCGAGTCGCTCGAGCATTCGTAAGAGACTGGAACAAAAACAACGAAATTCTGAGCGAAAGTCGATGCGAAAACGACCGTCAAAATATGAAACGTAGCGTCGATATTGCAATCATCGGTCAGGGTCTCGCCGGAACGACGCTGGCCTGGACTTTGTTGGACCAAGGTGCACGTATCGCCGTCATCGATCAAAGGCTAATCGGTGCGGCCTCGACCGTTGCAGGCGGCTTGATCACGCCGCTTACCGGAAAGAAGATCAAGCCAGAGCCGTATTTCGACGAATTATGGGAAGCCGCACAAGCGCACTATCAACGTGTCAGCCATTGGCTTGACACAGATGTTCTAAACACGCGCGCGGCGTTGCGTCGTTTGGACACGACGCAGCTTAAAGAGGCCTGGAATACGGCAGATGAAACACAAAAGCGTTACGCTGAGCTCGCGAGCGCACCCCCTGAGGCTGTTTCCGGAGAATCATCGTTCATCGCAATGCCGACCGCGGCGCGGCTCGACATAGAACGTTTCCTCTCCTCCTCGCGACAAGCATTCATCGAGCGAGACATACTCATTGAACATACGGTCGATGATGCTTGCATGAACGCTGATCACTGTGGCGCCTCCATCGATACACCATCGTTGAATGCTGATCGTGTCGTCTTTTGCCGCGGTTGGCGCGATAGCCTCA
>JBCAZE010000181.1:0-5977 GCA_039700805.1 Pseudomonadota bacterium | reverse complement strand
ACTCATGATCGGTTATGCGACTGAGATGGAGCTGGACGGGCATGGTCGCGTTCTCATGCCCAAAGAGCTTCGTGAATTCGCTGGCATCGAACGTAAGGCGATGTTGGTGGGTCAGGGCAGAAAGTTTGAGTTGTGGGACGAGCAACGCTGGTACGAGCGGTGTGATGAATTCCGTGCGGATGACGACGATGAGTTGTCGGCCGAGCTGGAATCGTTGTCGATCTGACGGGCGTTTGATGTCGCATGTCCCGGTAATGCTGGCGCAAGTGCTCGAAGGGCTGGCGCCGAAGGCCGAAGGCCGTTACGTGGACGCGACGTTTGGCAGAGGCGGGCATAGTGCCGCCATCCTCGATCGATTGGGGACGGAGGGGAAGCTGTTGGCTATTGATCGCGATGCGACCGCTGTAGCGACTGCGAAAGCGCGGTTCAAAGATGATCAGCGATTTGCGGTGCATCACGCGCCGTTTTCTGAGATTGCCGATGCTGTCGATCAGGCGTTCGCGGGACGCGGCGCTGACGGCGTGCTGTTCGACTTTGGCGTCTCTTCGCCGCAGTTGGATGACGAACGTCGCGGGTTCAGTTTCTTGCGAGAAGGTCCATTAGATATGCGTATGGATGCGCAACAAAAGATGACGGCGAGTGATTATCTTGCCGAGGTGAACGAGGCAACGCTTCGCCGTGACATTAGTGTGCTCGGTGAGGAGCGCCTTGCAGCCCGCATTGCGAAAGCGATTGTCGCGGCTCGAGATTCTGGTTCGCTGCATTCGACGAAGGATCTGTCGGACGTGATCGTCGCCGCAACGCCTGCCAAGGTGATTAGGCAGACAAAGCGCCATCCCGCGACAAAGACATTCCAAGCGATTCGCATGCGCGTCAATGACGAGCTCGGTGAAATCGATGCGGCCCTCGCGGCGGTGATCGATGTGCTCGCTATTGGTGGTCGTGTCTGTTTCATCACATTCCATTCGCTGGAGGATCGGCCCGTCAAGCGCTTCTTGCGTGAGGTCTGTGCCGAGGATCCTGTGTATCGCGGGTTGCCAGATATGCCCGAGTCTGCGCGACCGAAGATGCGTCTCGTCGGGAAAGCGCAAAAGCCGACCGCCGAAGAGGTCGCCGACAACGCGCGTGCCAGAAGTGCGACATTGCGTGTCGCGGAGCGTCTGCGATGAGCCGCGCTCAAGTCGGTAAATGGCCGGTCGGTAACGGTTTGCTAATCATCACACTGATCGCATTGTGTGCTGTCAGCATCGCACTTGCCTACACGCGTCATGAATCACGTCAGCTCTTCATGGAGCTGCAACGGCTTTCGAAAGAGCGCGACCGCTTACAAGTTGAGTGGCGTCAATTGCAGCTAGAGCAATCGACGTTTGCTGCGCACGGCATGATCGAGGGCAAAGCGGGTGATGAGCTTGCGTTGCAGCGACCTGGCGCAGACGACGTTTTCCTGATTACCGATCAAGGTGACTATCGCTTCGTTGGTCTTGAGCCAGTGCACGAGGTGCTTGGCCAAATCCCGGCGGTCAATCATGCGGAGGCGCCGTCGCAATGAAACGTGCAGCAGAGAAAAAGCAAGATATGGCGCGGCGTTTTCGTCAGCGAAGCATCGTCGTGGTGGCATTGTTTGCCGTCTTTGGTCTGTCGCTGTTAGGCAAGTCAGTTTGGTTGCTAACCATTGCGAATGAGCGCTATGAGGCGAAAGCGGAGTCTTTGCATCTGCGTGAGCGCGATATTTTTGCTCACCGCGGCATCATTACCGATCGCCACGGCGAGCCGCTGGCGATCTCGACCCCGGTCGATAGCATCTGGGCGGTTCCGCATGAGCTCGCGCTTGATGTCGAGAAATTCGGTCCGCTTGCCACTGCGCTCGATATGTCTCCAGAAGGCGTCATGCGCAGAATCAATAAGCGCATGGATAAGCAGTTTGTATGGCTGCGTCGACACCTTCGTCCAGATCAAGTGCGAGCCGTGAACGAGCTTCAGTTGCGCGGCATCGATGTCATGCGTGAATACAAGCGCTTTTATCCAACAGGCGAGGTGGCGGCGCACCTTGTTGGCTTTGCCAACATTGACGAGAAGGGTCAAACCGGCATCGAGAAGGCCTATGAGGCGGCGCTGACGGGCGAGTCCGGGCGCAAACGGATCGTCCAAGATAGAGAGGGGCGTGCGATTGCTGACGTTGAGAGTATCCGCACGCCGCGCCCAGGGCGCGACATCGCACTCAGCATCGATTCACGTATTCAGTATTTCGCTTACCGCGAGCTGAAACGCGCCGTAAAACTGCATCAAGCGCAGACCGGCTCCATGGTCATTATCGATGTGCGTACCGGTGAGGTGTTGGCGATGGTCAACCAACCTGGTTTTAACCCGAATGATGGATCGCAACGCATCGGTGAACGTGTCACCAATCGGGCAATGACGCGGATTCTCGACCCGGGATCCAGTATCAAGCCGCTGGTCGCGGCGATCGCGATGTCGGAGGGCGTTGTCAGCGCTAGTGAGTTGATCGATACCTCGCCGGGCGTTTTACAAGTCGGTGCGAAACCCATTACTGACAAGAATAATCTTGGTGCGATTGACCTTAGTACGATCATCGCGCGCTCGAGCAATGTCGGTATGTCAATGATCGCTCTGCGCATGGATGCCGAGCAGATGTGGCGCGGGCTTAATCGATTGGGTTTCGGATTACCGAGCACCGGTACGTTGCATGACGAGTCCGCCGGCAAATTGAACCACTACATGGATTGGTCTGAGATTACTCAGGCGACGTCATCCTACGGCTATGGACTGTCGGTCACGCCCTTGCAGTTAGCGAGTGCCTACGCGACGCTCGGCAATGACGGCGCTCGCGTGCCGGTATCGTTGTTGCGTGTCGACGACGTGCCAGATTCAGAGCAAGTGTTTCCTGTCGATGTCGCAAGGCGCGTGCTCGAAATGATGGAGCACGTCGTCAAGCCTGGCGGCACAGGTACTAAAGCAGCTATACCGGGGTATCGTGTCGCTGGTAAGACAGGTACCTCATGGAAATGGGTGAACGGCGAATACACACGGGACAAATACTATTCCGTCTTCGCCGGCGTTGTGCCGGTCGACAACCCTCGGCTCGCTGCGGTGATCATCATCGATGAGCCTAAGAAGGGTGATTATTACGGCGGTGATGTCGCGGCGCCGGTGTTCTCTGAGGTCATGCGCGAAGCGCTGCGATTGATGGCATTGCCACCTGATAACGTTCCGGGTCTTGTGGATCCGCAGCCGCTGGTGGCACAGCAATGATGGCGGCGAAACTCGACAAGACGATGCGGCTGGATACATTGCTCGCTGGTATCGCGCCAGCGCCAGCAACAGAAATCAGCGGCCTCACGCTTGATAGTAAGACGCTAGTGCGGGGAAGTGCGTTTGTCGCAGTTCAGGGTGCTACTCGGCATGGTTTCGAATTTGTCGATGAAGCGCTGTCACGCGACGCGGCAGCGGTCATCACCGATTTGCCGGAAACGGATCTTCGCGTGCAAGCGCTGCGTCGAAAATTGCCGGTCGTCTCGGTCGCTGAGGATCTGCGTTTGCCGGCGCTGCTTGGGTCACGATTTTATGCGCAGCCTGGGGATTCGTTGCGTATTGCCGCGGTCACTGGGACCAATGGCAAGTCGAGCATTAGTTGGTTGATCGCCGCTGCGCTACGCGCACATGGCGAGCGGTCCGCAATCATGGGGACGCTCGGTAGCGGTCCACTACGCGCTCTGCGATCGCAGTCGCTAACCACGCCGGATGCGATCACTGTGCAACGACGGTTGTCGGAGTTTCTCGGTGAGGGTGTTACCCACGTTGCACTCGAGGCGTCTTCTCATGCGTTGGTGCAACAGCGACTAGCGCATAGCGATATTGATATCGCTGTCTTCAGTAATCTGTCGCGAGACCACCTTGATTATCACGGTTCGATGGATGATTACTTCGAGGCAAAGGCCAGTCTATTCGAGCAACAAGGGCTGCGTGATCGGATTATTGCGACCGATGACATCTACGGTCAACAGCTCTGGCAGCGATACTCGGATGTGGCGATTCAAGTCAGCAGCACAGCGATTGACGATTTGCCGGCGAGATTTGTGTGCGTTCGTGATGCGGTCCAATCGGTGGCGGGTACCCAATTGACGCTGTCCACAGATGAGGGTGACGTTGAAGTCTGCACGCGCCTTATTGGCCAATTCAATATTCAAAACGTTTGCCTCGCGTTTGCCGCGTTGCGCGCGCATGGCTTGGATCCAGCGGCTGCTGCCGACGCACTGGCTGATGCACTGCCACCACCTGGACGTTTGCAACGCGTTGCATCAGGCTCGCCTGCCGTGTTCGTGGATTTCGCGCATACCCCTGAGGCGTTATCGCTCGTGCTCGAAACGCTCCGAGAGGGGGTGTCCGGTAAGTTGATTTGTGTTTTTGGCTGCGGCGGCGACCGTGATAAGGGGAAGCGGCCGCAAATGGCTGCGGCGGCGGAAGCAGGCGCAGATCATCTTGTGCTCACGAGCGACAATCCGCGCACCGAAGCGATCGAAGAGATTATAGACGGGATGCTAAAGGGCTTGACCAAAAAGCCGTCCCGCATCGAGTTTGATCGGCGTGCCGCGATTCGCGCTGCGATCGAAATGGCCAACGACGACGATGTCGTTGTTATTGCTGGGAAGGGTCACGAAAAATTTCAAGTGATCGACGGGCAGTCGCTTCCGTTTGATGATGTTCTCGAAGCGAGGATAGCGCTGCGAGACAGCCGAGGTGTTGTCGGCTGATGGATATGATGCTCTCGCAAATAGCAGACGTTGTGAATGGCGAGATTCGCGGCGCCGACGTATCGATCACGGCGGCCGCCATCGACTCTCGTCGCGTAGCACCTGGTGATTTATTCGTGGCGCTCGACGGTGAGCGCGTACGCGGCATCGACTACGTCGATTCGGCGCTCGACAACGGTGCTGCAGCAGCATTGATTGCGGAGCCCTTGTCCGACACGTTGTCGAGCGTTGTCGTGAAAGATCCATTGCAGGCGCTGCAGACCATGTCGGCGTATTGGCGATCGAAGGTTGATGCGGTTGTGATCGCCGTAACGGGAAGCAATGGTAAGACAACCATGCGCTCGATGATTGCTGCATGTCTTGGAGACGCGAGTTTCGCGACGGAAGGCAATTACAACAACCACATCGGTGTGCCGATGATGCTCACACGATTAGATCGCTCGCACCGACGCGCGGTTTTGGAACTTGGCGCAAATCACCACGGTGAGATTGCGGAAATGGCGGCATGGGTGAAGCCAGACATCGCCATTATTACCAACGCCGGTCCCGCGCATCTTGAAGGGTTCGGCTCCATTGAGGGTGTTGCTCACGCGAAGGGCGAGTTATTCGAGTCACTGGATGAAAATGGCATTGCCGTTATTAATGCGGATGACCCTTATGCGCCGTTGTGGCATGACCTTGCAGCGCCAGCGTCGACGGTGAGTTTCGGCAGCACGTCGCACGCAGATTACTGGTATTCCGAATTAGAGACGTCGCCAAATGGTGTGCGATTCAAGTTGCATGTTCCGGGTGACGAGGCCGAGGTGCATCTAGCGCTGGACGGTGATCACAATGCGTTGAACGCGGTTGGAGCAGCGGCGGTTACACATTCAGCGGGGATTTCGCTCGGCGATATTGTCGACGGTTTGGCCAGTGTCGCACCAGAGCCTGGTCGGCAAGATCCGTTACGTGCCTTGAACGGGGCTACGGTGTTCGATGACAGTTACAACGCTAATCCTGCATCGATGCATGCTGCTGCAAAAATGCTTGCCGCCTCATATGCCAAACCGTGGATGGTGATTGGTGATATGGGAGAACTTGGCGCTGATAGCGAGACGATGCATTTCGAGACTGGCGCAGCTATTCGCGAGGCGGGGGTCGCACGGCTGTTCGCGTTCGGTCCGATGTCCGCGTATGCGGCAGAGGGCTTTGGCGATGGTGCTCAACAC
>JBCAZE010000180.1:0-6015 GCA_039700805.1 Pseudomonadota bacterium | reverse complement strand
TCGTAGTTCTGGCCCAGAGCTGACGATCGATAATCCTGTCATCCAGGTCATGCCCGAGTACTTTCGGTCGCAGCGTCAGATCATTATCGATAGCGAAGCTCTAATAGCCGAAGCACCGAACCTTCAGCGCGAGACGTTCAATGCAAAGGCGCAGGCGCTAGCGAACGACCAGAAGGCACTGCGACTACGATATGGCCGTTTTCTCGGCGAGGAGCAAAGTGGCGAACCTGTTGCCGGGATCGGGCACTCGACCGACGACGGGCACGATGAACACCACGATGATCACGACGATGATGATCACGATGATGATGAGGCAGATGACGATCATGAAGATGAGGCTCATGACACGAAGAGCCAAGTTGTTGCGTTAGGCGAAGGTCACTATATCGGTGATGGGCACGATCATGGGGAGGCCGCGCAACCATTGAGCGCTGAGGATGCATTCGCTGATGCTGCTACAGCGATCGGCGACTATGCGCATTTTCATGATCAGGAAGAAGAGGCGACGTTGTTTGATCCCGAAACAAGAGCGTTGTTGCGCGCAGCGCTTGCCGAGATGTGGCAATCCGAGGCAGCGCTGCGTCAGTATGAGCCGACGCCTGCATTACCGCATCAGTACCGTGCTTTGGCATTCTTGAAGCGAGTACAGAATCGTTCACGTGTCTATGCTCGTCGTGTTGGCGTGTCGATCACGCCTCCCGATCCAGAGCGACGCTTGACCGGTGAGCTCGATGACATCGAGATCGAAGGGCGGTCACGTCGACTAACCGGGGGCCCCATACCAGCCGGACGCATACAGTCCGCGTTCTCCAATTTGCTGGCCGGAACGCCTCGTACGAATCAAGAGGATGCGGCTCTGGTGTCAGAGTGGCTCTCATGGCATCGAGATTCGGGTCCAAGCGCGAACGAGGCACTTAGCGCTATCGCCGCACTGACGGAGTGGCAAAGGGATAACGATTGCGCGGACTGCCGAGAAGCGTTGCGGCACTTCTGGACGGTAAGCTCACCTGAGGTCGCGCCATTGCCTTCGCGCCGTGAACAAACGATAGACCTGTTCGGTGATAGCAATGGCTGATTGGTCGTTTGCATTGCCGTCTATTCTAACGGCGCCGCTGTGGCAGCTTTTCGCTGCGGTGGTGCTTTCCGCTATTGCATTCTGGGCGCTCCGAGGCTTCGTTTTGCAGGCACGATCGATCGCGATGCGGTCGGCTTTGGTCATCAGCGCGCTGGCATTTTGGTTGATGCAGATGGCCTTCATTTTTCCGCCGCTACAGGTCTCAAGTCGTGGCGACCATATTGTCGTTTCGCCCTGTCCCGGAGCGGGCCAGCTTGATGCACTGGATACGCGCGTCCACGTTTGGTTGTTACCTCGTAGCGAGTCATGCGTCTCGGTAAAAAGTTGGCTGGCGGATACCCGAAAGACATTCGTGGTTGAGCGGGTATCCAATGTAAAAGATGTTCACTCGAGGACTGGGCAAGCACGCGTGACATTGCTTGGTGACGGTTTACCCGCGCCGCGATGGCGCGATGTGCCGCGCCACTGGCAGTGGTTACCCCCTGACGAGCTGCCGTTTGCTGCGTTAATCGATGCACCCGCCCAAACAACAATTGGTGAGCGCGTCGAACTATCGTTGGCACTGCCGGGAACGGAAGACGGCCCGGTGCGGGTAGAGATTTCTGTCGATGATCGTCTCGTCGATGACACCGAGACGATTGACGAACAGTATCGTTTCCTTCTTAGTGGGTTAAATGCCGGAAATCATGATATTGGCGTTGTCGTACGACAAGGCTCTCGCGAGTTCGCAGCCACAGTGGGGATGCATGTGACGTCACCTCTACTCGCGCGCGTGCTGATTTTGAACGACGCACCGGCATTCGAGTGGCGCGCATTACAGCGTTGGCTGAGTGACAGTGGCGCGCCGCTTGTCGTTCGCAGTCGAATCAGTGACGCGCGCTTTCGTTGGTACATCGCCAACCGAGAAGCGCTGGACGCACGGCCGGCACTACTTGAGCTGGTCGCAGATGCGGATCTCGTCATCCTCGATGGTGCGAGTCTCAACACGCTGGGCGAAGATGCGTTACGGCTATTGTTGGGCAGTGACGGTGATGCACCCGGCGTTTTGCTTACACTGCACGACCAAAAAGATGTCGATGCCATTCGTACGCAACTTCCGACGCTGCTTTCCGATGTTTCGAGTCTGCCGAGGGTTTTTAGGCTCGATAACGCACTCTGGTCGCCGGACGACGGTTTTTCTGCGCTCGCGGTCGAAGCCGCGCTCGATCGCATTTGGTTGTTCGATGAGACGGGATATCCACTCGCGGGCCGGGTGCCAACGCATCCACGGCTCCACGTGTCATTGCTGAGAGATTCTTATCGCATGATTGGTGCAGGTCACGAAGCGGATTATGCGTCCCTGTGGTCGAGCATTGTTGAACGTATTGCAACGCCAGCCGCGACGCGTGGCGTCAACTTTTACCCGCGTTTTGTGGAGCAAGGGCAGCGGCTGCGAATCTGTCGCTTTGCCGCTGACGACAATCCACTGACACTGGAAATTGCGGGAAGAGAGTTGCGCGCGGACTGGCAGTCACCCGGTTGGCAAAGACAGGAAGTGTGTGCCTGGGTATGGCCAGAAGAACCGGGTTGGCTGCTGGTTAAAGATGCGACTGGCGCCGTGCTGGGGGCATCCCTGATCGCGGCAGGCGGGCACTGGATACCGATGGAGCGGCGCGAGAATCGAGTGTCGAGTGAGCCGCGTCAAGAAGTTCGCGAAGATGTGGTAGTGCGCGCGTCATCACGAGCAGGTCTGGTTCCTGTAGATCGACGGCGGTTAGTTGTCGGATTGGTGTTCGCGGCCCTGCTGCATTGGTTGCTGCAACGATTGGTCACTGCCCGACGGGATGACAGCGATGCCTAGTCGATATCGTTAGCTTCTGATCCGATAGATACCGCGCCTGCACTCAGAGGCGCTGTTGCGATGCGATGGTCCTCGACAGGTTGTCCGCCAATCAAGTGCTCTTGGATGATGCGCTCGAGTACCTCGGGCGTGCAGCCGCGATACCAAACACCATCCGGGTACACCACCGCAATTGGACCTTGCTGACAGATACGAAGGCACCCTGCTTTCGAGCGAAAAACCTGGCCGCTGATGTCGAGTCGAAGCGCTCGTAACCGTTGCTTTAAGTACTGCCATGATGCTTGGCCCTGCTCGAGGTCACAGCATTTCGGTGTTGCCGGATCGACACACAGAAAAATATGGTGACGATGCTGGCCAATCTTCAAGTTCTTTGTGACGCGTTCAAGCATCGTTTCGGTTTGCGTTTCTTCAGTCATGGAGCATCAGGATTGTCTGAGCGCGTTTGTGGCGAAATCAGTGTCCCGTCACCGCGGTAAATCGGATACGAGCCGTCATAGCCATCGATGGACGTGGCACTATCACGTTCGATCTTCTCGAGCATCTTTCGCAGTTGTTTGCGTGTTGATCGTGCGACGAGAGAGTCGGGGATGATACCACCCATATCCATGGTGGCGTGCAGAACAACGAGCGTGGATCGCGGCGCAAGCTCCATCATCACCCAAGCGCCATTATTGCGTGGGAGCATAATGGACTTTCGAAAATCCTCACTGGACAAGGACCTGACGGCGTTGTTGCGTGCCAGCGTTCGGATCTGCTCGTAGCTGTCTTGCTCTAAAGACCACCGGTGCTCCCAAATGCGATTGTCAGTCGCGGCGGCAAGCGCTGTGTTCTTGCCGGTACGTATCAACCAATGGCGATCGCGTAATGGCCACGGCATGTCGATGTGTTGATACCAAGTTGCATCTCCATGCTGGTGGGTGGAAACCAGGTGTTCTGTGAGCCGCGACGAATAATTGCCATCATAGGCGAGTGCGGCAAGCCATAGCGATTCACGATCCACTTGAATCAGACGATAGCCGACGATTCGAAGAATGGTGCTGCCGGAGTTTTCGCTATCAGTCATGCGGACCGTCTGATAAATCGTGTCACCTGACTCGAGCTTTGTGAGTGCCTCTTTATCAAGGCCAGTGACAGAAACGCCTGACAGGGTCTGATAGCGTGCTAACGCATCTGCAACTTGCGCGTCGGCAGATGCGGCGGCCAGCGCAATCAGCGAAGCAAGGATGATAGAGCAGATAGACGACGGCATGCTTTTAGTCTATCAAAACCGCTGATAGGTTGATCGGGGTTATCAAAACTCGTTCATTCGCAGGGCCTGGATCACATCACGGATACTCGCAGGTTCGTGTCCGCGTCTTCGCAGTTGATCGCCGATTCTGAATGCGATGTGCCACTGCTGCGCGGTCACGCGCCAGGCATTCCAGACATTCAACGTGGGGTCATAGATGTGTGTCGCTTCAGAACTCACGCCATTCAATTCGATAACGCTGATGTCACGCCCCTTAGACAATGCCTCGCTACTCGGCACAATCAAATCGTAGCGTCCAAAGTAAAAGCCGTCGAATTGTTGACTAATCGAGTCGATGGCGATTGAAAGCGCATCGGTATTGAGGTGACGCGCATCGGTGAACAGACTGCCACGACTATGAGTGCCGATTCGGTTGAGTGTCACCACCTCGCCGCGGGCGGGTATGTCGTCAAGATGTTGCCGGTGCATCTCAAGAAACATAGCGGCCATCCCGATGGCACGTGCATCGGTCAGTATCAGCGATCGCAAGGATTGCACGCCATCGCCGCATACCTCAGTTTTACCTTTGTGCGTGATTGAAAAAATGGATCCGTGATCCTCGTCTGGCAGACGAACGTAAAACACGCCGTATTCTTCGCCACGCACGAATGCCTGCGCGATCGTTGGTTCCTGATGTGCCGCAAGATAAACCGCTGCCATCTCCCGTGACTCTGCGATGCACACATCCTGGCCGCGTTGCCCACGATCCGGCTTCAGTACGACCGGGTAGTCGAGCTGTTCGCGTGCAACAAATGCATCGAGCGCGGCGAGGCGTTGTGATGCATCGCGATGGTCGAGTAGTTCAAAGGCGGGTACCACCCGACTGCCCTTGAGTGCGCGAAGAATGTCATGCTTGGATTCGCCAACGAGACCACCAAGCGGAATCGCTGGGTTTGCCAACGTAAATAACGTGGCCGATCGGTAACGCAGCGCAAGCCAGATGCAATAAACCACAATCACTGGATAAAACGCGCTGCGCGGCCAGTATTCAAAGTTGGTTAAGCGAACCCAACGCGAACGGGTAAGCTGACGCCCCTGCCGTGTGAACAACGGTGGTACGAATTTGCTGATGAGCAATAGAGCGAGCAATCCGCCGACAACGATGGGTAAGGCCATCGCGCTGTAGCGCGCGAGCCAATCGGCTGCAATCTCACCATAAAGCATGGCAAGACCCACCAGAATCGGTGTCCAAATCATCGTTGCCAGTGCGAAAAATCCACTGAAGCGCAACCAAGGCATACGCAATGCACCCGCCGCCAAATAGGTCGGAAGTCGCGTGCCAGGCATAAAGCGACTCGCGATGATGACCGCGGGACCTCGACGTTGTAGCCAGGCCTTTGCATCGACGAGTTTGTCCTCGGACACAAAACGAGCGAGCGTCGGTGCGCCCGCCCAACGGCCGATGGCGAAGAGTGCAAGGTCGCCACTGAACAGTCCAAGCAGACTTGCCAGTACGGCAATGGGGAAACTCAATACACCTTGGGCGGCGAGGAGACCAGCGGCGATACAGGCGAGATCTTCGCTCACATAGCTCGCGACAATAATCGCAAGCACCATCACCAGAAGGGCGCCGCCGGTGAGCGGTGCGCGTGTTGGCATATCCACCGCACTGCTAGCGGCTTTCACTCGATCAGGATCGGCGTCTGCAAGTGTTGGCGCTTCATCGGCTTCGACGCGTTGAAGAAAAGCGTCAATAGTCGGCGTTAACACACCTGGCTTCGCGTAGGCCAACTCATGGCCACCATCGAATGAGGTCAGTGTCGACTGAGCGATAAGTCGATGATGCTCCTCGGCGGCAGCAAAGGGCACCAG
>JBCAZE010000179.1:0-6031 GCA_039700805.1 Pseudomonadota bacterium | reverse complement strand
TGTATCGCGAACTCGTCGCCACGCAGCACCTGCTTTCAGAAGCGTCGCGTCAGAACGAGCGAACCAGAATCGCTCGCAACTTGCATGATCTTGTCGGTCACCATCTCACGGCCTTGACGATTAACCTACAGATTGCGGAACGCCAAACGGACGGCGAGGCGCAAAAGAGCATTCGCCAGAGCCGCTCACTGGCGAAGCTGCTCTTGAGCGATGTGCGTGATGCTGTAAGCACGTTGCGAGATGAAAGCGAGCTTGATTTTCGTCGCGCGCTCGAACTGATTGTTGAAAACGTGCCGCAACTTAACGTCCATCTGGAAATTGACGACGCCTTGCAGATTGACGATGTCGATATTGCAGATGCGGTGCTGCGCTGCATTCAAGAGTCGATCACCAATACGCTGCGTCATGCCAATGCGACGGAAAGTTGGATCCAGCTTTGGCAGGAAGCCGGGAAGCTCGCGTTCAGTGTGAAGGATAACGGCAGCGCAGTTGGCGCACTTCGCGAGGGCAACGGGCTGACCGGCATTCGTGAGCGGATAAGCGGTGTCGGTGGCGAGGTTCGTTTTGAACTTGGCGTCAACGGTTTTGGTCTGACCGGCATGGTGCCGCTGAGCAGTGTTTCCTGAACCGCTAAAGCTGATCGTCATCGACGATCAGATGCTGGTTCGGCAGGGCATCTGCGGTCTTTTGTCGCTGTCGGATCGGGTCACCGTCGTTGCTGAAGGAAGTGACGGCACAGACGTACTTGGTCTTGCTCAACAGTGGCATCCCGATGTCATCCTGACAGATATGCGCATGCCAAAGATGTCGGGTATCGATGCGATCACCACGCTACGTGATGCTGGGTTGAATACACCGGTCATTATCCTGACGACATTTGATGATCATGAGCAAGTGTTGGCTGGCATTCGTGCCGGTGCGCAAGGCTATCTGCTGAAAGACGTATCGCTGGACGACCTGATTGCAGCCATTGAATCGGTTGCCGCGGGTGAAACCATGATCCAACCGGCAATCACACAAACGTTATTGTCGAGTCTCGGCGGTGATAAGACGCAGCAGAGAGTGGCGGAATTGCCAGAGCCTTTGACGCCGAGAGAAACCGAGGTGGCACGCCTGATGGCAGGTGGCTACAGCAACAAAGAAATCTCGAGTGCCTTATCCAAATCCGAAGGTACGATAAAGAATCATGTCTCGAGCATTCTTGCCAAACTCGGTGTCCGAGATCGAACACGGGCCGTGTTGAAAGCGATTGAACTCGGCTTGCTCTAACCTGTGTTTCTGTTGACAGGCGAGTGCGCCAAGCAAGATTCCCGTATCGATTGCGCGTAACAAGGGCTGCGCACCGTGCTTTGATTATTCCGGAACGAAAATAGTCGCCGGGTACTCAAGCAATCCTTTCAGATACTGCACCATGGCAGCGGCGTCATAGCCGTCCACAAAGCGATGATCGAAGGACACCGAGACATTCATCATCGTTCTGACGACAATATTGCCGTCTTTTACAACCGGACGGTCCACGGCTTTATTGATACCGATAATGCCGACTTCCGGTGAATTGATGACCGGGGTGGTCACGATGCCGCCCAAGGCGCCGAGACTTGTGATCGTTATCGATGAGCCTGTGAGCTCTTGCTTCTTCGCTTTGCCGTTTCGCGCGGCTTCCGACAATCGTTTGATGTCGTCTGCTAACGCCCAGATTGAGCGCGCTTGCGCTTGATGGATCACCGGTACCTTCAAGCCGTCCTTGGTTTGTGTGGCAATGCCGACATGCAGTGCTTTGTGCCGCAAAACGACTTCGCGCTCAGCGTCATAGGTCGCGTTGCACTGTGGAAATGCCTTCATCGTTTTGGCGAGTGCTGCGATCAACAGCGGCAGGAAGGTGAGCTTGGGTTTATCGGCGGATCTGGTGGCGTTGAGATGTTCTCGCAACGCATTGAATTCCGTGATGTCCACTTCATCAACATAAGTGAAATGCGGGATATTGCGTTTCGCCTCGCTCATTTTGCGCGCGATGACCCGACGTACACCGATCACTTTATGCTCCTCGATTTCATCGGTCTCGAGGTTGGTGACAGCGACCGTGCTGCTGGCGGGTTTGCCGCCACCGGCGATGAACTGTTCCAAGTCGCGGGCAAGAATGCGACCACGTGCGCCACTGCCGGGCACAACAGATAGATCGATGCCTTGCTTTTTGGCTCGGGCCCGGACGGCAGGTGAGGTCAGAACACGTGCATTGGTGCTTGTATTATTTGCGTTGGCGACGACTTCCGGCGCTACGGTCTGAGCGACAGTTTTTGCCGCTGGTTCTGGCGCAGTAGGGGCCGCTTGCGGCGCATCGGGTGTCGCTTCGCTCGTCGCTGTGTTCGCGCTTTCCCCATCCACATCGAACACAATGAGATTCATGCCGACCGCAACAATATCGCCCTGCTGCCCGTGGAGAGAGGCGATTCTGCCCGTGACAGGAGAGGGGATCTCAACGGCCGCTTTGTCGGTCATCATGTCGACGATGACATCATCCTCATTGACTTGATCGCCCACTTTAACGTGCCACTCGCCGATCTCAGCCTCGACGGTACCTTCACCGAGGTCGGGCAATTTGAATACATACTGACCCACGACTCAGTCCTCCAGCGCCGCTTCTAGGGCGGCTATTATTCGTTTCTGACCTGGGAAATAGTCCCATTCGAATGCGTGCGGATAGGGCGTATCCCAGCCAGTGACACGTTGTATCGGTGCCTCCAACGCGTAAAAGCAGTGTTCTTGGATGCTCGCCGACAGCTCAGCACCATAACCCGAAAAGCGAGTTGCCTCATGGGCGATGACGCAGCGGCCGGTCTTGTTAACAGACGTGGTCAACGTTTCCAAATCCAAGGGTTGTAAGGATCTTACGTCGATGATTTCTGCGTCGACATCCGCCGCCCTCGCAGCGGCTTCGGCTACGTGAACCATCGTGCCGTAAGTCACGATCGTCACATCATTGCCTTCGCGGACAACATTCGCTTGGCCGAGCGGCACGGTGTAGTAACCCTCCGGCACCTCGCCTTGCGGGTGAGACGACCAGCCAACGGCTGGCTTGTCGGGGTCACCATCGAACGGACCGTTATAAATTCTCTTGGGTTCGAAGAACACGACCGGGTCATCGCTTTCAATACTCGCGAGTAGCAGACCCTTCGCGTCATAAGGATTTGATGGCATCACAACTTGAATGCCGGACACGTGGGCAAAAATCCCTTCTGGACTTTGCGAGTGAGTTTGCCCGCCGCGAATACCGCCGCCACAGGGCGTTCGAATCGTCACAGGCGCATAGAAGTCGCCAGCGCTGCGATAACGCAGTCGCGCGAGTTCACTGACCACTTGGTCAAACCCCGGGTAGATGTAATCTGCGAATTGAATCTCGGCGACTGGACGTAAGCCATTGACCCCCATCCCGATTGCCGTACCGATGATGCCGCCTTCCGCGATGGGTGTGTCAATACACCGATGTTCGCCATATTTGCGTTGTAGACCGTCCGTGCAACGGAATACACCGCCGAAATAACCGACGTCCTCGCCCATCACGACCACGCTCGGGTCTCGGTCCATCGCGATGTCCATGGCGGAGTTCAGCGCCTGGATCATGTTCATCTTTGCCACAGTGCGTCCTTCTTTGATCTTTGCCGGGGCGTTAGTCGCCCGATTTTTCGCGGCGCCATTGCTCGCGTTGTGCCCGCAAATTCGCCGGCATCTTCTCGAAGATATCTTCGAACATGAGCGAGGCATCGAGGTGCGGTCCTTCGTTCAACGTCCCATAGCTGGTGGCTTCCCTCCAGCAGGCGGTCACATGCTCTGTCAGTTCCTCGACCAAGGCATCGTGACGCGCATCGCTCCAATCACCGTTAGCGATCAAATGCTGTTTGAGTCTCTCGATAGGATCGCCAAGAGGAAACGCTGCCCATTCTTCTTTCGGCCGATAGCGTGTCGGGTCGTCGCTCGTCGAGTGTGCAGAGCCGCGATACGTCACGTGCTCAATCAGGGTGGCGCCTGCACCTGCACGGGCGCGTTCTGCCGCCCACTGGGTGACCGCGTACACCGCCAAGAAGTCATTACCGTCTACGCGGACGCCCGCAATGCCATTGCCTGGCCCGCGTGCGGCAAATGTTTGCTGCTCGCCACCTGCAAACGCTTGGAACGTGGAGATCGCATATTGATTGTTGACGACGTTCAGCAATACCGGCGCTTGATAAACAGCAGCGAACGTCAACGCATGGTGGAAATCCGCCTCTGCGGTGCTGCCGTCACCGATCCAGGCAGCCGCGATATGTTGTTCGCCTTTGATGGCAGAAGCCATCGCCCAACCAACGGCCTGCGGATACTGGGTGGTCAAGTTGCCGGAAATCGAGAACAGCTTGTCCTCTGCGCTGTGATACATGACCGGCAACTGGCGGCCTTTGCACATGTCGCGTGTGTTCGATAAGCACTGCGACATGAGATCGGTGAGGTTAGAGCCACGAACAATAAAGAGGCCTTGGTTGCGATAGGATGGGAACAACATATCGCCGGGTTGCAGCGCCATGGCTTGCGCAACGGAGACCGCTTCTTCACCGGTAGATTTCACATAAAACGAGATCTTGCCTTGGCGCTGTACGCGCTGCATGCGGTCATCAAAAATGCGAGTCATCACCATGTGCCGCAAGGCGACCTGAAGCTCTTTGGCGTCCAAGTGGGGGTCCCATTGGCCTTGGGCTTCGTGATTATCGTCAAGTACGCGCACGAGGCCTGAGGCTAACTCGTGGGTTTCGTTGACTTTTACGTGGCTGTCCGGGCGTCCGAGGCGCCCAGCAGGCATCAGTTTGAGATAAGAAAAATCGGGTTCGTCACCGGGTCGTGCCGGTGCCGATGGGACATGCAGCCGCGATTGTTTACTGGCCATAGGTTGTCTTCCTCAAAAGGAAAGGGCAATTAGTTTCTAACGAAACATTATAGTCGATTGGCTACGGTTTGGCAGCCCATAGACGCGATTGCTCAACTACTCGGTAACCGCGGTCACTGTGACCGCGACGTCGACAAACTGACCGACCCATTCGGTATCGGTCCAGTCACCCGTGCCGATGTTCATTGCCAATCGGTCGATACGCGCGCTCCCGGTGAGAGAGACGGTGTTGCCGTCACGTTCGACTTCAAACGTGAATTCAAGCGGGTAGCGCTCGCCTTTGACGATCATTTCGGACGCGGCAATGAACGTACCATCCGTGTTTTGCGAGAAACGACTGGCGACGAACTGTACCGCCGGAAATGCTTCTGCATTGAACCACTCGGCGTCCTTCAGTGTTGCATCCCGTTCGTCATCTTTCGTGTCGACCCCGTCGATTTGCACGGTGACATCAAAGCGGCTCTTTTCAAGCGCCTCGCGATCAAACATCAGGGTTGCTTGCCAATCACGCCATTCGCCAGTGAAATTGGCACCCGCTTGTTCTGCGGTAAAGGCAATCGTGCTCTGTGAGTAGTCGATTTGCCAAGCCGGCAGATCACCGGTTGTCGAGGGACGTTGCGCCGCTGTCGTGTCGTTTGATGGCGTTGTGGTAACTAACGTTGGTTGTCCCGCATCGCTCGACTGCGCGTCACCTGATGGGGTCAATGCGGTTATTCCCACAACGATCACTGAAGCAAAAAGAACCATCGAAGCCCATCCTGTCATGCGCGTTAAAACGCTATCTTTATCCACCCAGTGATGTTTGATCGCCGCCGCAATGTGCAGCAACGCGATCACGAACAACACTTTGGCCGCATTGTCATGAATGCTCGCGAATGTCGATCGCAGCGCTTTATCCGGTGCAATCAAATCCGGCCAAGTAAACAGGCCGAACCAGCTGACGCTGTAAGCGCTGGCGGAAGACATCAGCCAGCCGCTGATCGGAAGCAAGAACAGACTCAGGTACAACAGCCAATGGCTGATGTGTGAGCTCTTTACCTGCCATCCTGGCATTGCTTTAGGCAGCTTTGGCACGCCTTGCGACCAACGCCACGCCAAGCGCAACGCCGCGAGTACCAGCAC
>JBCAZE010000178.1:0-6044 GCA_039700805.1 Pseudomonadota bacterium | reverse complement strand
GATATTCGTCAGCGCGCCGGCCGTGGTCCTACGGGCAATGGCTTACTGACCTTACGCGATGCGACCTATGAAGCCTATGGTCAAGCTTTGACCGTATCGCGGGGTTTGCTGCGGTTTTCCGGTCCTTTAGACGCCCCAATCTTGGATATTCGCGCTGAGCGCACCATTGAGGAGCAACGTGTCGGCATTGATGTGACAGGCTCACCGGCCAGACTCTCGTCAACGCTGTTCTCAGAGCCGATTCTGCCAGACGCGGAAGCATTCAGTCTGTTACTGACGGGGCGAAACCTCGCGACACTCGGAAGCGGAGAGGGCGGTGACCTATCAGGCGCAGCGATAGGCTTAGGCTTGCGGCAGGCCTTCAGTGTGACTGATGGGGTTCGTGACGCGCTTGGCCTCGACACGCTGACCTATGCGGGAAGCGGTCGCGATGGGCGTCTCCTTGCTGGCAAGTCGCTGTCGTCTAGGCTCTATTTGCAATATGCCTATGGTGTGTTCGATCAAATCAGTCGCGTGCTCTTACGTCTTAAAATCAATGATCGTTTATCACTGGAGTCAGCGTCGGGTGATGCACAATCCGTCGACTTGATTTACGCCGTAGGCGGCGGCAGATAGCGATTTCGACATATCGATGACAACTCACCGCGCTGTCTTTGGTCCAGCGCCAGAGATATACTCCATGCGAGTTTGATTAGAGGTTCTTTCATGTCACTGCCACCCGTACTTCAAGGCAACCTCCGTATACCGGTCGTTGCGGCACCTATGTTTATCGTTTCTGGTCCTCAGCTGGTCATTGAGCAATGCAAGGCTGGAATCGTCGGTTCTTTCCCTGCACTGAACGCTCGACCACAACCACTACTCGACGATTGGCTTGCAGAAATCTCCGAGACATTGGATGCCGAACGGAGCAAGCATCCGGAAAAGACCATTGCGCCGTTCGCCGTAAACCAAATCTGTCATGCGAGCAACGATCGACTTCGCGACGACATGATGAGCTGCGTCAAGGCGAAGGTGCCGATCATTATTACCAGTCTTCGACCGCCACAAGAAGTGGTGGAGGCGACGCATAGCTACGGTGGTGTGGTTTTCCATGACGTGATCAATCTGCGGCACGCTCGTAAGGCAATCTCGGAAGGTGTGGATGGCATCATTGCCGTGTGTGCCGGTGCTGGCGGTCATGCGGGTGCTTTGAGTCCCTTTGCGTTGGTCAAGGAAATCCGAAAAGAGTTTGACGGAACGGTGCTTTTGTCGGGCGCAATGACCACAGGGCAGGATGTGCTAGCCGCTCAAGCGATTGGTGCAGACCTTGCGTATATCGGTTCGCGATTTATTGCCACGGCGGAAGCGAACGCGGACCAGGGGTATAAGCAAATGCTGGTCGATTCGGCCGCTGCGGATATTGTCTACAGCTCGTTGTTCACCGGTGTATTGGGTAACTACCTTAAGCCCAGTATCGAGAAAGCAGGGCTCGACCCAGACAATCTGCCGGTAGCCGACAAATCGACAATGAACTTTGGTAGTGGCGGCAACACCAAAGCGAAGGCTTGGAAAGACATCTGGGGATCTGGCCAAGGTGTCGGCACCATCGACGACATTCTGCCCGTCAGTGAATTGGTCGAGCGAATGGTCGACGAGTATCACGGCGTCAGACAGAGACTGCTCGCAGCGAGTTAGGATCAACCCATGCCAGGTTGGATTTGGGTTGCGATCGGCGGCGCCGCGGGCGCTGTCGCACGCTATGGCGTGAATCAAGCGTTAGCGAAGACCGGTGGTATGTTGATCTCCACGTTAGTAGTGAACGTTTTCGGGAGCCTGTTGCTTGGCGTATTGACCGTGTTGTTCTTGCAGTCCGGTATGCAAGATGGCAGTTCGTCGGCGAAGCTTCTCGCAATCACAGGTTTCTGTGGTGCGTTTACGACCATGTCGGCGCTAGCGCTAGAGACACAGTCATTAATCGCGGCAGGTGATCAAATGAGTGGCGTTGGCTATGGGCTTTTGAATTTGAGCCTATCAGTGGCCGCTTTGTTTGCCGGCGTCGCGCTGACGCGTGCGATCGTAAGCTAAAGAACGCTGCGTTCGGCAGGTGCAGGCACCGATTATCGGTTTCACGTGTCACGCTTTGCGAGCGCCGCACTCGCCGCAACGTCAAGCCGGGTATAAATCTCATCGACCCAGTCAATGTGTTGCGGTTTCATCAGACAGCTACGCAGGCACGTCACACTACCGGCCCCCTCATACGATGGCGTATCGCTAACGAGTGTCGCGTCAACATCGATCAGCGCGAGATGGAGCTCATGTTCTGCAGCAATGTCGAACGTATCAGCAGCAAGCTTTGACGCCACGCTCGGGGATGGGTCGTCAAAGGCCCAAACGACAATGTCGAGGTCTTGTTCGCGGATTACCTTAAAACGTGTGTCCGCACTGAGCCTGCTGCTGAGCATTGCTGCGGCACGGCGACAGCGATCAAGGTCTTGAGCAAACGTACCCTTTTTTTTCAGAGGCAATAGCGATTGAGTCGCCCATAGAGCCGTTGCCGCGGCACCCGCTCTCGAACATTCAAGGCTGATTTCTCCAAGATGTAGTTCTTCCGAGGAGAAATAGGTGTAAGGCGAGTCGTGTCGATAATGCTTGCCGACGGAAGGGTCGGAGAATAAGACGCAGCCACAACCATAAGGCTGTAAGCCGTGCTTGTGCGGATCGATGGCAACACTGTCGGCTTCGGCGATAGCGTCATAATCCCGTCGAAGTCGTTCTGGTAACTCGGAGAGCGCGAAATAGCCACCATAGGCGGCATCTACATGAACGCGGAATCCGAACTCGCGGCCTAGGTCGATGATGTCTTTGATGGGGTCGACAATGCCAAAGCTTGTGGTACCGGCGGTTGCCACCACCGTGCCCAAGTGCCCGGACTTAGCCCGGTCTCGCAGCGCGTGGATGTCAATGCGGCCAGTCGCATCCGCAGGGATTGCCTCAAAGGGCAGCTTCAATACGGCGCTGATGCGTTGGTGGGTGTAATGAGACTCTGATGACGCTGTGATGACTTTGTCCGGTGTGATTTCACCAGCAATCCACAGCGCTTCCAAGTTGGCCAACGTGCCGCTGCTGGTCAGGTGGCCAAGCGACTGTGCGAATCCGAACATGGCGGCAATTTCCTTCACGGCCTCTTTCTCTAGCGCTGAGCTGGCGCGGCCACCATCGAGTGCGTGGTTGTTCGGATTCACCCACATGGCCATTTGATAAGCGGTTCGCGCAATAGGATGTGGCGGCTTTAGCATCTGCCCGGCATACAGCGGGTGCGCATAGGGATAGTTGTCATGCATACGTTCTGCAACATTGAGCAAGACCGTTTGCATGGCATCTGTCGATGGTGCAGGGGGTAATTCCGGTAAGTGCTCATAACCTTCTGCCAGTTTAGAGACGGTTGATGCGAGCAAATCCAGCTCGCGTTTGTCGATTAGGTTAAAGCCGCTCATATTGTTTCCGTAATTTGCTCTCGCGTATGATGAGAGCAGAAGATTCCAACTAAGTAAATAGTCGACATTCCATCGATGGACCTCATTAGTCTTGCAGTACCGTTTTTTCTGATCGCGATTGCGATAGAGATTTGGATAGACCGTCGTCAGGGCAGCGGTTATATCCCTTTGGCCGATGCGCTCGGTAGTCTCAGCGCTGGCGCGATGAGTACACTGACGGGTGTGTTCGGTAAGCTGATCGGCATCGCGATCTACGCATTTTTTTTGGCTTACGTTGCACCATTCGAAATGCCAATCGAGTGGTTCGATGCGTCTTGGCAGGGCGTGCTGGCTTGGACTGGTGCGCTACTGGCTTTCGACTTCTTCTATTATTGGAAACATCGGTTCGGTCACGAGATATCGCTTTTTTGGGCGGCACACAGCGTTCACCACCAGAGTGAAGAGTACAACCTAACCACTGCGTTGCGGCAAACAAGCACAGATTTTCTGGTTGGATGGTCCGTCTACATACCCCTGTTTTTGATCGGTTTGCCGCTTGAGGTTTTTGCGACGGTGAGTGCGATTGATCTTATTTATCAGTTCTGGGTACATACGCGTTTCGTGGACAAACTGGGTTGGGTGGACTACGTCTTTGTGACGCCTTCTAACCATCGTGTACATCATGCGCAGAATGCTCGCTACATCGATAAAAACTATGGAGGCATTCTCGTCATCTGGGACCGGTTATTCGGTACTTTCGAACCTGAGAACGATGACGACCCACCGATTTTCGGTGTGCGCAAAGCCTTGGGCAGCTTTAACCCGCTGAACGCTAATTTGCACGTTTACCGGTCATTATGGGCTGACGCTAGAGCCACGAAGCGCTGGCAGGACAAGATAAAGATCTGGTTTGCGAGGACCGGTTGGCGTCCAACAGACTGCGAATTGTCGGCACCACTTCGATTACGGCCACTCGAACAGTTTGCGAAGTACCAGCCAGATCAGTCGCAGCGCGTTCGTCGCTATCTCGTCATCCAATTTGTTGTCACTTTGCTTGCGACGCTGGGCTTTCAATCGGTGCCATTGCCAGCTGTCGCTGGTTACAGCCTGATTGCGATTGTTTGCTTTCAGCTCGTTGGAATAGGGCTCGTCAGCGATCTCAGCCGAGTCGCAAAACCCTACGAGCGCGGTCGAGTTTGGCTGACAGCGCTACTGGTTATTGGTGTGGCGATCACACTAGCTGATGATGCTTGGCTGCTCATCGCGGGATTTGCGATCGCGTATGCGATGCTGTCGGAATGGCTGCTTAGTGGCATTGAGGTAGCCGTGTCGCGACCGGTGCGCTAGACGCAGAACTCACGTCTTGTTCGGTGCTCGCTGCGTTACGCTTGATTCGACGCTAACGACTCCTCGCGGCGTTCGACGATGTCATTCAACTTCGACTGGAGCTGGGCGATCGTGAAGGGCTTGCTCATGTAGTCGCTCATACCAGCCGAGAGGCATCGCTGCGCATCGCCCTGCAGCGCATTGGCTGTCAAGGCAACGATAGGTGGCGGTTCCCCATTGCAGTCTGCATACCAGTTTAGTATGGCCGCCGTCGCCTCGAAACCGTCCATCACCGGCATTTGGCAATCCATGAGAATCACGGAGTAGTCTTTGGTTTGCACCGCCTCGTAGGCTTCCTGGCCGTTCTCAGCAATGTCATAGTCCACACCGATTTTGGTTAGCATCGCGCTCGTCACTTTTTGATTGACTTTGTTGTCTTCAACGATGAGCACAGGTGCATTGAGACCCGTTGTTACCGAATGGCGCTTGATAGTCGGATCGTTGTCAGTGTCGGCCGGGACAGCTGCCAATGAGCGCTTTATGGCACCCAACAGCTCATCACGCATCACCGGCTTGCGAACAATCGCACTGAAGCCAGCATTCAATGCATCCTGGTGCTTAACAAGATCGGTCGATGATAGGAGAATCATTCTCGGGACGAATTCCGGATCTATGGTGGCACGAATCTTTTCAGCAACCTTAAAGCCATCAAGATCAGGCATGCGTGCATCGATGAGCGCTATGTTGACCGGCTTGTCCGTGTTCTGAGCGTATACAATTTCCTCGATCATCGCGCGTGGACTTGTGCCGGCCGAAACTTCTGCGGACCAAGCCTCCAGTTGATGCCGCAAGACTTCAACGTTGGTTGCGTTATCGTCGATTATGACGGCATGAACGTCACCAAACTCAACGAGGTCGATGACGCTTTGGTCAGCGGAAACCTCAAATTGCACGTCGAAGAAAAACGTCGTCCCGACACCGAGTTCACTATGGACTTCCAATCGACTCCCCATAAGCTCAACCAGTTGCTTGCTGATGGCAAGACCAAGACCCGTGCCACCGAAACGCCGCGTAGTTGACCCGTCTTCCTGCGTAAAAGAGTCGAAAATATCGCCGAGCTTCTCGGCACTGATGCCAATACCTGTGTCTTGGACCTCAAACTTGAGTCTTAGTCGCTTATGTTGTTCAGAACCCGACTGTATTGAGCGAACCCGTAAGATGACTTCACCTGTCTCTGTAAACTTGATGGCGTTGCCGAGCAGATTG
>JBCAZE010000177.1:0-6048 GCA_039700805.1 Pseudomonadota bacterium | reverse complement strand
TTAGCGCCGTCAAAGCACGGTTGCTTGCGGTTGAGGCTGATCGAATTGTCGTCGCATACAGCGGCGGGTTGGATTCCTCGGTGCTTTTGCACACGCTCGCGCAATCCTCTGACTTAGGCATGCCGCTTGAGGCTGTACATATTGATCACGGTCTACAAGGGGCGCAACTGCCATGGCGTACCCACATCGAAACCGTGACGTCGGCGCTCGGTGTGCCGCTTGAGGTCATTGAAATCACATTAACACCCGCAAAGGGCGAAAGCATTGAAGCGGTGGCACGGCAGGGGCGTTACCAGGCGCTAGCGGGCCTCGCGGGGAGACCGCTGATTGTCTTGGCGCAGCATCAAGACGACCAGGCGGAGACATTCTTGCTACAGCTGTTGCGCGGCGCTGGACCAAAAGGTCTTGCGGCGATGCCAGACGCATTTTTTATTGGTGACCATCCAGCGATGCGCCCGTTATTGGCGATCGATCGGGAAGGATTGTCGCAGTTTGCCAAAGCGATGGGCATCGAGTGGTTCGATGACCCGAGCAATCAAGATCAGAGATTTGATCGCAATTACTTACGATCAGAGGTCATGCCCACGATTCGTGCCCGATGGCCGTCTGCATCAACCACCATCTCAAGGGCTGCTTCATTGCAAGCGGAAACAACGGGGGTAATCGCGCAGCAAGCGACTGGGGACTCCCGTTATGTTAACTGGGATGGTCACAGTTTCTCGGCGAGCCAATGTCAGCACTTGCCAGAGAGTCGGCAGCGCAATCTGGTTCGTTTCTTACTCGCAACGTGCGGATTACCTGTTCCCTCACTGCGCCGATTGACCACTGTCATCGGGTTGCTAAACAGCAATGCGGCACGGGGTGAGGTGTGTTGGGCCGATGTTGCGGCTCGGCGCTATCGTGATCGTGTGTTTCTCGAATTAGTGAACCCAGACGTTCCGTCTGACTTCGAGACAGATGTGATTGCCGGGGTGTGGATCCCGCTGCCAGGAGATCTCGGCCAGATATGCGTGTCTGGAAGCACATTGAATCATGGCGCATCCACTGTGCGATTCCGTCGAGGCGGCGAGCGTGTACGCCCGTATGAGCGTGGTCCTTCGATGCCATTGGCGCGCTGGTTCCAGCAGCGTGGTGTGCCGCCGTGGCGACGGCAACAGCTGCCGCTTGTGATCGTAGACGCAAAGGTCGCCGCTGTTGGTGATACGGTTTTCGAGGGTTTTGGTGACCTTCGAGTGACTTGGGAGCGCCCATCGGGCTAGTCTAATCGCATTGCTGGAAAGCGGCGCATCTGTTATCTTTTCCCCCCGTTCCTACGACATGATTTGTATGTCTCGAGGGCCGGAGTAAAGGCTTGGAGCAACCGGTACCGCATCATGTAATGCGCACCGAATCGCAACGCGAATCTTTACTCCGGCCCTTTTGTTTTTGACCTTCCGATGTGGTTTCGGATGGCACCAGAATGGCTCCCAGGCGGCGTGTTTTATGACTTCTTACGTATTCATCACCGGCGGCGTCGTGTCGTCTCTTGGCAAGGGCATAACGTCCGCTTGCCTGGCCGCGATCCTCGAGTCGCGAGGCGTCTCGATCAGCATGATGAAGCTCGATCCTTACATCAATGTCGATCCCGGAACCATGAGTCCCTTCCAGCATGGCGAAGTTTTCGTTACTGACGATGGAACCGAGACGGATTTGGACCTTGGGCACTATGAGCGCTTTGTTCGGATCACGACGGGTCGGCACAGCAATTTCACCACCGGCAAGATTTACGAGTCGGTCATCGCTAGGGAGCGTCGTGGCGATTATCTAGGGGCCACCGTGCAAGTCATTCCGCACGTGACCGACGAGATGAAGGAGTCCATTCGGCGCGGTGCTGGCGATGCGGATGTCTGTTTTGTTGAGATCGGCGGCACGGTTGGTGATATCGAGTCGTTGCCTTTCTTGGAAGCGATTCGCCAAATGGGCGTGGAGCTCGGGCGTGAACGCGTTGCGTTTGTGCACTTGACGTTGGTGCCTTACATCGCCACATCCGCTGAAATCAAAACAAAGCCGACGCAGCACTCGGTGAAAGAACTGCGATCGATCGGTATTCAGCCCGATATCCTTGTCTGCCGTTCGGAGTTGCCGTTGCCCGAAGAGCAGCGTCGCAAGATCGCGCTGTTCACCAACGTTCAAGAGAAAGCCGTCATCTCAGCGTACGACATCGATGACCTATACAAGATTCCGCTGGTGCTCCACGAGCAAGGCTTTGATGAAATTATTTGCCGTCAGTTGAGACTGGATGTGCCGAAAGCTGATCTGTCAGCTTGGCAGCGTGTGGTTGATGCCAAGATCAACCCGGAGGCAGAAGTGAATATCGCGATGGTTGGCAAGTATGTTGATTTCCGCGACTCATATATCTCACTCGCGGAAGCATTGCTGCACGCGGGTATCCACACGCGTACGCGCGTCAATATTCACTATGTCGAGTCGCAAGACGTCGAAACGAACGGTGTCAATCAATTGCGCCAGTTCGATGCGATTCTTGTCCCCGGCGGATTCGGTGATCGAGGTATCGAAGGTAAGATTGCCGCGGTGCGATATGCACGCGAGAACGGTGTGCCATATCTCGGTATTTGTCTCGGAATGCAAGTTGCCGTGATCGAATACGCGCGCCATGTCGCTGGACTCGACGGCGCTCAGAGTACTGAGTTTGATCGCAAGACGCCGCATCCTGTGATTGCGCTGATCACCGAATGGCAAACAGCGGACGGTGTCACAGAGCTCCGTAGCGAATCGTCGGACATGGGCGGTACGATGCGACTCGGTGGTCAGACAATCCATTTAGAAGACGGATCCTCTGTGCGCGCAATTTACGGTAGTGAAGAGATTCGTGAGCGTCATCGTCATCGCTATGAGGTCAATAACAATTATCGTGAACGCCTGGATAAGGCGGGGCTGAAGTTCAGTGGTTTGTCCTCGGATAACCTCGTTGAGATGATCGAGTTGCCCGACCATCCTTGGTTTGTCGCCAGTCAGTTCCACCCTGAATTCACGTCTAACCCAAGAGATGGCCATCCATTGTTTTCCGGGTTCGTCGATGCCGCTCGTACCTACGCGGCGGGTGAATCGCCTGCATCCAGTAAGGCCAGCGCATGAACATCGATATCGGCAATATTTCTGTTGGCTTGGATCAGCCATTTTTTCTGATCGCCGGCAATTGCGTTGTCGAAAGCGAAGCGATCACCATGGAGACGGCGGGTCGTCTAAAAGAGATGACCGATGAGCTCGGCATCGGTTTAATTTACAAGTCTTCTTTTGACAAGGCGAATCGCAGTTCAGTCTCGAGCTTCCGGGGCCCAGGTCTTGATGCAGGCCTCGAAATCTTGTCGAAAGTAAAGAAAGAGCTTGGATTACCGATTTTGACGGATGTGCACGAAGACACGCCCTTTGCAGAAGTAGCCAGTGTCGTCGATGTTATGCAGACGCCTGCTTTCTTATGCCGCCAGACCAACTTCATTGTGAATGTCGCGAGCCAGGGTATCGCTGTCAATATCAAGAAGGGGCAGTTTCTTTCTCCGTGGGAGATGGCCAATGTTGTCGAGAAGGCGCGTTCCACCGGCAACGACAAGATCATGGTATGCGAGCGCGGTTTCAGCTTTGGCTACAACAATTTGATATCCGATATGCGGTCTTTGGCCGTGATGCGCGAAAGCGGTGCGCCTGTCGTGTTCGACGCAACCCACTCAGTTCAGCTGCCGGGCGGAAAGGGCACCTCATCCGGTGGTCAACGGGAGTTTGTACCGGTATTGGCGCGTGCTGCCATGGCAGTCGGGATTGCCGGCGTGTTCATGGAGACCCATCCGGATCCCTCCAAGGCGTTGTCCGATGGGCCTAACGCCTGGCCGCTCGACAACATGCACGCGTTGTTAAGAACATTGAAAAGAATTGATGAGACCGTCAAATCCGAATCATTTGCAGAGTCGGCATTCGGTCTTGGTGAACCAAGCTAATTTTGGGGACAAAACGTCGATGGAAAACACAACTATTAAATGGATCGTAGGGCGTGAAATTCTTGATTCGCGCGGCAACCCGACAGTCGAGGCCGATGTTTGGTTGACCGATGGCAGTTTTGGCCGTGCTGGTGTGCCATCTGGCGCGTCAACGGGATCACGGGAAGCCGTTGAACTGCGTGACGGCGATGCGGGCCGTTACCTAGGCAAAGGTGTGCAAAAGGCGATTGCGAACGTCAATGGTGAGCTGAGGGAGTCGTTGGTCGGAAAGGATGCGGCGGATCAGTCGTCCCTAGATCAGGCCATGATTGATCTTGATGGCACTGACAACAAATCACGGTTAGGTGCGAATGCGACGCTTGCGGTTTCACTGGCATCGGCGAAGGCGTTTGCGATTAGTAAACAGCTGCCATTGTTTGCCACGCTAGGCGATGACACGGGAATGCCATTGCCAATGATGAATATCATTAATGGTGGCGCGCACGCAGACAACAGTGTCGATATCCAAGAGTTCATGATTCTGCCGGTCGGTGCGGCGAGTTTCAGTGAGTCGCTGCGATACGGCACGGAGGTCTTTCATTCGTTAAAGAAAGTTCTGTCTGGCATGGGAATGAATACGGCAGTCGGTGACGAAGGCGGATTCGCGCCCAACTTGCCATCGAATCGCAGTGCACTCGAGACCATCATGCAAGCCATCGAGGCGGCGGGATACCGTCCCGGCGAAGACATCTTGTTGGGTCTTGATGTGGCGAGCTCTGAGTTTTACTCGGACGGTGTTTATTCGTTGAGTTCCGAAGGCCGAGAATTCGATGCGGATGGTTTCGCTGACTATCTCGCTGGGCTGTGCGATGAGTTCCCGATTATTAGCATCGAAGATGGCATGGATGAATCCGATTGGGCTGGGTGGGCTGCATTGACATCGAGACTCGGCGACCGCGTGCAATTGGTCGGAGACGATTTGTTCGTGACCAATACAGGTATCCTAAAGCGCGGCTTGGACGAGAATATCGCGAACTCGATCTTGATCAAGCCTAACCAGATTGGAACCTTGACCGAGACATTGGCAGCGATCGATATGGCGATTGACGGGGGCTACACCGCCGTCGTGTCTCATCGTTCGGGGGAAACCGCCGACGCGACCATCGCCGATATTGCAGTCGGTACGCGTGCCACACAGATCAAAACGGGTTCATTGTCGCGTTCCGATCGAATTTCAAAGTATAATCAGCTATTAAGAATTGAAGAGTTGCTTGGGGACAAGGCAACTTTCCCGGGTTTGTCGGCATTTCCGGCAGGCATCGGGCGCCGCTAGCGGCGGGATCACCGAGGGCGAGATCAGAGCGTGAGTAAGCAGCAAAGCCAGACAACCGGGCCGTCATCGGGCTTTGCGTTCGTCATCGTGGTGGCGCTGCTGGTGCTCGCCAGCGCTGACTTATTGATGTCGTCGGACGGGCTGCGGAAAACGCGACAGTTACGGGCAGTCGTCATGGACACCCGAGCAGAAATCGATTCGCTACAGCAACGTAACGAAACGCTCGCTGGTGAAGTTCGAAATCTCAAGCATGGCCTTGAGGCCGCCGAAGAGAGGGCTCGCTCAGAGCTCGGCATGATCGGCGAGAATGAGTCTTTCTACCAGATCATCGAAGTCACCAACGTACCGTGAGTAGATCGTACTGGCCTGCACCGGCGGCAGCCGGTCCGGCGCTTGGTGTCGCGACATTGCGCGCGACCCCTGAAGACTTTCAAGTTTATGAAATTCCCTCATGGCAACCCTCTGGCAGCGGTGAGCATGATGTGCTGTTGATCCAAAAGCGGGGTGCTAATACACAGTGGGTAGCGGCACAACTTGCTGCTTTCGCCGAGTGTTCACGTCGCGATGTGAGTTATGCGGGGCTCAAGGACCGGCAGGCATTGACGATCCAATGGTTCAGCGTACATAGGCCCGGTCGTTCGATCGATTGGTCGAGTTTTGAGGCAGAGGGTGTCACATTGCTGGAAGTCGCAGCGCACCATCGGAAGCTCAAGATCGGTGCGCTCGCCGGCAATCGTTTCCGTCTTG
>JBCAZE010000176.1:4589-6087 GCA_039700805.1 Pseudomonadota bacterium | reverse complement strand
ACTCTGCTTTTCGAATATCAGGGTAGACGTCATCCGGCAGTTTTTGCTTTTCCGAGGGCAGGCCGGGGGAAAATTCAACAATACCAATGTCGAGCAATGCCGATTCGGCGACTAAGTCTGGCTGA
This sequence comes from Pseudomonadota bacterium, assembly GCA_039700805.1. Lineage (GTDB taxonomy): Bacteria > Pseudomonadota > Gammaproteobacteria > Steroidobacterales > Woeseiaceae > CALBPI01. The sequence goes on along the minus strand of JBCAZE010000176.1, from coordinate 5,962 downwards.
CTCTCAAGCCCGATGTCCGGCGCAACGTAGTCTTGAGTCGCACAGCCGGTCAAAGCGGATACCAGCAAGACAAACAAAACTCGAGCTGAATTCATATCATTGCGAATCATTCTTTAACCTTTACCCACCTGGGAACCCAAAATCAAAGACCTTTGTACTTGCGATATTCGTCCCAAAGTTTCTCGCGGATGACGGGGTCTTCTTCAGCCTGTGCGGCTTCTCGTAACTGTTGCGCGACAATATCGTCGTATGTTGGTGGTGGAATGTCTTCCGGCGTCCGATTAGCAATCATCTCATCCGTCGGCGCATCCGATGGTGGAATGTCCCCACCAATGATGCCGACCGAGCCACCGGTACTGACTACCTCCCCGTTCCCGTTACCACCACCTTCGTTGGCAACAACGATCACGCCACGCGACGTGCCGCTGCCGCCACCGGTCGGCGCAGCACCGCCCGGAAACTCTCTTGACACCTGGGATACCTCTTCTTGCTCTCCCGCGATCACGCCTTCGAAGTCTTCTAAGGAGCGATCGAAGACGCCATCGAGATCACCGTTGCCGCCCGAACCAGAACCGACGCCGCCAGTCCCACTGCCACTACCACCAGGAATCCCACCTGCGCCGTTGCCACCGGGGAAACTGCCGGTGCCGTTGCCACCGTCACCTGACCCTTCGCCACCTGACCCTTGACCATTGCCACCTGGAATGCCGCCAGCACCGTCGCCACCCGGGAAACTACCCGTACCGCTACCACCAACACCCTGGCCCTCGCCACCCGGGAGACCGCCGGCGCCATCGCCGCTGCTCCCGGAGCCCTGACCTTCAGCACCGCTACCTTGGCCTTCGCCGCCTGCGCCTTGACCCTCTCCGGCCTCGCCGCTGCCACCGTTACCATCAGGTCCCTCACCAGCGGCACCACCTTGACCGTCGCCACCACCGCCTTCACCGTCAGTGCCATCGGTACCATCACCGCCGATACCTGACATGCCACCAGGGAGCTCTCCGGCACCGCCGAGACCGCCAGGTGTGTTCAAACCGCCGGAGCCGGATCCATTGCTGCTCCCGGCACCGCCAGCGCCCGATGTTGAACCGTTGCCGGATGATCCATCGCCGCCCGCGCCATTGCCCTGTTCGCCACCGCTACCTTGTTCACCGCCACTGCCAGGCATGCCACCACTCTGCGTGCCGCCTGGAAAACCGGTACCTTCCGAAGATCCTGTGGAACCCGTACTACCGCCGGACCCGCTCGATCCGTTGCTGCTACCTTGACTGCCACTACCACTTTGGCTGCCACCACCGCTCTGGCTGCCGCTCTGACCGCCACTGCTACCTTGGCTTCCACTGCTGCCCTGACTGCCACTGCTACTACCTTGG
>JBCAZE010000176.1:0-4489 GCA_039700805.1 Pseudomonadota bacterium | reverse complement strand
CTACTGCCTTGGCTACCGCTGCTGCTTTGACTGCCACTGCTACCTTGGCTGCCGCTGCTGCCCTGGCTACCACTGCTCGACGACGACTGTGTCGATGCGCAAGCAACGATCAGGGACGAAAGTGCGGCCAACGACAAGGCCCGAATCACAGGTCGAGTATTCCCAAATATGGTGTCTAGCATCGTGCATCCTCAGTGTCGGATCGGTACGAATACCGGGCTGATCTTAAAGACATTAGAGCCTAAAGATACGGTTAAGTTCTCACAAAAGTGTTGATCTTTCTGCGAAAACCGCTGCTAGCTACAGGTTACCAGATTGTCGCTACCGACTTAATCCGGTTTGCGATACAGAATGATCGCCAGATCATCAGCTTTGCCTGGAATCTGCATATCTCGGCGTTGCATGCGATGGTGCGTTTTCTCAACGAGTGTATCGACCGCAACATCAATCGCACCGCGGCGCATGACGGACATAATCTCGTCGGTGAACAGATTGTCCGTCAAACCATCCGACGCCAGTAATATGCTGTCATGGCGTGCCAAGCGAATCGGTGAACCGACTTCGATGATCATCTCTTGGGTGCCGACGAAGTTCGATACGACGTGTCGCTCAGGATGAAACATCGCGTCCGCTTCAGTCAGGAAACCTGCGGCCAACGCAAAGCCCACTGGCGAGTGTGCAACGGTTTGGAGTTTGACGGCACTACGTTGACCCGTAATCATCGCGACAGAGTCGCCGACATGAAAGACGCGGGCTTCTCTTCCTTCGATCGAAACGACAGTCAGTGTGCTGGCAGCACCACGAGTCTCCATCACTACATGCTGGTTCGCCACTTCCATCGCGTGCAAAATCGTTGCGCGCAACTCCTGATCCTCACCACGTGCGGCCAATATCTCTTCGCGCAATGTGACCAGTGCAAGCCGTGAGGCTCGCCGTCCACCTTGGATACCGCCGGCACCATCGGCGACCGCCAAGACGCACCGGTCATTATCCAGCTCAAGGACTAGGAGACTGTCCTGATTGTCTGATGGTTTGTCCGGGGAAATCGAGCAGAACACCTCCGCACGGCCACCACCAACCATGACACTATGGCGATCTGGACCATCGTTTTCCGGCACCAGCTTGCCGCTGGCGATCGGCGCTGCCGTCGCGTTATCCCCCATTTCTGAAGTCCACCGTGGTTAACACTCTTATTATTGGGTGAAGATACCGCATCTCGCCAACAAATGGTTGGCAACAGTGCACATTCTGAGCAATGCTTTGACTGGCGTTGAATGCGCGTTTAGGACCACAAACAGCTAACGCGAACCATCACGGAGCGCCTTTTTGGCGGCAGTGAGCATCGCACCGGCGTCCTTGAACCGTTTCTTTGGGTCGGTTTTGAGCGCTTTCGCGAGCACCTTTGCAAACTTCGGACTGGTCCGTGACTCCACTCGCTCAATGGATTTCGGCGGCCAGGCGAACGGATATTCCGGCAAGACGCCCGAGAATAATCGATACAGAACAAGCCCTAACGAAAAGACATCCGAGGCGGATCTCGGCTTACCCATCGCTTGCTCTGGCGCGATATAGTCGATGGTGCCGGAACCACTGCCTCGAACGGTTCGCCGCGACAGTTTTGAAAACCCGAAATCGGCCAACTTCAAGCGGTTTCCAGGAAACAGGATGAAGTTCTCGGGCTTGATGTCGCAGTGGATGACACCTTTTTCATGTGCGTAGGCCAATGCTTCAAGTGCCTGCAAAGCGAGATCCGTGGCGCGCGCATTGCTCATTCGCCGCTCCATTCGCTCGGCGAGCGAGCTATCGCCAAGCGGCATAACGATGACGAAACAGTCATCAATGAAATTGGCATCGAAGAGAGACAGGATATTTGGGTGCTCAAGCTTTGCAGCGATGCGCACCTCATTGACGATGTCGGACAGATGCTCGAGACGCGTGGTTCGCACGTGAGGAACCTTTAGCGCCACCTGCTTCGAAAGCACCGTATCAGTTGCGCTGTAAACATTGGCCAGCGGACCATCGGACAGTCGCTTAACGATGCGGTACTTACCAAGGCGCTGTCTTGCACGAAACGCGGAACTCATAACGCAAGGATAGCGGATTCACGACGCATTGCATCCGCATTGTTTCTTTCGGCGAAAACCTCTGTGAACCCGTTGACTTGGAGTGATCGCAATGAAATTCCTGCAGTGCCTTATTTTTCTTGTTCTTGCATCGCTAACCAACGCTGCGGTAGCTGCAACCGAGTGGTCGGTGGAGCCGTTCACTGCGGAATACAACGTGCGCGTCGGGCCCGCAAGCGCAGCGGCTGTTGTCGAACTCAACAGTCTCGGCGACTCGCGTTTCGAGATCGTCTCTAAGACTCGCGTCACCGGTTTTTTCGGCCTGTTCAAACGCGGCAACATCGACGAGCGCGCCGTCTTTCGTTTTGAGAACGGCGAGATCCTCGCCGAATCACTCGTTCGCGAAGACAACCTGAGCCCAGAGCCTCGAAGCTGTGAGGTCTACTATGACCCAGACTCAGGCACAGCGCGCGTGCTGTTCGAAGGTAGCGAAGAAACCGTTGATATCCCGCGCAACACATTCAATCCGTTGTTGATGCAGATTGCACTGATGCAAGATATGGCTGCAGGCCAAACGCCGGATGGCTACAACATTCTTGATCACGCCGGCCTGAAGCGATTCAACGTATCTGTTGGCGACGAAGGCTCGATCAAAACGCCCAGCGGACAGTTTGACGCGATTCCCGTCGATTTAACGCACCCCGAAAAAAATGCAGGTACGCGAATGTGGGCGGTGCCCGGCAAGGATTGGCTTGCGGTCGTCGTCGAAGCGCGCAAAGATGACGAGGTCAAGGCCACGCTGCGACTGAGTGGCCTGAACTGATCGCCGGCAAGCCGGCAGGAGTGCCGGCAATGCCAAACATTTCTACACCAGACTTGTGCGACGAAGCGGGAGACGGCGTTCAAGTCCTCGCGCCGCTTTTAAAGAACTTCGGTGCAAGGACGTCATTCGGCGGACGTATCGTTACAATCAAGTGTTTTGAAGATAATTCGCTCGTCAAAGCGCAAGGGCAAATCGACGGCGCTCAACAAGTGTTGGTTGTCGACGGTGGTGCGTCACCCCGACGTGCACTGCTCGGCGATCAAATTGCGTTAGCACTCGCCAACAACAACTGGGCAGGCATTGTGATCTACGGCTATGTCCGTGATGTTGATGCCTTGGCTGACACCGATCTCGGCATACAGGCGCTCGGCGCTATCCCAGTCAAAACAGAAAAGCGAGGATTAGGAGACTTAAACGTGCCGTTGATGTTCGGTGGCGTGACGTTCCGCCCGGGCGAGTGGATTTATGCGGATAACAATGGCGTTGTTGTTTCACCGACCGCGCTCATCTGAACGCGACCGGTGAAAGCATAATCAACGATTAACCCGCCTTTGAGAATTGCTCTTCTTCGGTAGAGCCAGACAATGCGGTTACAGATGATTGACCACCCTGAATGACGGTCGTTACGTCATCGAAGTAACCTGTGCCAACCTCCTGTTGGTGCGCAACGAAGGTGTAACCTTTGTCGGCGTCTGCGAATTCCTGCTCTTGCAAACGCACGTAAGCTGTCATGTCCTCGCGTGCATAGTCGTAAGCAAGATTGAACATGCTGTTCCACATGTTGTGTACGCCTGCCAGTGTGATGAACTGATATTTGTAGCCCATCGCACCGAGCTCCCGTTGGAACTTTGCGATGGTCGCGTCATCAAGGTTCTTCTTCCAGTTGAATGATGGCGAGCAGTTGTAAGCCAGCAGCTGATCGGGGTACTCCGCTTTAACCGCTTCGGCAAATTTCCGCGCCTCATCGAGGTTCGGTGTTGCCGTCTCACACCAAATCATGTCGGCGTACGGTGCGTATGCAATGCCACGTGCGATCGCTTGATCGATACCAGCGCGAGTTCGGAAGAATCCCTCCGGTGAGCGCTCGCCAAGGATGAACGGGCGATCGTACTCGTCCGAATCGCTCGTCAGCAAATCTGCGGCGTTGGCATCTGTGCGGGCAAGCACAATGGTCGGCACGTCAGCGACGTCCGCCGCCAAACGCGCAGCGACTAGCTTCTGAATCGCTTCGCGTGTCGGTACCAATACTTTGCCGCCCATGTGGCCACACTTCTTGACCGACGCAAGCTGGTCTTCGAAATGAACGCCTGACGCGCCCGCTGCGATCATCGCCTTCATCAGTTCGAACGCATTTAAGACACCGCCAAAGCCTGCTTCCGCATCCGCGACAATCGGCGCGAAGTAGTCGATGTAACCCTCATCACCCGGGTTGACACCTTTTTGCCACTGGATCTGATCGGCCCGCGCGAACGCGTTGTTGATACGCTCAATCACTTTCGGCACAGAATCCACTGGGTAAAGCGATTGATCGGGATACATCGTCATCCCAGAGTTGTTGTCGGCGGCGACTTGCCATCCCGACAGATAGATCGCCTGCACACCG
>JBCAZE010000175.1:0-6090 GCA_039700805.1 Pseudomonadota bacterium | reverse complement strand
GCTGGAGTAGACCTGTGAATAGGTGCAAACATTACTTCCACCTGAGTATTCGCTTATGGTCTGCTCATGGATTAGCGATTGTGCACTCGTTCTAACTCTCTGCGACTCGAGGCGCCAGAAGATATGTTTCCGCATGGTTTGAAAAAATATTAGTGCCGGTCCTCGTTGTTGATGCGTTTAGATCGACGAGACTTGATTGATAGACCGTGGCATTGTGTCATCAGAGGAACACGACTGGGTGCCGTGTTGGCGCTGGGTGTCATAAGGGGGTTGTGAAGTGATTAGAATTCTTTTTTTATCTCTAGTGGCGGTGGTCTTGGCTGGATGCGCTACAGTCCAGAGTACACCCTCAGAACCATCATCTGACGTTGCAGCCCCTGATGCATTGAGCCAGCAGTTCCCAACTGCCTTGCGGCGCGTTTCTCTGATCGTCGATGACATCGATGAGTCGTTGAAGCTCTACCGAGACGTGCTCGAGTTCGAAGTGAACTACGATGCGGAGGTCACCATGAGCGGTGTGGCACTGCCTGCTGGTGAGCCCGGTGCGAAGGCGCGTCTTGTGCTGATCAGTTCCAATGATAGTTGGGTCGGCTGGATCGGCTTACTCCAATGGCTTGAGCCACCGCTCGAGCGGCGTGGTGCGCCGGACCGTATGGGCATCGGTGATGCGATCCTCGTGTTCAATACAGAAAAGGTGGATGAGCATTGTGCGGCTGCGGCGCAGCTGCCTGAGATCAAGGTCACGGCAGCGGCGAGCAACACCACGTATCCACCACGAGGCGATGGCGAACCGATCGTCGTGCGCACCTGTTATATCTTCGATCGCGATGGCTACTTTATGGAGCTCAACAAAGTGCTCGATCGCGAGAGCTACAACAAGTACTAGCGAGCATCGTCTCGGCAATGACTGACAGTTTCGTATCGACACTGACATCAGTTTCTAAATGCCATCATGACTTACATTCGTCACAGCTGGGACTAAACGCAGGCTGATGTCAGTCTTATATGTGGGCCGCACAAGGCGCGACGATCGATCGGGCCTCTCGACAAAAAGGCGTCGCCTGTGACAAGGCGCAATGAACGCCTGGCGTGCCCAAGTGTAAAGTGACGACGACATTGGGGAAGAGGGGAGCACCATGCGACATACGACGAAGATCGGTACGTCAATTCTGTTAACGCTTGCTGGGATGGGACTTTGGTCGCCGTCTCAGCAGGGTTGGGCACAATCGCCACCGGGTGCTGAGCCCATCGTATTTTCACGCCACATCTCCCATGCGCGGCGCAGCCAATACCAAACGCTGCACGACGAAATTAGCGGCACGGGCTTCGTTCCAGTCAGCGCGCAAAGTCCTGCCAACAGTCGCTACAACGTGGTTTGGCACAGAGACGCGAATATCTTGAGTTCCCGGATTCACACGAATATGTCGCGCAAGTCGTATGAGGATCGCCGGGACGACTATCAGCGCGACAAGTTCGTGCGCAGTTTTGTCACGGCCTATTCGGACGATGGTGAGATCCGCTACAACGCGATCTGGATCAAAGAAGAAGAGGAGCGCCAGCGTCGTGTTCACAGCCGCATGACTGAGAAGGAACTTTTGAAGCGACTGAAATCGTATCGGCGCAAGGGCTATACACCGGTCGATATTTTGCCTTGGCGTCACGATAAGAAGGTGTACTACTCGGTCGTTTGGATCAAGGACCGCCGCGAGGTCGAGTGGATTGTTGATGTCTCCCGAAGCGATTGGGAGAAGTTCCACAAGAAGAAGCGACAAGAAGGTTTCTCGTTGCGCGATATCGGTATGTTGGGTGCAAGCCGACTCGATGCCGTGCGGTATTCCGGCGTTTGGGTGAAAGACCCTGCGATCAAGACACACCATCGTGTTATGGGAATCACGGCGAAGAAACTTAACGAAGTGATGGAAGAGTTCATTCACGAGAACTACCGGGTCAGTGATCTCGATTCTGTTTACGTAGACGATGAAATCCGTTACTCGGTGCTACTGCACCGTCCGGCGCGTCGCAACCGCATTGTCAGCAACTACAACCTGCCGGAAGACGTCGAAGATACATTGCTGACGCTGCTTGAGAGTTACCGAACGTCTGCAACGAACGGCGGCAACGTTGGGTTTTTCATCGAGAACTTTGAAACCGGTAACTACATCGCCTATAACCCGGACGAACACTATTTCATGTCGAGTACACGTAAAGTGATTCTGGCAGCTTCTGCGTTGCAAAATGGATTCAAGGTGGGCGACAGACGCAGTGTCGATTTGGACCTGTCGGACTTTCGTTCTGATACCCGCGGCGAAGGCACGACGGCAGGCGGCATTGAATATCCATCAATCACTCGAAGAAGTTTGTCGCGACCGTTATCGCCCAGCGGCTTGCTCGCGGCGATGCTCGTCGAGAGTGACAATACGGCAGCCGACTATTTCTATAACAACTGGGCAGGCATGCGCGAGTTGCGTAAGACGCTCGAAGACACCGGTACCAAGAACTTCGGTGAGATGATTAGCAAGTGTGATCAGGAAGCACGCTCCATTGCATTGAAAAAAGGGCATGAGGATGTGGTCGACGTGCGATGCCACGTATTGCGCGAGTGGATTGAGAATGATGGGACGAAAGTCAGCTGGGGTAATCGCGACGAGAACGATATCCTCAAGGGCAAGTATCCGGGCCGCGGTGCGGCGCTATGGCGCCGACACATCGATCGACACTACAACGCAATCACGCCGCGGGCCTATGCCGGGTTCTTCCGTGACCTTGCAGACGGTGATCTGCTCAACAGATATCGGCGAGAAGACCTGTTGAGGCACATGGGCACACGCAACTCACTGTTCGGTCAAAACCAGTTTGATCCCGAGCTCTATGATCGGCACGTGGCGAAGAATGGCGGCACCTATCGCAACCGTGCCTGGGTGGTGTTTACATGGAATTGGCGCAGCAGAAACCGCTGGCGTTCGATCATCCCGCGCCACAGTTTTGTTTTCATGACGGAAGATCAAAATCAAGAAGACAAGGATCTTCGTCAGCAACGCGCTGACAACTTAGCCGAGGCGATTTGGCAGCTCGTCGCGCCAACGACCGACTGCAAACGATGCGCGAAGAGAAACCGCAAGTGACAATACCGATCTGACCGGCATCGTCACATAGCATCAACAGGCGCAGCAGGTGAGGCCGCCGTCTGTGGCTTTTCGCCTTGCGTGAATGGTGAAACCGGCGGAGTGCGCCCGCTCACCGCGCCGCTATCGCTTCACCTGATGGTGCGTTGCCGATGATCAAGTACTCGCGCAGTGCGTTCACCAGCATCCATCCGGTTTCGGCGTTGGTGAATACAACAAAGCCCATGTCATGTTCTGGATAGAGTTCGAACTGGCACGTGAAGTTGCCGTTGTTGCCGCCATGACCGTAGGCGAGTCCGAATGGACTATTCATCATATGAAAGCCCAGCCCAAAGCGGCTCGGCCATTGCGGCGCTTCCTCTGGTTCGAGCGGTACGGCGACCTGTGGCTCCAGCATCTTGGCATAGCTCGTTTCGGTCAGGCCTTTCTCGGCAAGTAGTCCAATCATGAAACCTGAGAAGCTGCTCGCTTCTGTATACATACTGTGTGCGACACCGATTTCCCCTGGGAATCCATGCGCACCTGCCATCCCCGCGTAATGGCCGCGAGAGGCCTGTGCATGCAACTCTGGGCTGTCAGCGAAAAATGTATTGGGTCCCATGCCGAGTGCGGCGACGGTTTCGCGTCGGACGATGTCTTCGAGCGGCTCCCCTTTAATCGCTGAAACAACGCGACCAAGGTACTCAAAGCCTTCCCCGGAGTAGCCGTACTGGATGCCCGGGTAGAATTTGATGTCGAGGCGGCCATCATCGTTTTGATAACGCCAGTTCGGGAATCCGGTTTGGTGCGACAGAACATGTCGCGCGGTGATTTTCTTGTACCGCTCGTCATGCGCGATGTCTTCGAACTCGAGATACTCAAACAAGGGGCGGTCAAGATCGATCTCGCCACGTTCGGCGAGACGATTCACCGTGAATGCGAAGATCGTTTTTGTAATCGACGCGGCTTCGAATAATGTGTCGGCTTCAACGGGCTCACCGGTATACGCATTCTGAACGCCGTACGTTCGGTGCAGGACCATTTCTCCGTCCTTGACGAGCGCCATCGAGACACCGGGAACCCCAAAGTGCGCCATCAAGGCCTGCACTACTTCATCAATGTGTTCTTCATCGTCCGCGGTGTAGCCGAACAAAGCGCCGCGTTCCGGCAACACAACAGGCAGTGATTTTGGCGTCACTGACAAGGCGGGTGCCTTCGTTGTTCGATTCTTTCGAACCTTGACGACCGAGGTCTCGGCGTCACCGACGATGTGCGGCGTGTCGCCGACCCACACCAGACGATCGACGCTGCTGACCGCATAACGGTCCACGGGAAGATCAACAGTGTACTCGCCGTCATCGTTTGCGAGCACTTGCACCCAGCGACGTGGCTCGGTGACAGATTGCAGTCGCACACGCATATTGGCTCGGTCTTCTTCGTCGATGTCGGCGACGGCGATCGTGCCTTTGACGGTGCCAAGTGTTTCATCGGCACCTAACAAGACTAGATCGCCAGTGCGTCCGCCCGCCTGACTCTTACCAAAGCCGGGACCCCATGAGTACAGCGCCGAACTCGTGTTGGCATCGACGTTATCTTGATCGGCAATCAGGAAATCGATGCCGATGACATGACCTGCGGAGAGTGTGTTGTGACTATCGAACCGCCATTCGTAGACGGTGGTCGTGTCGTCACGGGAAACCGCTACGCTCGCATCATCCCAGCTCGTTTCAACGATCGCAGGATCCCAATTCGAATCACCGCTTAAGAGATCTCGTTGATTGCCACCAGCAAGGAACAAGGCCGCACCGGATCCGTTCGTTGTATGGCTGAAATCAACATAGGCAATTACGACGTCTTGGCGGGCCCAGTCATAGTCGTCGTTTGTGGGAGCCACATGCACATCGTCTTCGACTTTGATCGCCACGAACAAGGCGTTGCTGTCGACATCAAATCCCGCGCTGAACGTTGCATCGAAGTTCTTGTCACCGTCGACGCGCTTGCTGCTGTTATCGAATTGAATCGGATGAAAGTCGACATCACGAGGCCAGTCGGACAAATCGCCATCCACTGTGATGTTGCTGATCGGTTGTGCGTAGCCTATCTCGCCGTTGTCTGCGAGCACGCCACCCGCTGCACACAACCCCAACACGACACTCAGTACTCGCTTATCCATTTCGGTACTCCCCAGTCAAAATGATGATCCACTCAAGTTTGACGCACGGGCGCGACGAATGGTTTAGGGGAGAGCATTTGCCCATCCATGGCCTCCGCGGCCAGGCCACGTCACAGCCGTAGCGCTCGACAGTCTTTGGTTCGGATTACGACCATGCCTGTGTTGCACATGAATACCAATAGCTATGGCTATTAGCATCCCTGTGCGCCTTGGCATGCTCGCAACCGCACGAAACCCTGTCTGTCCGCCACAACTGTGTCGTGACCGCGTTCATCCTGAACATCGCCGCTCTCGGCCATCCCTGGCCTCCGCGGCCAGGCCACGTCACAGCCGTAGCGCTCGACAGTCTTTGGTTCGGATTACGACCATGCCTGTGTTGCACATGAATACCAATAGCTATGGCTATTAGCATCCCTGTGCGCCTTGGCATGCTCGCAACCGCACGAAACCCTGTCTGTCCGCCACAACTGTGCCGTGACCGCGTTCATCCTGAACATAAAAAAACCCCGCTGTAAGCGGGGTTTTTTGTGGCTACCTCGTGTCGAGGCAGCGAGGTTTAAGACCGTTAGGTCTTAGACCATGTCTTTCAGACCTTTCAGCGCAGCCACTTTAACGACTTTAGACGCCGGCTTCGCTTTGAACATCATTTCTTCACCGGTGAATGGGTTAACGCCCTTACGTGCTTTAACAGCCGGCTTCTTAACAACGCGCATTTTCAAAAGCCCCGGCATCGTGAAAGTGCCCGGTGCACCACGACCGCCAAGGTTCTTTTTAATCAGACCTGACAAGGAATCAAAAACCGCTGCGACGTCTTTG
>JBCAZE010000174.1:0-6139 GCA_039700805.1 Pseudomonadota bacterium | reverse complement strand
TACCGTCGATAGCAACGTAACCCCCCTAAGGACTTTCATACCCCCTCCTCGGCGCGGATTTGCGCCATAAATTTGTGCAGGCTACGCCCACCCCTGATCGAAACCTCATCGTCATTGTTCCACCGGCATGGGCGAGAGATGAATGGGGTTATTGGCTTGGCATGTGTTTTTTGGGATCGAAAGAGGGCTGTATCATGATCTGACGGGGCTTTGGCAGCCGAATCTGCGACGACACCAGATGGCGGCAACGCTCACTTGGCCACAATGCGGGCGCGATATTCGCTCGGCGACCAACCCACCGTTTTGCTGAATTGCTTGCTGAAGTGGTACTCGTCGCAAAAGCCGAGCTCAACAGCAACATGCTTCAACGGCGTGGTTGATCCTGCGAGAATTTCGCAAGCGCGCTCCATGATGAGTCCAGTTCGATATTTCCCTGGGGGAATTCCCGCCATTTTGCGAAACTTCTTGCGAAACACTTCGTAAGCCATGCTGAGACTATCGGCCGCTGCCTGCACGTTTTGCTGTTGCATCAACGCAAGCTTAGCCTCTTCGAACCAGCGCAGCTCTGTCTCAATATTGGTACGCGACGCATTTTGGATGTCCGATAGCAACTCCTGCATGCGCATGGCTTCGGCCATCATTTTGACCGCATCACCATCATTGCTCTCACCGATTGCTCGCTTGATTCGGTCTAGCCAATACTCCGGTTGGCGCAGCGAAATGACGGGCTGCGTCACGTCGATACAGCCGCGCTCACGCCACAGATCGAACACAGGGCCCTCGAACACCAGATAAAGCTCGTCCCAAGTTTGGCCTTGTGGCGGCCCATACCAATGCTCCACGCCAGGCATCACGATGATCGCATCACCAGGATGCACTTCGCTGCGGAAGCCGTTCTCATCACGGTAATCACCTTTACCGCCAATGACATAGACCAGCGTGAAATGCGGCAGCACACGTCGTGATGTCAATACGCCGGCACCGTTTTTAACAAAACAAGCGATGCGAATACCGCCGATCGGCGAGACCGTCATGTTCTGCACAAAGAATGTACTTTCTTCCATCGATCGACAGCGTCGGCAAGCGTTGCGTACGCAAGTTCCCGACTTCCCCCCGTCAGTTTGTCGAATACGTCGCCGCCAGCATACCAAAAAGCACATCAGCGACCCATAATCCACCTTCACATTGGTTCGTTGAACATTAGGATAGAGAACAAGGGGAGGTGCATCGCGACGCGCAACGTCGCGGGCATGTGACAGGCGCCAGAGGGTGATCCGCAGTGTTGCGCTCGGTAACACGCTATCATTCCGATGCTGAAAGACGGATAGGGGATTGCTACGTGACAGCGTTGTCAGACACACAAAGAGCCGTTGGCACTGACGATGCTAACCGGTTTGTGTCATTGCGAACCGGTGCTGTTGAGTTGATTCTCAATGTCGCCGTCGGTGATCGACCGTCCATTTTGTATTGGGGCCCAGCGCTCGACGATACATCGGCGGAAGAACTCGCACTGCTATCGCTACGCCAATGGGCGCACGGTGGCGCCGCCATAGACGTGCAGTCGTCGTTCTCAAATGAACTCGGTACTGGCGTACCTGGCGCACCGGGCTTCATCGCGCATCGCAGCAGCACAGATTGGGCCGTTGTTTTTTCAGTGCGCGAAGTCGTTATGACCGGCTCGCATGCCGTCGATGTGATTTGCGTCGACGAGAACACCGACTTTGAAGCGCGCTACAGCGTAAGCGTTGATCCGACCAGTCACATGCTGGTGGCGAAGACATCCATCACCAACATGAGTCAGACGCCCATCTATATCGATTGGTGTTCCGTGCTGTGCTTGCCCGTCGACCAAAGGCTCACCAAATTGATGTCTTTTACCGGACGCTGGGCGATGGAATTCCAAAAGCAGGAGGTGACATCGTTCCAAGGCAGCTATCTCCGCGAGAACAAGAGCGGGCGCACAAGCCACGACAATTTCCCAGGCTTGATCGCCAAATCTGAGTTCACGTCGGAGACCAGTAACCTCGCTGTGGGGCTTCATCTAGGATGGAGCGGCAACAGTCGCGTGCGCATCGACAGACACAGTGACGGCCGTGCCTTCGCGCAGATGGGCGAGCTGTTTTATCCGGGTGAGATGGAGCTTGCAGAAGGTGAGACCTATACCACACCGACACTGTATGCGGGCTGGTCCGAAAACGGTCTAAATGGCTTGTCGCAGCGGTTTCACACGCACCTGCGACAAGCGGTATTGGATAAACGAGCCAGCGGCAAGACGCGCCCTGTTCACTACAACACCTGGGAAGCAGTGTACTTCGATCACTCAGAAGAACGACTCATTGCGTTGGCGGAAAAAGCGGCCAGCCTCGGCGTTGAGCGGTTTGTTCTCGATGATGGCTGGTTCGGCGCGCGGCGCAATGACAATGCAGGGCTCGGTGATTGGTGGGTATCCAGCGATGTGTACCCCAACGGCCTAACGCCGCTAGCGAATCGCGTCAGAGCGCTCGGTATGGAATTTGGCATTTGGTTCGAGCCGGAAATGGTCAACCCGGACAGCGACCTTTATCGCGCCCATCCAGACTGGATTCTCGAAGCGGTTGGCGTGCAACAAGTGCCAAGCCGTAATCAATACACCTTGAACCTCACGCTCCCGGAAGTCTCGCAATACCTTTTCGAACGCATCAGCGAGATCGTGACCGAGTACGACGTCGCATATATCAAATGGGACATGAACCGCGATATTCATCACCCGGGAAGCGCGGGACGCGGTGCCATTCATCGGCAGACGAATGCCGTCTACGCGTTGATGAAACGACTGCGAGACGCGCATCCGACACTCGAGATCGAGACGTGTTCCTCCGGCGGTGCACGCAGCGACTACGGTGTATTGCGTTACGCGGACCGGATCTGGTTGTCCGACTCGAATGATGCGCTTGACCGTCAGTATATCCAACGCGGTGCGAGCTACTTTTTCCCAAGTAACGTGCTCGGCAGTCATGTTGGGCCTAGGCATTGCCACATCACTCAACGTGTGCACAGCATGGAGTTTCGCGCGGCAACAGCGTTTTTCGGTCACATGGGGCTTGAACTGAATCTGTTCGAGGAAAGCACAGACGACCTTGAACTGTTGAAGTCCGCCATTGCCCTGCATAAGACGCACAGAGACTTGCTGCATACGGGCGACCTCGTGCGATTGGATACGCCAGACTACATGGTCGCCTTTGGCGTGCTTTCTGAAGACAAACGTGAAGCGGTTTACAGTTGCGCGAAAACCCAGGGGCATCGCACAACCTTGCCAAGTCGACTGCGATTCGTCGGGCTAGACCCTTCGGTGCATTATCGAATGCGCCTAATCTGGCCACTGTCGAATGCATCGGTGACATCACCGTCCATTGTCGAAGCAGCGGACCTGCACGGCGACGGCGCGGTGTTCTCCGGTGAGGCGTTGATCAATCATGGCGCGCAACTGCCATTAATGTATCCTGAAAGCTGTCTGATCTATCACCTTGAGGCGGTATGACCGACATTGGCGACGCGTCGACACATACGATTTACCAACGGATATGGGAAAAAGGCTCTCGTAGCATCCTAAACGGCGAAACGGACGTCGACCCCATGATCGACAACCCCGATGATCGCCGTCGAGGGGTCACGTTGATACTGCGTCCTGACGCATCAACACTCGCTCAATTTCAATCCGTGGTTCGCGAGCTCAAAGCGATCGAGCCAGACCAATATTTTTACGCACACAACGAAGTGCACATCACCGTCCTCTCAGTCGTCTCCTGCAACGTCGACTACGATGCGTCGGCTGCAGAACTGCAGCACTATCGCGACGTCACACGCAGCTGTCTTACAGACACCCAGCGTTTCGATCTGTCATTTCGTGGGCTCACGCTCTCAGCCGGTGGCGTGCTGGCACAAGGGTACGACAACAGTGGTGCACTCGGTGCGTTACGAGAACAACTAAGATCCGCGTTCCAGGAAAGCGCTAGCACGTCTGTCGATCAACGGTACGTCATCAAGACCGCGCACAGCACGTTGATGCGATTCCGCAAGCCCATCGACAAACCGGAGGCCCTCGTCGACTATGTGAAGCACCGACGCAGTACCGACTTTGGTACCACGCGAGTGACCGCCGCCGAGCTTGTCGAGAACGACTGGTACCATGCAGACGGCCAGGTCCAACTGCTTGAGGGTTTTTCCATCTCATGACGCACTCAGCTAAAGCGCGCCAATCACTCACGCCACGTCGTCCATTTTGGGCAGTGAGTGCGTTGTTTGTGTTGCTGCTGGGCTGCACAACCACACAGGCGCCGAAACCCGGAGTGAAACACACCTTCGTGATTGTGCATGGCGCGACCGGCGGTGGGTGGGATTGGAAAACTGTCGATGGCATGCTGCGTGCGCAGGGACACGATGTATATCGCCCGACACTTAGCGGTCTTGGTGAACGGCATCATCTCCCCAAACAGGGCATCAACCTTTCGACACACATCACCGATATCACGAATCTGCTGGCATTCGAGGAATTAAGCAATGTGACGTTGGTGGGTCACAGCTATGGCGGTATTGTTATCACCGGGGTGATGAATGCAATGCCTGAACGCATTCAGCACGCTGTTTTTGTCGACGCCGGTGTGCCGGATCACGGCATGTCCGCATTGGATGTCTTCGATGGATTGAGCGTCAAGGATCGTGTTGAAGATGATCTCGTTTTTTTCGAGTGGCTCGATCCTGATGCGCCGTTCCCAAAAGACATGCCCCACCCCGTTCACTCGCTGACCGAGTCAGTCAGTTTCGATAACGCACGCGCGAAGCGCATTCCCGCCACATTCATCGCTTTCGTACCTAAGGGGACGACAGTCGATCAGCGCACAAAAGATGCATCATGGCGACGCGCCGAAGCGCGCGGTTGGACGATGCTGATGTTTTCTGGCGATCATACCGCCTACCGCGAACGGCCCAAGGCATTCTCAGAGTTATTGAATACAGTCGCAGAGGGCAATCAAACGTCTTCTCTCGAATTACTCTAACCCGCGATCAAGCCCCGAACGCCTTTTTAGGATAGTGTCACCCAACGCTCATCCGCAGCCGACAAGAATAGTGCATCGATGATCTCAGCCATCTTCACGCTGTCGGCTAATGGAAAGGGGTTTTGTTCGTTGCCAGCCACATAGCGCTCGAACGCCTCCGTTTGTAATCGATACTGATTACAAGCAGGAACCTCCAATCGTCGTGCACCGTCTTTGTCCTCGATCGTGATGGCTGCAGAGACATCCGGCGCCGCAATGAACGGCGTCGGCACAGTCAGTGTTGCTTCACTCCCAAAGAATCGCATCGATTGATGAGGCGCGGCCTGTGTGCTCACTGTGAACGTGCATTCAGTATCAGCAAACGAAAGGATTCCGCTTGTCACGAAGTCCGTACCAAAACGCGGATCGCGACGGATTCTCGCCAACACCGATATTGGTTCTTGCCCGAGTGCAAACCGACTCGTGACGATCGGGTAGACGCCAATGTCATAAAGCGCGCCACCGCCGGTCTCGACACGATTTCGAATGTTGTCCGGATCATCGTTGTAGTAGCTGAATACGCCGTGGATCGCGTGCACCTTACCCAATTCGCCACCAGCGATAAGATCTCGCACAAGGTGCCACTGCGGATGGTGTCGCACCATAAACGCTTCAGCCACCACAACACCTTGCTGTTCCGCTGCGACGATCAAGGGTGTCAGTTCACCCAGATTCATGGCCATGGGTTTTTCGCACAACACGTGTTTCCCAGCATTGACCGCGCGAATTGCCCATTCGACATGAAGATCATTCGGCAGCGGAATGTAGACGGCATCAACCTCTGGATCGTCGATCAGCGCCTGGTGACTCGCATAGGCACGACTGAACCCATGCGCCTTTGCAATCAACGTCGCTTGCGTCTGACTGCGCGAACTCACAGCGACAAGTCGCCTGGGCTCGTTCGCCATTGCAGGAATGACTTTCTCCCGCGCAATTTTGGCGCTACTCAAAACGCCCCAACGCAACACCGTCATTGGCGGAACACCTGGCTTCTAGAGGCGCATGAAAACGGGTGAAGCGGCCTCATTCGCCTGGCTCCGCGAGCATCTGACACAACGGCATGTCCG
>JBCAZE010000173.1:2169-6217 GCA_039700805.1 Pseudomonadota bacterium | reverse complement strand
CCTGGGAGAGATCCCTGGGCTTGGCGCGATCGTCACGGTTCTAATCTTGCTGCTAACCGGTTTGTTGACGGCGAATATCGTGGGCAAGCGACTGGTCGCCGCGACCGAGCAATTATTGAACCGGGTACCTTTGGTCAGAACGGTTTACTCAGCCGTCAAGAATTTCGCCGAAGTGGTGTTCTCACCCAATGGGGAATCTTTCAAACGCGTATTGCTGATTCAATATCCTCGCGAGGGCGTTTGGAGTCTTGCATTCCAGACATCGACTGATCTCGGCGAGGTCCAGGCACGGACCGGCAAAGAGATGATCTGTACCTTCGTGCCGACCACGCCCAACCCGACTTCTGGCTTCATCATTATGGTACCCGCCGATGAGGCCGTGGTACTCGATATGGAAGTCGAGGAAGCGCTCAAGATGATCATCTCTCTCGGTGTTGTGGTCCCCGACTGGCGGCCCGGAAAGCCGCTGCCTCAGGTTGCAGAGAACGCTGAAAATCCCTAAGATTCGCGCTCTTTGCGCGCAATGACGGTCTCCCGTCTGAACACCTCGCAGTGGCGCGCGACATAAGCTTTTTACGAGTCCAGAACACTATGCGCACACATTATTGCGGCGAGATAAACGAATCGCTGGTTGACGAGACAATCACGGTCACCGGTTGGGTACATCGCAGAAGGGACCACGGTGGTGTGATTTTTGTCGATCTGAGAGATCGCGAAGGTCTATTGCAGATCGTTTTCAATCCTGACGATGCCGAGTTATTCGCCAAAGCTGAGCGTCTTCGCAGTGAATACGTGTTGCGGGCTACCGGGACAGTACGTTTGCGCCCTGAGGGCATGCAGAACGACGCGATGGCGAGTGGCAAAGTCGAAGTGCTGGTCAGTGAGCTTGACGTACTCAATGCGTCGGAGACGCCGCCGTTCCATCACGACGAGCAAACCAACGAAGAGTTGCGTCTGACTTATCGCTATCTCGACCTCAGAAAGCCACACATGATGGAGAACTTGCGCTTGCGCCATCGGGTCACGCAGGCGATGCGTCACTACCTCGACGGCGCAGGCTTCGTAGACGTGGAAACGCCGATGCTAACGCGCGCGACACCAGAAGGCGCTCGCGACTATGTCGTGCCCAGTCGTACCCATGACGGCAAATTCTTCGCGCTGCCGCAATCACCTCAAATCTTCAAACAGTTGTTGATGATGTCGGGTCTTGATCGCTACTACCAGATCGTCCGCTGTTTCCGCGATGAAGATCTGCGCGCCGATCGGCAACCTGAATTCACCCAGCTTGATATCGAACTGTCTTTCGTTGACGAAGATGTTGTGATGGGTTTGATGGAGGAGATGATTCGCCATCTGTTCCGCGAAGTGATGCAGATCGAATTGCCCGCACCATTCCCACGCATGCCGTATTCAGAGGCCATGCATCGGTTCGGTTCAGATAAGCCAGACCTTCGCATCGATCTTGAATTAGTCGAAGTTGCGGATTTGATGGGCGATGTTGAGTTCAAAGTGTTCGCAGGCCCTGCTGCTGATCCGGAAGGTAGGGTCGCAGCGCTACATGTGCCAGGCGGCAGTTCGCTCAGTCGCAAAGAGATCGACGACTACACGAAATTCGTTGGTCGTTATGGCGCTCGTGGATTGGCCTATATCAAAGTCAATGACGTCGCCGCGGGCCGCGATGGTTTGCAATCGCCGATTCTCAAATTCCTCCCGGATTCAGCCGTCGAGGGCATCCTGGAGCGGACCGGCGCAACAGATGGTGATTTGATTTTCTTCGGTGCGGATAAAGCGCGTGTCGTGAACGACGCGCTAGGCGCATTACGCGTCAAACTCGGCGAAGATTTGGGTCGCGTGGCTGACGGTTGGGCACCACTATGGGTGGTCGACTTCCCGATGTTCGAGAAGGATAAGACGACCGGTCGCTGGACGTCGCTGCACCATCCGTTCACAGCGCCGAGTGCCGATAGCCCGGAAGCGCTCAAAGCGGCTCCTGGTGATGCGCCATCACGTGCGTACGATATGGTGTTGAATGGGTCTGAGATCGGCGGCGGGTCCATCCGGATTCATGACCAGGAGATGCAGGCTGCCGTATTCGAGTTGCTGGATATCAGCGACGAAGAAGCGGAAGAGAAATTCGGATTCTTGTTGAAAGCACTCTCTTACGGTTGTCCGCCACACGGTGGCATTGCGTTTGGTCTCGACCGACTGGTGATGCTCATGGCAGGTGCTGACAGCATTCGTGATGTCATTGCATTTCCGAAAACGCAGTCTGCGCACTGCCCACTTACCGACGCCCCTGGCGTGGTTTCCGCCGCACAGCTCAAAGAAACCGGCATCCGATTGCGGGCGAAGCCCACCGGCGAGTAACGTGCTCGGCGAAGCGCCAGAACACGTCATTTGCGTCCAGGGCGGTTGGCTTGACGGCGCAGAAGCGGGGTTTATTCGTACACGCCTCCGCGAGCGTTATGGCTATATGGCGCACCAGATGCCATATCGGACGGTACGCGCGTCACTGGCTGAGAACGTTGACGCACTGAGCGACTTCGTCGAGGAGGTAGCGCCGAAGCACCGCGATGGCGTCTGCCATTTCGTTGGCCATGGTCTTGGCGGGTTGGTGATGCTGAAGTATTTGGCGAATCGCCCGTCGGAACAGTCCGGTCACGCCGTGTGTTTGGGGACGCCACTCAACGCGGCTGCAGCGGAGCGTATGGCCGATATGCCCGGCGTCAATACCGAGCTCGGCGCATCAATCGCCGATGGCATTCTCGCCGAGAGCACCAAGCGTTGGGCGAGAAAACTCGATTCACAGAAGATCGGTGTGATTGCCGGTACGCATAGTCGGTCACTTAGTCGCGGATCTGCGCCATTACCAGCACCAAATGACGGCATGATCGCTGTCGACGAAACGCGTGCAACTTTTGTCGACGACCATCTTGAGATTGCCGCATCCCACTTACGCTTAGTGAGCTCCCGCGAAGTGCTGGATCAAGTCGCGCACTTTTTCGCCCATGGCGAGTTTCGCGCGGGTGTTCGCTGATACTAGGGCATTGGTCGTGTTTCACGTCGAGTCTGGTGACACGGCCAGAGATGCATTTTTCTCGCGCGAAACGACGCGCTCTAAAAACGCCTCTCTATCCGCCAAATCGATAACGTTTTTTGTGATCGATTGGGTGGTGTGCGGGGAAGCGGCCAGCGATGCATTTTTCTCGCGCGAAACGACGCGCTCTAAAAACGCCTCTCTGTCCGCTATGTGAACCAAGCACTAACGCTGTTCGTCCCAACCAACTAGGGAGGGATGAGAGCTCGCGACCATAAGTCTCATTCTATTGTCGGGCATGAGTCGTCCGAAAATGCGATCCCTCGCTGCGACTGCGTTGTGATGCGCTCGGTGCGTATAGCAGGGATTGTCTTGTGAGTGAGTCGTTTCGAGCGAACAAGACAATCCCTGCTATACGACACGTGTACGCAAGCCGACCCGTCAGCAAAGCACTGGCTAGGAAAAGTTGAATCAGTCAGAGGAATTGCGCGTCAGCGCTTTCAAAGCGTACAACGCATCCAGCGCTTCGCGCGGCGTCATGTTGTCGCAGTCGAGGGCGGTGACACTGTCGATCAGCGATTGCTGCTCATCGGTGAGCGTCGGTGGCTCATCGTCCGGTATGGAAAAGTCCAGCGTGGCTTGCCCGCTATCACTGTTGTCGCGTTGTGCTTCAAGCGCGGCAAGATAGCGCCTCGCTTGACGAATCACCTTATCCGGGACGCCGGCTAGTGCCGCGACCTGCAGGCCATAGCTCTTGTTGGCTGGGCCGGGTTTGACACTGTGCAGAAAGACCAGCTTTCGACCATGTTCGGTCGCGTCGAGATGAACGTTGGCGCAGTGCGGCATCTCGCTCGGCAACGCCGTCAATTCGAAATAGTGGGTTGCAAACAATGTGAACGCACGGCTCGACTCGCCGATAAATCGGGCAGCGGCCCACGCGAGTGACAAGCCATCAAAAGTGCTGGTGCCACGACCGATTTCATCCATCAATACCAGACTCTCATCCGTGGC
>JBCAZE010000173.1:0-2069 GCA_039700805.1 Pseudomonadota bacterium | reverse complement strand
GGTTTGTCCGTCAATTGCGGTCGTACCAGTTGATTGGATTCGGCGCGTTCAGCGAGTGTGGTTAAAACGTCAATCGCGGCGACTGCCTCAGCGCATTGCTGCAACTCTGGCAGGACGCCTGCAAGCTGTTCGATCAGTGCGTCATAGAGTCGTTTTTCGAGTGCAAGCGCTTTTTCACTGGCGCTCAAAATCTTGTCTTCGAAAGTCTTCAGCTCTTCGGTAATGTACCGCTCCGCGCCTTTCAGTGTCTGGCGTCGTGTGTAGTGATCTGGGGCTTTTTCGCTTTGCCCCTTGCTGATTTCGATGAAATAGCCGTGAACGCGGTTGTAGCCGACTTTCAGTGTTGGAATACCGGTCTGCTCGCGTTCCCTCACTTCGAGCTCGGTCAAGAAGTCGTTCGCGTTGTCGCGCATTTTCCGAAGTGCATCGAGTTCTTCGTTATAGCCGTCTCGAAGGACGCCACCGTCTCGAATCAGCATCGGTGGTTGTTCGATGATCGCTTTCTCGAGTAATTCGGCGTGCGGACTGGGGTCGCCCAGCGCTGAGATAAGATCTGCCAACAGCGGTGGCGCGCTTTTCGACACCACTTGTTTGATGTCTGGAACGCGTCGCAAGCCTTGCCCTAGTTTGGCAAGATCGCGCGGTCGCGCTGATCGGAGTGCGATGCGTGACAGGATGCGCGGCAAATCGCCGATGTCTGCTGTGATACCCGTGAGCTGGCGACGCGCATCTGTGCTATGCAGGTGCTCGACAGCATCCAATCGCGCATTGAGCGCCGTATTGTCACGCAATGGCGATTGCATCCAATCGCGCAATAGTCGACTGCCCATCGGTGTCTGGCAACGATCCATAACACCGGCAAGCGTCAGTGAATCATCGCCCGATAAACTGTGCACCAATTCAAGATTGCGACGCGTTGCTGCGTCCAGCAGCACGTTGTCGTTTTGCTGCCGTACGCCGATCGTGCGGATATGCGGCAACTCACCGCGTTGCGTATCTCTTGCATACTCAATGAGTGCGCCAGCGGCAGCGACCGCTTCATCGGATTGATCAATGCCAAATCCGGTTAAATCGCGTGTGCCGAACTGTTCGCACAGCAAGCGCTCCGCAGTCTCGCGATCAAAATGCCAGGTGCCGAGCGGCCGCCATTGTGTTTGCGGCCAGCGGTTGCGGAGATTCGCGACCCACGCATCATCTTGTTCATCGAACAGCATTTCGGCAGGACGGAGTTTCTCGATCTCTGCAGCAACCGCCTCGACACTGTTTGCAACGCGAGTGAGGTAAAAGCTGCCACCAGCGAGATCCAACCATGCGATGCCACTCTGATCGCGCCCTCTCACCAGGGCTGCGACGAAACTCTGTTGCCGCGCATCGAGTAGCGATTCGTCAGTCAAAGTACCGGGCGTGACGATGCGCATCACTTTTCGTTCGACTGGCCCTTTACTAGTCGCAGGGTCACCAACCTGTTCACAGATCGCAACGGATTCCCCGAGTTTGATGAGCTTGGCGAGATAGCCGTCCGCAGCGTGATAGGGAACGCCCGCCATCGGGATGGGTTGGCCGCCTGACTTACCGCGCGCGGTCAGTGTGATGTCGATCAATCTTGCCGCGCGTTTTGCATCCTCAAAGAACAGTTCGTAGAAATCCCCCATGCGATAAAACAACAGGGTGTCCGGGTGGTCTGCCTTGATGCGCAGATACTGTTGCATCATAGGGGTGTGTGTAGGTTGTTGTTTTTCCACGACTTGTCTTCTAACGAACAAAACCTTGCGAGTGACTATGAGTAAACAAGATGAGGTTTTCCAGCCCAGTGGCACCTTGTCTCGTCACTATTTGGTTACTACGCCGTTACTATTTTCCTTAGTTGTCCCCACCCTCGTTCTGGACAGATTGTTACCCCGTGTTAGCTTGGGAGTATTACTAAGTAACACGAACAACATGAGGGAAATAAAATTTAGAGCGTGGGATGGGAAACACATGTTCGAAGAAGCTGGCCTCACCCCTAACGGCAACGTCCTAGTAATAGACCTGCCCGACGGCATCGTACAAGCCGGCACTGACCAGATGAC
>JBCAZE010000020.1:0-27187 GCA_039700805.1 Pseudomonadota bacterium | reverse complement strand
CATCGCCGCTCTCGGCCATCCCTGGCCTCCGCGGCATACCGTTCATCCTGAACATCGCCGCTCTCGGCCATCCCTGGCCTCCGCGGCATACCGTTCATCCTGAACATCGCCGCTCTCGGCCATCCCTGGCCTCCGCGGCATACCGTTCATCCTGAACATAAAAAAAGGGTGCCCCGCGAACGGGGCACCCTCTGATCTTTGCCTTTGCTGCTATGCGCAGCTTAAAGCTTGATCATTCGCGCTCGATTTCTTTCCGTGGAGAGAAGCTCAGCGCGTGGCCGGTGTTAACCGTGGTGTTTTCATCGCCCTGGAAGCCTTCCAGCACCGAATAGGTGTCATCGATAAATTGGACGTTAACCGTATCGTCCGCACCGAAGATGCCACTCGGGCCAATGCCAGCCAGGTTGAAGAGTCCACCAGGACCTTCGTCCATGATGTTCGCGTCAGAAGAGAACACGCCGTCGGTGTGGAAGTTACCGAGGTAGTGACCCGCTTCGTGCGATGTGACGTTAGCGATCGCCTGGATGACCAGCTGCTCTTTTGTCACACCAGGAGCCAGGATGACGTCGTTCAGACTGAACGTACCGTTAGCGTTGGCGCCCGGTGTCGCGGGTGCGCTCAGTACGTCGAGCAGCATCAACGCTACGTCGTTCGCGCCGTAGTTGCCTGGATCGATCGATGAAGCGATTCCAATCGTGTTGATGAACGCCTCTTGAGTCGTACCGGACACTTCCACAACGCTGACTTCGAACGTAAGGCCGAAGATCTCGAAACGGCCCTGTTCGATGAATGGCTCGAGGAAGCTCGGGATGCCTGTACCATCGTTGCCCAAGACATAAGGGCGGATCCATGGGTTCACGCCTGTCGCCGCCAGCTCCGCACCGAGTGTGCGACTCACTTCAGCGGTGATGCCCGTCGTAATGCGGCGAACGTCTGCTGGCGAATCCGGCAGGCCCCAGGCCGGCAGGAATCCACTGAACGGCGTGTGATCGGTGATCAGCGGGAATCCGAACCACGGCTCTTTGCTGACAGGACCCCCGTTGTAATCAAGCCAGATCAGCTGAACGCGACGACCTTGCTCTTCGAAGCCCGGCCGGTAGATGCCGATGTCGAGCTCATACTCGCCGAAGCCGCCTGTGAGCGAAACACCGTAGGTACCGCTAGCTTCTGCAACATAGTCGATCACTCCATTGCCGTTGATCGGCAGTGGGCTATTCGGATCAGCGAAGCTACCGAAGCCGGCAACGCCTTTTTCGAAGTCGCCGTCCATGTTGAAGATCTCGAGGATTGGATTGCCGTCAACACGTGCAGCAGCACCGAGGACGTCGCCTTTATCCATCTTGAACGTGTAGACATCAGTCGGCGCAGCACCGTTCGGGAAGACGAACATTGAGAAGTCATAAGTTCCTTCTGAACCGACAAGGCCAGTAATAGAGCCGGCGCTAGAATCGAACGGATCTAAAGGTTCAAATGCGCCGAAGCCACCGATCGCCATAATGAAGGTCAGATCATTGGCGCCAACCGTCAGCTGAACGAAGGTATCGAAGCCGTCACCGCCGTCATCCTGTTGGAAGATGATCGTGCCGTCTTCCAGGTAGAAGGTGACGAATGGGTCAAGATCGCCAAATGGTTCCGGTGTGGCAACAGAGATCTCAAACGTGGTGCCTGCTGGCAGTGTGACTTTGACCATGTCGTAGTCAGAAGTAACACCTGGGTTCGGGCCGTCGCCGATCACACCAGAGAAGCTGAACTGATCCGGTGTGCCGCTAACGCCAGAATCGAGCGCCAATGGGATGGCACCGTCGTCTTCAGTTTGAGTCAGAACACGATTCTCTGGACGTTGGCCCAGCGAGCCACTGACAGTAGCGACGTTCTTTTTGCGGTTCTTGCCGGTACGCAATTGTTGGATACGTTCCGCGGTGTCAAACGTGTCGTTGGCGCCTTCTTCCGTTTCCTCTTCCGTGTAGAGAATCGGGTCACTGGTTGGCGTGATCACCGCCGGATCGCCACCGTCGCCGATGCCGCCGAAACGTGCACTGCCTGCGCGCGCACGCTGCATAGCCTGCCAGTAGGCTTCGTCAGCTGCGACGTCTGGTGGCAGAATGCTGATGCGGGGATCAGGAATGATCGGTGCATTCGGCATTGAGAATGCGGCGCCTGGTGACGGCACTTTCATCGCCTGGATTGCTGCGTGATCCGGCACGTATTCAGTCGCTGTTAGTAGGTCCTGCGCTTGCACAGATGTTGCCGCGAACGGCAGTGCAACAGCGGCTACTAAGGCAGCTTTGTGGGTAAATCGTCTAAACGATGTGGATTGCTCTTTCAAAGTACGCTCCTCCCTGGGACAAGGTCAGAAAGCGGAACCTTCTCCGTCTGGCAGCAGCGACAATATGTCGACGGTCAGCTAGACAGTACCCATGAACGGATACCGCGAAACACTGGTTGTTTTTCGAATCCGTTGAGCATGGATTAGTAGAAGGCGTGGCGATCTGAATTATGGTAATGATTATTCGCACGACCGAGACTAGCACCAAAAATGGTCCTGAATCATAACTATTTCCCCAATTAACCATAATGTCGGCAATTCGATCGCAAGTAACTGATTTTTGGAGAGTGTTGTTGTTTCACGATCGATGGCGTGTTTTGTGATGCGCGTCACAGCGCGAAATGTCAGTTTGACGCAGGCACGACAGACGCAGTGAGCGAATTGCAGCGAGAAATGGGGCTGCACGGATAAGTCTTTCAGTCGATTTGGTGGTCGCTGTTGTGGCCGGCATTAGCTGGCGCCGAATTCACACGTTTTTCAGCTGCGTGCCGAGCATCGCGCCCTCGCGGCCCATCAATGCGAGCAAAGCGATAACGCCCTGGTTGCCGATCGTTGTAGCAAGCGCGCCCACGCTGCCAACGATAAGCAGCAAGATGCCGATGACCGTATTGCTAATGGTGACGTAGTCCGTGCGTTAGTTGCCCTCGCCAAGATTCACAACATAGGTTTTCCGACCGACGCGAACACCGCTGTGTGCTAGTGACAAAACATCGTATATGCGGTTGATAGGAGACATGGTCTTCTCGTGCCAATCGGACACTAGACTGACCTTAAGTGCTTGCCTGCGCCAAGGCGGCGCACGCGATTAGTTGCAGTTGGCGAGCCCATCAATCCACGCACTGACCAACGTGATACCGACCGTATCGACCCTCGCAGAACCGACCGGTGGCATACCGTGTACATCGCGACGGCTCATCCGTTCAACAACCAATGAACGAGACGCATCACCGGGGGCGATCAGACGCGCATCCGCAATGCCAAGATCGCCGATGACAGGTTCGACATCACAGGTGTTTGTCGCCGGCAGCGCGATGTCATAACGAAGATCAATCGCGGATGGGGTTGGACCGTTGGCGCGGTGGCACTGCGCGCAGTTGGTATGCAGCCATGCTCGCGCTCGTGCGTCGATCGGTTGTGAAGCATCGTCAGGATCGGCAAGTTGATCGAGTGTGTCAGGGTCGGCCGAAAGCGCTGAATCAAAGACGCCGATAGCCGATAGCGTTGAGAGTTGATTCGCGGTACGGCCGGTTTGCGGATACGTAAAGTTTCGATTGATCTGAGCGACTTCCGCACCCAGCGAGAAACCCGCGGCGCTCGTGTGGCATTGCATACATTCCGCTTCAGACGGATAGATCCACTGCTGACCGTTAACACTGATGGTCTTGCCGCCACGAACGCGCGTCGCAGCAGTTTCCGTGGCGTTCCATTCATAGGTATAACCCGCCCATACGCCATCGGGATGCCGAATCAAATGGCGCGTCTCAATGAGTCGTCCACCGAGACGGAAATTCTTGACAAGAATAGTGCCTTCCGGGAATTCGAAGTCCCCGGCAGGGCTAATGCCGACCGTGCTGCCCTCTGGCAACGCGATGTGCCGGTCTTTGACGGCACCATCAGACCAAAATGCCGCATTGAGTGTATAGGGTATGAGCCCGTCCGCAGGAGCCGTGACCGCATTGGTTTGCACGCAGCCGGTATCGCTCAATTCATCTGGGATCGTATCCATGCCTGGGTTCGAAGTCGCCGTTAATCGTTGCACGCGTCCGAAGCCGCCACCGCCGATATTCACGAATACAATCTCGCCATCGGCGTCGTTGGCGAACGCCGTCGGGTTGAAGTTACTGTCGACCAGTTCGTCGTTCTCGAATCCGCCATTGCCGTCAGGGCGTGCAGCCCAAATACGACCAGAGCCGAAATCACCGTAAACGTAGTGCCCGATTAACGATGGGATCTCATCGCCACGATAAACCTGACCGCCGGTAATCGAGTTGCCAAGGTTTCGTCCATACTCAGTGACAGGATCTAGTAGCGTATCGAGATCGCAGTCCGCGGCATTGATCGTATCCAGTGTCCCTTCCTTGCATCGCCACCCGTAGTTCCCACCACGCTCGATCAAGTTCACTTCTTCACGCGCGCCTTGTCCCACGTCCGCGAGCCACAGCGAGCCGTTGGCGGTATCGAATGCCCAACGCCAAGGGTTACGCAGGCCCCATGCGAAGATCTCGGGGCAGTTTCCAGCGTTCGCACTCGGCCCACAGAGCGCGTTACCGGCGAATGGGTTATCCGCAGGAATCGTGTAACCCGCACCGGTCCCCGAAACATCTAACCGCAACATTGCACCCAACAATCTGGTGTTGTCTTGAGATCTTGCGAGTGGATCATTGCCGCTACCGCCATCACCCAAGCCGATGTACAAGAAACCATCCGGTCCGAACGCGATGTCTCCACCGTTATGATTGTCGAAGTCTTGGTCGACGGTAATGATGACTTGTTCATTGACGGAAGGAGCGTCCGCGCTCGGGTCGTCGATGATCAGGCGTGAGACCACACTGCGCATTGCGGGACCCGTGTGGTCGATGGTGTAAGACACAAATAGCTCTGGCGTCGTCGGATAGTCTGGATGGAAAGCGAGACCGAGCAATCCGCCCTCGGAGTTAGTGCGGATACTGCGGGTCGCATTGAGGTCAAGATATTCGGTTAAGGAAGACGGGTTAGTTGCAGGAAACGTCACGATCTCGCCCGTTTTTTGGGTGACGAACCATCGAGCACCACCGGGTTCCAAAACGATCTTCGTTGGCAGCAAGATATCGGGTAAGCCCGGATAGGCATCTATCACGGCGACCGAGCTGTCTGTTGTTGGCCGTGCCGGTGCGACACAGGTCAGGTTTGTTGGCCTTGCATCCAGGCCTGACATCGACGCGACGACATCGTCGTCGCGAATAGTAACCGTGGCGACCGCTTGTCCGAGTGTCGCAGATTGAGGATTACTCAACGTGACCGTGAAAGTCTCATCGCCTTCGTTGTCTGAATCACCGAGGATCTCGACATCGATTGTGACCGACGTCGTGCCACCCGGAATATTCAATGTGCCGCTGGCCTCAATGTAGTCGTCGATCGCGGTTGCTGTGCCTGGTGCCGTCGCATAATCAACGCTTGCATTTGAGACTGTGGTCCCAGCGGGCGCGCTAGCTGAGACAGTCAAGGTAATGACCGTGGATCCCGTGTCTCCTTCGGTGAGGCTGGCATCGGCGATAGAGAGTGTCGGGTTTGCCGCCGCCGGCGGTGGTGCCGTGACGGTGCCATCACCACCACCACCGCCGCAGCCACCGAGCAGAAGTGCGCCAGCGATCGCTGCGGCGTAGCGCCCATTTAGGCGCATGAAAACTGAGTGTGACAGCATGACGCGCTCCTCAACCAATCCACGCGATCAAACAACCCTAGCAGAAGGCGAATCGCTGATTCAGGCCAAAGCCCTGATTCGTCGCCAGACGGCGACAGCGACGGCCGGAATGCCAAAATTTGTCGCTATTTTGATGCCATGATGACGGCGAACATCGCCGCTCTCGGCCATCCATGGCCTCCGCGGCATACCGTTCATCCTGAACATAAAAAAGCCCGGGGCTGAAACAGCGCCGGGCTTTCGTGCAGACGAATAAAACTCGTTGCGATCAGCTATCGAATTCGCCAGCCTTCAAACGTGCTACGTACGCTTTGTAGGCTCTCATGGCTTGATAGCCAAGCACCCAGAGGATTGGCACGTTGGCGAACAGCATCACGCCGGTGCCGACACCGGTCATGTTGTCGAGATCGACATCGGTCTCAATGAGGCCCATGGTCGCAATGATGATCAGAAGACAGAACACGAGTTTGTAAGGGAGTACCGATTTTTCACCGGCCAAGAACACCATGCCCTGTTCACCGTAGTAACTCCACGAGATCATCGTCGATATAGCGAATAGCCAAGACGCGATGGTGACCAGCCACATGCCTAATCCGGGTTGAACGCTATCGAAGGCTTTGGCCGTCATCGTCGCACCCACATAGTTAGGATAGACGCCGAGATCGGTCATGCGCGGATCGCCGGCGCTCTGGAATGGTGCCCATTCGATGATCTTGCCGGTTGTATCCTCAGCGACGGTGCCTTGCAGTTTGTGCAGGTTGTTGCCGGTGTCAGGGTTCGCATCGCCCTCGACGATCATGTAAACATTCTCACCCACGACGAACTCATCGCTATCCGGAGCGGTGGAGGGTTCGACTTGCCAGAGTCCGTCGCCGGTTTTTGCAACAAATGGCTCGACATCTAGCACACCGGCTGCATCGCGGTTCCAAACGCCCGTCGACAAGATGATCAGTGCGGTGAATGTACAAACAACAATGGTGTCGATGAACGGCTCGAGTCCTGCGACGATACCTTCTCGCACGGGTTCTTTAGTTTTTGCCGCGGAGTGAGCGATCGGTGATGAGCCCTGGCCAGCCTCGTTCGAGAACAAGGCTCGTTTCATACCGATCAAGAAACCATAAGCAACAGTGCCACCCAGGAATGCGCCCGTCGCTTCTTGAGGATTGAAGGCGCCATGGATTATGAGACCGAACATTGCCGGAATCTTTTCGAAATTCACGGCGAGCACCCAAATGCCAGCGAGCAGATACAGAACCACCATGAATGGCACCAAAGTACCCGCGACCTTACCGATCCGTTTAATACCACCGATAATGACTGCACCGACGATGATCGCCAGAATGATGCCAGTCGCAAGACTCGGCACGCCGAAATAGGCTTCAGTGATTTCGCCCACGTTCCACGCTTGGAACATGTTGCCGCCGGTCGCCGTAGAGACCAGCAACGTCAGACAGAAAATCACGCCGACCGTCTTGCCGATGCCCGCCCATTTCGGATTGAGTTCAGCCAAACCGCGGCTCACCACCCACATTGGGCCGCCATGAGGGTTGTCTGGGTCATCGGTGTTGCGATAGAGCATCGATAACGTGACTTCGGTGATTTTGATCGCCATGCCAAAGAGGCCAACGACCCACATCCAGAAGATAGCGCCCGGACCGCCTAGTGCGATCGCGAGCGCGACGCCGCCGATGTTCCCAAGACCAACCGTTGCTGATAAAGCAGCAGACAGTGCTTGGAAATGGCTGATGGCGCCGGGGTCATCTTTGTCGTCATAACGCCCGGTAACGACAGCGGTGCCGTGGGTCAGCGCGCGATATTGAGCGAATACGCTCCAAATCGTGAAAATTACGCCAGTGCCAAGCAGCACAAACAGCACGGGCTGAGCCCACAAAATGCCATTGCTGACTGCCAGGAAATTACTCAAACCTTCCATAAATCTCCCCGATTGGTGTTGTTGTCACGCCGCACAGCGCCGCTCGGTCAGCGTGGCTGACCAAGCGCGCACTATAGCAGACGGTCAAATTCCTGCAGGTCAAGCAGCGGACATAATGGCTGTGACGCCCATCCCACCTGCTGTGCAGATGGAGATAAGACCCCGACCACCGCCGTTTTCGTGCAGTATCTTTGCCAGCGTGCCAACGATTCGCCCACCGGTTGCCGCAAAGGGATGGCCGACAGCGAGACTGCCACCTTTGACATTTAGCTTGCTACGATCGATGGGTCCGAGTGGCGCCTCACGTCCAAGCCTGTCACGACAAAATTCTTCTGATTCCCACGCTTTCATTGTGGCGAGTGCTTGAGCGGCGAAGGCTTCATGAATTTCGAAGAAATCAAAATCGTCGAATCCCAGCCCAGCATCCTTCAGCATGTCTGAGACTGCGTAGGCGGGGGCCATTAATAGGCCCTCGTCATCGATAAAGTCGACGGCAGCCACTTTGCAAAAATCAAGGTAAGCAAGAATCGGCAAACCTCGAGCTTTGGCCCATTCCTCGCTCGCAAGCAGCACCGACGAGGCGCCATCGGTCAGCGGCGTGCTGTTGCCCGCGGTCATCGTGCCTTTGTCGCTGCGATCAAAAGCCGGCTTTAGTTTGGCTAATTTTTCGAGCGAGCTATCGCTGCGCATATTGTTGTCACGCGACAAGCCGCCAAATGAGGTCACAAGATCATCGTAGAAACCGGCTTCATACGCAGCGAATGCTTTTTGATGACTCGCAAGTGCGAGCTCGTCTTGAGCCTCTCGCGTTATTGACCAAGCTTTAGCCGTGATTTCCGTGCTTTGCCCCATCGACAGCCCGGTGCGCGGCTCTTCAACACCCGGTAGGACGGGCTTAAAGTGTCTGGGCCTAAGCCCTAACCAAGGTCTGACGCGCTGGCCGAAACTTCGGCCGCGATAACTCGCCATCATGATGCGGCGGAAGCCGTCCGCAAAAACAATCGGCGGATCGCTCACCGTATCGGTGCCGGCCCCGATACCCGCATCGATTTGCCCCAGTGCAATTTTGTTCGCGATCATGACCGCACCGGACAAGCTCGTGCCGCATGCGCGTTGCAAATCAAAGGCAGGTGTCGATCGTGCGAGTCCAGAGCCAAGCACAGCCTCGCGCGCGAGGTTCCAATCTCGCGAATGCTTGATCACGGCACCGAGCGAGACGTCGCCAAGGTGCACGCCCTTGAGATCGTATCGGTCGACCAGTGCGGTGAGCGTCGCGGTCATCATATCGAGGTTGCTCGCGTCGCGATAAGCCGTATGCGAGCGTGCAAAGGGGATGCGAACGCCGCCGACAATCGCAACGCGTCTGGATGTGCCATCGTGCAACATGGGTGATTCCTGTCTTGTCCATCTTGAAGAGGGATTAGAGGGTACCAAATTGACTGGCCGCTGTATGGCGTTGGCTGATAGTCTGCCGCCCTTGCCCCTCGATTGGATTGGTCCCGATTCGTGTCAACCGATAATTCATCACCGACGATCACTACAGAGCTCCCGCGTTTGTTGAAACTCGCGGCGCCGTTGATCGTCAACAATCTAGCGCTGGCTGGCATGGGGCTCGCAGACACGCTGATGTCTGGCGCGATTGGGGCCGAAGCTCAAGCAGCGGTGGGTGTTGGTCATGGCGCTTGGATGCTGTTTTTTCTTTTCGCGCTTGGCACGTTGATGGCGATATCGCCAATCGGTGCAACTCACATGGGTGCCGGACGCGGCCACCTGATTGGCCGATATGCAAGACAGGGTTTTTGGCTCAGCTTGATGTTGAGCGCCATCGTCATCGCGCTGATCGTATTTGTCGCGGTACCTGGGCTCGATGTCATCGGTATTGCACCGGATGTCAGTCCTTTGGCGGGTGGCTACCTGCTTGCGATTGTGACCGGCGCCCCTGGCGGGTTCGCTTATCTCGTGTTGCGTTACACCACCGAGGGCATTGGCTGGACGCGGCCGGTGATGTTCGTTGCGATCAGTGCATTGCCCGTCAATGTGTTTGCCAACTGGGTCTTAATGTTCGGCAATCTCGGTGCGCCAACGTTGGGTGCCGTCGGCGCCGGCTATGGCAGTGCGATCACCATGTGGTACATGTTGGTCGCATTGCTCAGCTACATGATGTGGCGTAAAGACTATCGACAATTCGATATCTTCACGTTCGGTCGCGGACCACGTTGGCATGAAATGCGCGAGATTCTCGCGCTGGGTTTGCCGATTATGGTCAGCATTATTGCCGAGGCTGGGTTGTTTGGTGGCGTGATGCTGATCATGGGCACGTTGTCGGCCCAAATCGCTGCCGCTCACTTGGTGGCAACTAACTACGCAACGACCATGTTTATGGTCCCGATGGGCCTCAACAGTGCGACGACCGTGTTGGTGGGCAACGCGGTCGGTCGTGGCGAGTTTGTTCTCGCGCGCTATCGCGGATTCTTAGGCATCGCGAGCTGTGCCGCTTTTATGTTTGTTTCCGCCGCCGGACTGTTGGTTTTTCGAGAGACGATCGTCGGTTGGTATACCGACGACCCGGAAGTCTTTGGTATCGCCATCAGTCTGTTGCTGGTCGGTGCGATTTTCCAAGTGTCCGATGGCATTCAGGTGGGTGCGGCGGGCGCACTGCGCGGCTTGCATGATACGCGTAAACCGATGCTGTTGACGTTCGTGTCTTACTGGTTGATCGGTTTTCCGCTCTCTTTCATTGCGGCTATCACACTGCGGTTATCACCCCCGATGATTTGGGTCGGTTTTGTCGCTGGGTTGACCGTGGCGGCCGTCCTGTTGGTAGCGCGCTTCCAGAAAGTCTCCAAAGACCATGCCCGACTGCGGCGGGTGATTGCGCAACCGTGAGCGGTATCGTGTGGTCGGTGACGCGCTAGGCTTGGCCGAACGTCGGGCCGTCCGATAAAAATGCTTTCTCCGTCTCCGTGCTCTCGCGCCCGAGAATTGCGTTGCGATGGGGGAAACGGCCGAACTGCTCGATGATATCGCGATGTAGCTCCGCGAAATCTGCACAGGTTTCGAGAGTTTCGCGTTCCGAGGGATTCGCTTTTTTAACGAGCGTGCGGAAAACAGCAACCGATTTTTCTTGCACTTTCAACGACTCAACATGCTGCATTGGCATGAAGAAGAATATTTGTTGGATCGCGCTGAGTTGTTTGTCGTGCTTAGCGATGGCACCTTCGACGCATAACTTTAGTGCGGCCTTGTCATGGCTAAACGCTTCTGGTTTGCCGCGGTAAACGTTGCGACGAAATTGATCGAGCACCAAGATCAATGCCAACCGACCAAGCGGCGTTTTGGTCCAATGGTCCAGCTCGCCATCTGCTGCTTGTTTAATGATCTTGCCGAATCGATGACGGATCTGAATGTCTGTTTCCGGGTCGTCACCGAACCAGAAATTCATCCGGCTATCGAGGCCGGGCGCACTGTTTTCGCGTTCTTTGAACCAGAGTTCGAGAATATTATGAATGTTCGCGCTGTCGGCTTGGCTTAGCGTTTCCTGCACCCGAGCTACCTTCGGTTCTCGCATTGTCGAACGTGCATTCTGACAGATTCGGGTGGCGATGCGATACTTAACCCATGAAACAACTGATCCCGATACTCGTGCTGTTGCTCATGGGTTGCAGCAGCGACTCACCAGAAGACCAGATTGTCGCCCTGGTGGATGACATGGCGCGCGCTGCAGAAGACGAGAAAATGTCACCGCTGCGCGGTGCGATTGCCGATGATTACCGAGATTTGCGAGATAACGACAGACAGGCCGTCCTGAACATCATGCGAGGTGTCATGCTGAGAACGGACAACATACTCATATTTCCGAACGTGACTAGTATCCGGTGGGCGACGGATGATTATGCAGAAGTTGACGTATCCGTTCGCTTTGCTGGCGCGGACTGGGAGCGTTTGAGCTTGTCCGGTAGTGTTTACGACTTCGAGCTCGAAGTCAGACAGGCAGGGGGAGACTGGCAAATAGTGACGGCGCGGTGGGCTGAAGAAGGCGGTGAGCCACGTTAGTTCACAATTGGCGACAGTATTTTCTTGCAGGTGGCGTGCACGCCCTGTTAAATACCCCCGAGTTTTGGGCATAACGATCTATGGGGAGAACACACATGTCTGACAAATTGAAACAACTACTCGTACTGGCAGCTGCTGTTGCAGTCACCGCTTGCGGTGGCGACAAAGGCGATGCCGAGTCTGCTGTAGACGCTGCCGTCGAAGCGGCGGAGAGCGCGGCTGACAGCGCCGGCGACATGGCTAGCGACGCAGCTGATGCGGTTGGCGATGCTGCTGACGCGGCAGGCGAGAAAGCCGGTGAGATGGTTGACGCCGCTAAAGCTGCTGGCGAAGACGCTATGGAGGCCGGTGAAGCGATGGTCGACGACGCCAAAGAAGCGGCAAGCGATGCTGCGGACAAGGCTGGCGATATGATTGAAGAAGCGAAGGGCACGGCCATCGATCTCGCGGAAGATGCGGAAGAGATTGTCGACGAAGAAAGCTAGTCTTTTCTTGATGTCTTTAAAGGGGGCATCTGTGTTGGTCAACAGCACAGATGCCCTTGTTTTTAGGGAGTTCGTTGTGCGTAAAGCTCATCTGTTTGTCATGATTGTTGCGCTGAGTTTGTTGTCTGGTTGCCAGACGTTAAGCGAAGGGCTTAGAGAGCCGGACATCAAGCTGTCGAATGTTCAGCTTGGCGACATCAGCGGGACCCGTCAGACGATTGTGTTGGATTTCGTCGTCACAAACCCCAACGACATTCCGCTGCCGATCAGAGCGATCGGTTATGGTGTATCTCTCGGAGGCACCTCACTGGTCAGCGGTAAGACCGAGGACGCATTCCGGATTCCTGCGAATGGTGACGGCACTTTTAGTGTCAGCGTTGAAACATCATTGGCCGATATCGTGCGGATGGTCGGCTCCCGATTACTGACCGGCGGTGAAACATCGCTGGATTATGAAGCACGTGGCGATGTGGAGATCGACCTACCATTCGTGAAGCCGCTGCCGTTCGTGAGTGCTGGCACGATCAATATCCAACGCTAATAGTTACGCGCGTAACTGCCAAATTCTGGCCTGAACGTGGTCGATTGTGCGTTATCCGTTGGAAATAGCGCCGATAGTTGTACAACCACGATTCGCGCATGCTTTTGCGTGATTTTCGGGTGATTTACACCCGTTTCATTCATTTCGCGGTGCAAAAAGCCCGCCAGGCACCTTCAGCGCGTTTGTCGCGATGCAGCATTAGTGGCATAAATAGTAAGGAAAGCCCCTCGTTGCTGCGCCTATCGGCGACTCATTGTGCAGAGGCGGCTCCAGACGGCATCTTGCCGCGCCCGTAGTCTCGGTAACGAACTACCGCGTCTTGCGACGTGGCGCTGAGCGTGCGCCATATTGAAAGAGGACCATTGCTTTGAGTCGAATGCCCGATCACACCAGTCTCTATCAGCCATCGTTTGAAAAGGCGAGTTGTGGGTTCGGTTTGATTGCCAATATCGATGATGAACCGAGCCATTGGCTGGTCAGCACCGCTATCGGCGCGCTCACGCGTCTGACGCATCGTGGTGCTGTTGCTGCAGATGGTAAGACAGGTGATGGTTGCGGTTTGCTGATGAAAGCGCCGGAGTCTTTCCTGCGTGACGTTGCGCAAGAGGCCGGGTTCGAATTGGCGGAGCGCTTCGCTGCGGGTTTGGTCTTCTTGAACCCGCACGACACCATGGCTGGGCGTTGCCGAACGGAATTGCAACGTCAGCTTGAGGCCGTCGGTCTCTCCGTCGCTGGTTGGCGCGTTGTGCCTACCGATCCTTCGGTTTGTGGTGAGGAGGCGCTTCGCACGCTACCGGTGATCGAGCATGTATTCGTCAACGCGCCGGACGGCATGGTTAACGAGCATTTCAATCGTCTGTTGTTTATTGCGCGACGGCGTGCCGAGAAGGTACTCGCAGAAATCGATGCATCGTTCTACGTCGCAAGCCTGTGTGCGAATACGCTGTCTTATAAAGGGATGGTGATGCCCGCGGTGCTGTCAGCGTTCTACAAGGATTTGAAAGATCCGCGCATGGCGAGCTCGGTGTGCGTCTTCCATCAACGGTTTTCTACCAACACGTGGCCGCAGTGGCGACTCGCGCAACCGTTCCGTCTGTTGGCGCATAACGGCGAAATCAACACGATTCAGGGTAACCGCAACTGGGCGCTCGCGCGCGCAAAGAACTTTCAGTCGGACAAACTGCCGGATGTGTCGTCCTTGCAGCCCCTCGTATCGATGGATGGATCGGATTCTTCCAGTCTCGACAATATGCTCGAGGTGATGTTGGCTGGCGGCATGGATGTCT
Source organism: Pseudomonadota bacterium (assembly GCA_039700805.1). Classification (GTDB taxonomy): domain Bacteria; phylum Pseudomonadota; class Gammaproteobacteria; order Steroidobacterales; family Woeseiaceae; genus CALBPI01. The sequence continues at coordinate 13,163 of JBCAZE010000020.1, read as the reverse complement.
TGCAAGCAATGCGTTTGTTGGTGCCGCCCGCTTGGCAAGCCAATGAGCGTCTTGATCACGACATCCGCGCGTTCTATGAGTTTTTCGGCTGCCACATCGAACCGTGGGATGGGCCCGCTGGCGTCGTCATGACGGACGGTCGATACGCTGCGTGCACGCTGGATCGAAACGGATTGCGGCCAGCGCGGTATGTGTTGACGCGTGATCGTCATCTGACGATCGCGTCCGAGATTGGTGTTTACGATTATTCGCCTGAGGATGTTGTTGAGAAGGGGCGTCTGGGTCCGGGTGAGATGCTGGCTGTCGATTTACGCAACGGTGTGTTGCTCGACACGAATGACATCCATGAGCAGATCAAAGCACGCGCACCGTATCGCCGTTGGTTGAAGAAGGGCATCCGGTATCTCGAGTCGGAACTGATTGATGTCCGAATGGCTGCCGAGCCGATGGAGCCAAACGAGATCGCGATCTATCAAAAGATGTTCAATCTCTCGATGGAGGAGCGCAACGAGGTGCTGCGCGTCCTTGCCGAGGCAGGCCAAGAAGCGGTTGGGTCGATGGGTGACGACACGCCGATGTCGGTGTTGTCGAAAGAAGTTCGCCCATTGTTTGATTATTTCCGTCAACAATTTGCGCAGGTGACCAATCCACCGATTGATTCTCTGCGTGAACGCATCGTGATGACCTTGCAGACCAACATTGGTCGAGAATCGAATCTGTTTGAGTTGTCGGCGAGCGATGCGGAGCATGTGATCATCAGTTCGCCTGTGTTGTCACAACGCAAATGGCGACAGCTCGTCAGCCCAGCTTTGTTTGGTGACAGCCACGCGCTTATAGATCTGAACTACGATGCGTCGGTCTCATTGACGGACGCGCTCGATGACATTTGTGCCAAAGCTGAGCAAGCGGTTCGTGACGGCAATTTGCTGATCTGTTTGTCGGACCGCTACCTCGTTGAAGGCAAGTTGCCTGTGCATTCACTGCTGGCGACAGGTGCCGTACATCATCATCTTGTACGCACAGGCCTTCGTTGCGATTGCAATCTGTTGGTAGAGACCGGCTACGCCAGAGACCCACACCACTTTGCGTGTTTGATTGGTTACGGTGCAACGGCGGTCTATCCGTATCTTGCCTATCAGGTGCTGAGTGATATGGCGCGCCGTGGCAAAGTCACCAACCAATTGGATGGGACGCGTCAGTTTGGTCGGAACTATCGACGCGGTATCCGGAAGGGTCTGTTTAAGATCATGTCCAAGATGGGGATCTCATCGATTGCTAGCTACCGAGGCGGTCAATTGTTCGAAATCGTCGGTCTTGCACCAGAGGTGGTCGATCGATGTTTTGTCGGTACGGTCAGCCGCATTAAGGGCGCAGGCTTTGCCGACTTGGAGCAGGATCAGCAAACACTTGGCAAGTTAGCCTGGGCACCTGGCATTCCGATTAACCAAGGCGGGCTCCTGCGTTACGTCCACGGTGGCGAATATCACTGTTACAACCCCGATGTCATCGCAACTTTGCAGGCGGCGGTACGGTCTGGCGACTACGGTGTGTACAAGCAATACGCCGGCCTGGTCAATGAGCGACCGGTATCGACGCTTCGCGATCTTTTGGATATCGATTTCGGACGCTCGGCGATTCCGTTATCCGAAGTGGAACCTGCAGAAGCCATCGTGAAGCGTTTCGACAGCGCGGGTATGTCGCTCGGCGCGCTATCACCTGAAGCTCACGAGGCGCTCGCAATTGCCATGAATCGTCTTGGCGCGCGATCGAATTCAGGCGAGGGCGGCGAAGATCCAAGTCGCTATGGCACGGAGCGCATGTCCCGAATCAAGCAGGTGGCTAGTGGACGGTTTGGTGTAACCGCTGAGTATCTGGTTAATGCAGATGTCTTGCAGATCAAGATCGCCCAGGGCGCGAAACCGGGCGAAGGTGGCCAACTGCCGGGTCACAAAGTGGATGAGACGATTGCCAGGCTGCGTTATGCGAGTCCAGGCGTTGGTTTGATCTCGCCGCCGCCGCATCATGATATCTACTCTATCGAGGATCTAGCACAGCTCATTTTTGACCTGAAGCAGGTCAATCCTGAAGCCCTGGTCAGCGTCAAGCTCGTCTCCGAACCGGGTGTCGGCACTATTGCTGCGGGCGTTGCGAAGGCCTATGCCGATCTGATCACGATCTCCGGATACGATGGTGGCACGGGTGCAAGTCCGCTGACTTCCGTTAAGTACGCAGGCAGTCCTTGGGAGCTAGGGTTATCCGAGACCCATCAAGTGTTGCGAGGTAATGACCTTCGGCACAAGGTGCGTCTGCAAACGGACGGTGGTCTAAAAACAGGGCTTGATGTCATTAAGGCGGCAATGCTCGGCGCCGAGAGTTTCGGTTTCGGTACCGCGCCGATGGTCGCGCTTGGATGCAAGTACCTACGTATCTGCCACCTCAACAATTGCGCGACCGGCGTCGCGACACAAAATAACGTGTTGCGAAGTAAGCACTTCGTTGGCTTGCCGGACATGGTCGTGAACTTCTTCCGATTTGTTGCTGAAGAGACGCGCGAGTATATGGCGCAACTTGGTGTGCGCTCGCTCGAAGAGTTGGTTGGCCAGCATGGGTACTTATCGATGTCAGAAGGTGCGACAGATCGGCAACGCTCATTGGACCTCTCTCCAATAATCTCAGATGGTGGTTTGGCCGATGATAAGCCGCGGTTTTGTGTTGAGCCGCGCAACGCGCCGTTCGATCGAGGTGAGTTGGCGGAGCAGATGCTTCTGGACTGTCGGGCTGCCATCGAGGGACGTGAGTCACTGCGTCTCGGCTATGAAGTTCATAACTATCATCGGTCGATCGGTGCGCGATTGTCCGGTGAAATCGCACGACGTCATGGCAACCTCGGCATGGGCGAGGCAGTTTTGGATTTGAAGCTGCGCGGTACAGCAGGACAGAGCTTCGGTGCTTGGAATGTATGCGGCCTCCATATGACGTTAGAAGGCGACGCGAACGATTACGTCGGCAAAGGGATGACTGCCGGGCGTTTGGTGCTGCGGCCACCCGTGAGCAGCCAGTTTGTAGCGCGTGATACGGCGATTATGGGTAACACCTGTTTGTACGGCGCCACCGGCGGTGAGCTTTTTGCGGCCGGGCGTGCTGGCGAGCGGTTCGCCGTGCGCAATTCTGGCGCGGTGGCGGTTATCGAAGGTGCGGGCGATCACTGTTGCGAATACATGACCGGCGGTGTTGTTGCATGTATTGGTGATGTCGGTGTGAATTTTGGTGCCGGGATGACGGGTGGGTTCGCCTACGTTCTCGATATCAACCGAGATTTCGTCGATCGCTATAACCATGAACTTATTGATATCCATCGAATCTCCCCGGAAACCATGGAGTCGCATCTACACCACTTACGTGGCTTGTTAATGCGCCACGTTGAGCTGACAGGCAGCGCTTGGGCGGGAGAGATCCTAGAAGACTATCGAGACTTCCTGTCCCGTTTCTGGCTGGTCAAGCCGAAAGCGTCGGAGCTTAGAAATTTGATGACCTCTTTGCGACAGGCGGCATAACGATGAGTGAGTTTCCGCTACAGTTTCTCGATATACCAAGACGTGATCCGGAAAAAGCGCCTGCTGAAATCCGCGTACAACACTATCGCGAGATTTATGGGCAGTATTCGGCCGAGCAAGCCTCCGATCAGGCGGGTCGGTGTCTGAACTGTGGCAATCCTTACTGTGAGTGGAAATGCCCGGTTCACAATTACATTCCGAATTGGCTGGAGTTGATTCGTCAGGGCAACATTATCGAGGCGGCGGAATTGTCGAACCAGACCAACTCGCTTCCGGAAGTTTGCGGGCGCGTTTGTCCGCAGGATCGTTTGTGTGAAGGCGCCTGTACGCTTAATGATGGCTTAGGTGCTGTCAGTATCGGCAATATCGAAAAGTACATTACCGATGAGGCGTTCAAACTCGGATGGCGACCGGACCTCTCTCATGTGGTGAGCACCGGCAAGCGTGTGGCAATCGTGGGTGCCGGTCCGGCTGGATTGGCCGCTGCAGACGTGTTGGCTCGGCATGGCGTCGCGAGCACTGTCTACGATGCATATTCGGAAATTGGCGGCTTGCTGACGTTTGGTATTCCGCCGTTCAAGCTCGAGAAGGAGGTCGTTCGGCGTCGCCGCGAAATCCTTGAAGGCATGGGTGTTGAGTTCGTGCTTGAAACACGAGTCGGCGATGATGTGCCGTTCCAAACGTTGGTCGATGATTTCGACGCGGTCTTTTTGGGCATGGGTACCTACAGTTATGTGCGTGGTGGCTTTCCTGGTGAGGACTTGCCAGGGGTCCATGACGCGCTGCCGTATCTTGTGTCGAATGCTTACAAAACATTGGAATCTTTCGACCGTGTTGACCCAGCGATGAACTTGGACGGCAAGAACGTGGTGGTGCTTGGCGGCGGCGATACCGGCATGGATTGCAATCGGACGGCGTTAAGGCAAGGCGCTACAAGTGTGACGTGCGCCTATCGTCGTGATGAGGCGAACATGCCAGGGTCTAGGCGTGAGGTTGCTAACGCCAAGGAGGAAGGCGTCAATTTCCTCTTCAACCGTCAGCCGGTAGAGATCATCGGCACAGATCACGTCACCGGTGTCAAAGTGGTCACGACACAACTCGGCGAGCCGGATGCTTCCGGTCGCCGCCGACCGGAACCGGTGCCTGGAAGTGAACAGGTCTTACCTGCTGACTCGGTGATCATTGCATTCGGGTTTCGACCAAATCCTGCTGACTGGTTAGCGCAGTTTGATGTGACGACAAACGACGACGGTCGCATCCGCGTGTCCAATGACGTGATGACACCGTTTCAAACCGACAACCCGAAGATTTTTGCGGGTGGTGACATGGTTCGAGGATCGGATCTTGTCGTTACAGCGGTTCACGAAGGGCGGGAAGCAGCAAAAGGCATCGTCAATTACCTAGCGGACTAGCGCTCACCCATCAGAAATGTCAGCGGCAACTTGAGGCGACGGGCCCAAGCCGTTTCCGAATGATCTGCGTCCTCGAATGTGCGCGTGACCCAGTTCGGCGCTGTAAACCCGAGCTCTCCCATCATTTCATCGACGCGTGCTTGGTGCTCGCCGTAGTAGGCATCTAGCCCGAGATCGCCGTGATCGAAGTAAATCTTGTGAGTGCCTGGGGCCGGTAGCGCGTCGCGGAAGTACGCGAGGAACGCGTCGGGATGCGGGTTTTGCGGTTCCGTCCATGTGCCTAGCCAGTGGGTCGACAAACAAGCCGCACCACCGAAGATGTCCGGATACTCGGCCAGTGCATACAGCGAAATCAAGCCGCCCATACTGGAGCCCGCGACGAACGTGTGCTCTCGTGTGATCGCGACGGCATATTCTCGATCGATGTAAGGCTTGAGTTCGTTAACCAGGAACTTCAGGTAGTTATCTGAATCAACATCGGTTTCGAACAGGTTGACCCCCGGCTCGCGTTCGACGGCGAGATATTCGTTGCGTGTTGATTCGTCGATGCGTCGCCATGGTTTTTCGGGGAAATACTCAGCGTGACGTCGGTTGTCGGCGTTGTGGATAGCAACAACGATGAACGGGCGTGTCCGATCGGTCTGTATCAGTGCCGTCGCGGTTTCGTCGACTCGCCATTCAAGGCCATTCCATGTTGTCGTGGCATCGAATAGGTTCTGCCCATCATGCATGTAAAGAACGTCGTAGGGTGCACCATTCGGATAGCCTGGCGGCGTCCAGACGTCGACATCCCGAGCGGGTACAAACGCAGAATCAAATGGCCCAAGCCGATCGAGATTACCAGCGAAAAGCGGTCGCTGACCATTGGTGCTGCAAGCCGCCAACATCGCTAGGGCGACTAAGGTGATGAAGTTTCGCATCAGTGGAGCTTAACCGATGCGCGGGTCGCCTTGTAGATCCTGTCACCCAGCATAATCAGCAATGTCGAAAAACGACCGTGGATGGCTGCTTGATGCATTCGGTAGAGGGAGAGGTAAACCAACCTTGCGACCCATCCCTCGACGAACACAGTGCCTCTAACCAGATTGCCCATCAGGTTGCCGACGGTCGTGTATTTGCTCAGTGATACCAAACTGCCGAAGTCGCGGTACTTGAAGGCTTTGGTGCGCTTATTGCGACGCGAAGCCAGGATGTTGCGGGTTGTAATCGAAGCCATTTGGTGTGCTGCTTGGGCGCGTGGCGGCACTTCTGTCCCGTCTTCAGCCGTAAATGCACAACAATCACCGATGGCGTAAACGCTTTCTAGGTCTTTAACCGACAGATCGTGGTTGACTTCAATGCGACCGAGACGATCGACCGGGAGACCGCAGTTGGCCAGCCAGCTCGGGGCGCGAACGCCCGCTGCCCAGACGCTGATGTCCGCCGGGATCGATTCACCGTCTTTCGTGTAGACAGCATCTTCACCGACTTCTGACACCATTGTGCCAAGATGTACTTTGACGCCGATGCGTTCCAGCTCTCGTTTGACCGATGCACCAATCCGCTCCGGGAGTCTCGGTAGCAGTCCGGGCGCCGCTTCGATGATGCTGACGCTCAGTCGCTCTTTAGAAAAGTGTTCAAATCCATACTCGCGCAGTCGTTGGACGACGTTGTGCATATCGGCGGCGAGCTCAACGCCCGTCGCGCCACCGCCGACGATACCGACCGACAGCGTGCCGTCGGTTGAGGACAGGTTCGTCTTTTGCAACTGCGTGGCGAAATGACGGTGGAACCGTTCTGCTTGTTCTCTCGAGTCGAGTTGGCGTGCAAACTCTTTGACGCCCGGGATACCAAAATCATTGCTGAGGCTGCCGACGGCGAAAACGAGCGTATCGTAAGAAAAGTCGCGGGCGGCAATCAGCTCGGTGCCATTGTCATCAAGCATCGGCGCGAGTCGCACGTGGCGTGAGACTGTATCGACATGCGTGACTTCACCCAGCATGAAATTGAATTTGTGCTTGCGTGCGAGCATCAGATAACTCGCTTCGTCATGGTAGGAATTCATCGACCCGGTCGCGACTTCGTGAAACAGAGGCTTCCAGATATGCGTCGGGTTCTTATCGATCAACATGACTTCCGTCAGCTTGTCCCGCTTCAGTTTACGGGCGAGTCTGACCGCGAGCTCTAAGCCACCGGCGCCGCCGCCGATAACGATAATGCGTTGCTTCATAGTATGATCCGTGTCGAGGATATAATTCGAAAGATAGCGAATTTCTTAATTTTGTCGAAGTTTTTGCTTGTTATCAACGGTAACATAATCGCGACAAAGGTCTATTCAGTGAGAAAGCAGGATTATCGTCACTTCGACAGCCTGAAAGTCTGCCTTGCCATCGTCTGTATCGGCCTGATTTCCGGTTGCAGTAGCTTTGATGTGCTGAATACCTTTACCAGGTCTTCGCATTACACGGCCCACACGGGTCTCAGATACGCCCCACACGAACGTGGATTGCTCGACGTCTATGTGCCTGTTGATGTACAGGGAGATGCCCCGATCATTGTCTTTTTTTACGGTGGTGGCTGGCGTGAGGGCAGTCGCGAGGACTATGCATTTGTTGCCTCTGAATTGACCCGTGAAGGATTCGTGGTGGTGATTCCGGATTACCGGCTGCACCCTAACGTTCAATTTCCTGAGTTTGTTGTCGATGCGGCAGACGCCTATCAGTTTGCTTACTCGCGTATTGGTGATTTTGGTTTAGCCGAGAACCATTGGTTTGTTGCCGGACATTCCGCTGGGGGCCATATCGCGGCGTTGTTGGCGATGGACCGACAGTTCCTTGGTGTTAAGCAAGCCACGATCGACGGATGGGTAGGGCTCTCGGGGCCTTATGATTTTTTACCCTTGGAGGGCGGCTATCTGAAGACGCTGTTTCCCGAGCAAGTAAGGCAGGCGAGTCAGCCGATTGGCTTCGTTGGGCCTCATGTGCCGCCGACATTGCTCATTCACGGTGACGATGACAAGACCGTGGGGATCGGGAACAGTGAGCGCTTGGCCGCCGCACTCGAGTCTCAAGGTGTGGATGTCACGCTGCATCGTTATGCAGGCGTGGCACATGCGAGGGTGGTCGCCGCGATGGCATCTCCGTTGTCGCGGCTGGCACCGACGACGTCCGATATCGTGGCGTTTGTTCGTGACGTGTCGGGCCGCAAAGGGTCAGGTGCTCCATAAAAGAAGCACCTGACCGCGACGCTACTATTCGTCTACGACGCTAATCTCATAGATCGTTGTCGTGCCGCTGACTTCGCTGCCAACAATCAACAGCGGCGAGCTGGTTGGGCTATCTGCAGCATCGACGAAGACGATGCTTTCCGGCCCAAGGTCGCCTGCTGCGCTATTGCTTTCGTCGACGCCATCGTTGTCTGTATCACCGAAAGACGGGTCTTCCAGAAAGTTCCTGTCGAGTCGGTATTCAACAAAGCGTGGACTCTGTGGATTCGAGATGTTGTAGACCATGATGCCGCTCACTCGCTCGAGTCCTATGAACGCGAACGTAGCGCCATTGACTGAGCCGATAGCTAGTGCCTCTGGCTCAGGACCTTTGGCGTCGCTTCTTGTGTCAGCGTCATTCTCATCATTATCTGCGTTGAAGTTGTTCGGTAAGCGATTCGCTGTAACCAATTCGAACTCATTGCCACTGTCGAAAAGTAAGTCGCCGTTACTGTTCCAGATCGAGAATGAGCGTGCGCCAATGCTGTAGAGCACATCGACGTCGCCATCGTTGTCCGTGTCGCCGTCCGCTGTGGTTGTCAGTAGACGTCCGAGGTTGGCGTCATCTTGGAGGCTTGCGGCATCGGGGAATACGGTTGGATCTAGTGTTAGGTCACCCATCCGTTCTTCCTCAGAAAAACCGTCGTAGTCGCGGGTGTCGCCTTCGTTCGCTGTGACAATGAGCGTTTCGCCTTGGAACTCGTATGTCGCAATGGTGTCCGGCATGTAGAAGCCGTTCACTGGCCAATTGCGAATGTTAATGCCACTGTCGCGGTCGCTCGCATCAAGCTCATTACCAAGGATCGAGTGATTCTTAGTGCCTAGTGGCAAGATGCTTACGATCGATGCGCTTGCGATATCGACGACAGCCAATGCATTGTTTTCCTGCAGCGAAACGAAGGCGGTTGCAGAGTCTGCGCTGAATGCAACGTATTCAGGTTCAAGGTCTTGGGCAACAGTGGCGCCAGGTCCGAAAATCCTTACAGCGGGATCGAGCTCCGTTGCCCGGGTACCACCCGCATTGAACGCTTCGAACGTTAGCTCGTCTGCCGTTGCACTGGCGGCACCTGCGGTGATATCGATGATCGAAATCGATCCTTCCGGGTCAACGGTGTAATCGTCGTTCGGCTCGCCTTCATTGGCGACAACCACAGAGTTTCCATCTGGTGAAATCGCTACTGAGTCGGGTAAGAATCCTACTTCAACAGCGCCAACAAAGCTCTGATCAGTGATGTCGAAGAATGCGACGACACCGCGATCGTCCGCCGCATCCGCTGCGATAGCTGCCGCAACAATGGTGTCGTTGACCGCGACACTATTCACGGCGTCGAGGGCGGTTGCAATGCTGGTGCCAGCCGCAATTTCTGCAGCAACGTCAATGCTCCCAATCAAAGTCGGGGTGGCAGGGGACATGACGTCGATGATGTCTACTTGTCCGGAGTTCGCGTTGACCTGATAAACGCGCTGATTGGTTGCGTCATAGGACACAATCTCGGACGCGCCTTCATCGAATATGCCGCTCTCGTATCGACCCAGCAGAGAGAGCGTTATAGACGTTACGCCATTCTGTCCGTTCTGACCTGCGGCGCCAGTTGCACCGGTTGGGCCAATGGGGCCCGTGGATCCGATTGCGCCGTCGTCGCCTTCGCAGGCCGTAAGCGCAAGGGTTGCCAAGGCGAGTGCAGTCGCCGTTAATCGAAATTTCGTCATTGTGTCACCTGTTTGTTTTATAGAGAGGCTTGCGCGGGCCAAACTATGACAGTGACAAGTCGGCGAGATGACGAACGTGTTACCGCATGATGACATCACACGGCGGCGGCGAATTGGCGCTATAGGTTAGCCAAGAATGCTAGCGTAGAGATCTCGATACGCTGTTGCCATCCGCTCCGCGCTGTATCGGGACAGTAGTTCTCGGTTGTATAGCGCAAACCGATTGCCGAGGTCTTGATCCTCAACGAGGCGATCGACATGTTGGAGCCATAGTTCGAGGTCGTCATTGGGTGCGAGCAGCCCATTTGTTTCGTGCTGGATGATGTCTGGAATCCCGTCGACATCACTTGCAACAACCGGTAACTCGCGAGCAATGGCATCGAGCAGCGTGGAACCGAGGCCCTCGAAACGGGATGGAAAGGCGAAAACATCGAATGCGGCGAGATGATTCGGCACATCCTCTACGTGTCCGGTAAAGATCACATTAGATAGCCCTTCCGCGCTGTGTCGTAACGTCTGTTCGTCCTCGCCACCGCCGACCAAGACGATGGTGTATTCGGGACGTGCTCTGGCGATGTCAATCAGCATCGGTTGGCCTTTGTGCCGAATCACGAGCGCACCGACATGTCCGATGATCGGTTGGCTGCCGAATCGCTCACGCAGTGCACGTACACGGTCTTTGTCGATCGACGTTGGCATGTAAGCGCTAGGGACCGTTTCAATACGCGTGTGCCCGACATAGTCGGCGAGCTGCTGTGAGATATGCCGAGATAAGCCAATCAGCGCGGCGGCGCGTTGATACATACCGCGGGTGATCGGGTTCGCCTTCAGTGGTCGTGTCACGCGTCTGGTCACCACGTACGGCACTTTGTAATAGAGCCCAGCTAACGCCGCGGCCTGAATCCCGCGACCCTCATGTGAGTGAACGATGTCCGATCCGCGTGCGGCACGAGTGGCTCCGACGATACCGCTGACGGGTCTTCGTTCGAGCGCGGGTAGATCCGCCAATCGAACAATCAATGGCTCGGATGGCTTTGCGATCAGTCGTTGACGAAAACCGAGGGCGTCAAGCTCGCGTATCAACAGCTCCGTCTGTCGCTCACCACCACGAAAGCCGCGAGCGAGATTGATATGCGATATCAGCGGTTTGAGGTCAGGCGACGACATGACGAACGGTTAATCCGGGTGTGAGAAGGCTGTGTATTGTTGCAGCGACGACGGCGAGAGGAAATATGGGCGTGGATTGGTTCGATCTGCGCGAGGTTCGGAATACGGCGCACAAACCCGCGAATAATCATCGGAAACCGAACGCGTGACTGAAAAACAACACTTACAGATGTTACTTGTTGGTGCGAGTTTTGGGCGGCTTGCACCAATATCGAGCGACTTAAGTTACTGAAAAGAAAATGATGGTCGGCTATGCGCATATTCTTGCGCTATTTTGCAGCGTGATCTCCGCTCGTTGCTGTCGTGCTGAAGCAACGTATTTGCAAATCCGCGAATCGGCGTGCTACAACCGTACGTGCGTCACACTCGCGGGTCAGTTCGATCCGTGCTGAAACGCGTGATTTTCCGAACAAGGTAGAGTCTTATGCGCAGCCAACAATATTTTTTGATCACTGCATTGGCAGCCGTCGCAGCAACTGCGATGCCGGCGGACGTCAATGCGCAGAGCGAAGAGATCGAGGAGGTCGTTGTCACGGGTTCTCGTATTCAACGCGACCCAAACACGATTGCCGCACAACCGGTTCAATCCATCAGTTCTGAAGACATCAAGCTATCGGGTGAATTCTCGATCGCCGATGTTGTGAACGATATCCCTGCTCTTTTGTCATCGACCACGAGTGAGCAATCGATTGATTCAGCGTTTGCTGATGGCGCCAACGTCCTCAGTCTGCGAGGCCTTGGCGTTAACAGAACGCTGGTGCTTGTCGACGGACGCCGTCACGTCGCGGGCGTGTCAGGCACAGCTGCAGTCGACGTTGGCTCCATTCCGATGGGACTGGTTGAGCGCGTTGAAGTGCTGACAGGTGGTGCCTCGGCGGTCTACGGCGCCGACGCGGTAACCGGTGTGGTGAACTTTATTTTGAAAGATGACTTCGAAGGCTTTCAAATCGATGCATCCCGCGGGATCAGTAACGAGTGGGATGGTGATCAGACAACACTCTCAGCGTTGTGGGGTAAGAACTTTGACAACAGTCGGGGCAACATCTCTGTCGCGGTTGATTACCGTCGCGACGAAGGTCTTCGTGTCAACGAACGCGGTGGCGATAGCGCTTTCATCGGTTCTGGTCGTGACTGGGTGAACCCAGCCAAGCGTTTCCAGCAGGGCGACATCGATCCAAGCACGATGCCGAACTTCGCGCAGTACTACAATTTTGATAACACCGGGCTGACAGACTTCGGTCTGCCGGTGCCTGGTACCGACGCGGATTTCATTACCGCATTCACGGACGCGTTTGGCGCGGCGCCGACGCTGACAGCGGCGGAGCAGGCGTTCATCGCGGCGGCGGCAGCGGCACCACAGCGGGCTGTGCTCCCAGGACGTACCTTCCCGTTCACATCCGGCTACGGTTACATCATTCCGGGCAACCCGTTCACCTTCGCAGGCTTCGATCCTGAAACACCGATTGACCTCGATGGCAACGGACGTCCTGACTGCCTCGATTCGTTCACCGGCTACAACTCAGTATTCGGTGCTGAGTCCTTCGGTGTCGTCGGTGGATGTTGGAACGTCACCGCCGGTGGCCAGTATCGTCCGGTTCAAGACGGATTGGTTTCGGGCAACTTCCAAGGTTTCGGTGGCGACTCGTTCAACACCATCCAACAGGATAACGGTCTTATTCTGCTGCCCGATGAAAAGCTGACGGTCAACTTGGTGGGTCGCTATGACCTCACCGATACGATGACAGCCTTCGGTGAAGTCAAATACTCCACATCAGAAACCAGCAACGAAGGCCAGCCGTCATCGTTCTGGGACCTTCTGTTTGGCGCACCAGACAACCCATTCCTGCCTGATTTCATCCAGCCAATTGCTGATGCAAATGGTGGTGTCGCGATCACGATTGACCCGATCGGACTCGGCGAAGGTCGTATCGAAACCGAGCGTGACACGGTACGCCTCGTCGCGGGCCTGGAAGGTGAGTTCAGCAATGGCTGGCGCTACGAAGTTTCCGCGAACTATGGTCGTTTCGAGCAGAACACATTCAACTCGAATGCGCTGATCAACGACCGGTTCCTGGC
>JBCAZE010000019.1:0-27346 GCA_039700805.1 Pseudomonadota bacterium | reverse complement strand
ACCGCTCCCCAATAGCCGCCAGCGCGATCGTGATCGAGTACCAACATCAGACTACAGACTCCGCCACATCTTTTTTCACCGCGGGACGCCGCTTTCTAGGCGGCGGCGGTGGTTTCGGGGTATCTCTCCAAACACCGGTAGCGTGTCCGGTGCCGACCCCTTCAAAAAATTCTTTCATCTCATCGAACCGAGCTCGCTGCCCGATAGCGCTGTTAATCATTTGCGATAAAGACGCAGGCCCGGGAAGCCCCATCAATGGGCGCGCAGAAATGAGATTCGTAAAATACAACGCTGGAATCGCGCGCTCTTTCGCTTCTTGCACGACAGGCGTTGTGCCAATCGCTAAGTCCGGAGAAAACTCTTTCATCGCTGCGATGTCTTGCTCAAGAGACGCACGGAATTGCACATGAACGCCTTTGGACTCAAGCCACTCGCGATCTGCGTCAGACCATTTCGTCTTCGGACAAGCACTGCCCACGTAACGCACATCCGCGCCACATTCGACGAGCAAGCGCGCCACCAAAAGCTCGGAACCTTCGTAGCCCGACATCGTGATACGCCCCTTGATCGGCGCGTTGGCGATGGCACCCGCCATCGCTGGTAAGAATTGATTTTTCGCACTCGCAATCGCTGACTCGCTGACGCCGAATGCATCACCGACACTGGAGAGCCAATCAGCAACACCTTCACGACCGACCGGTGCGGAACCAATCACCTTACGTCCGGCTGCCTCGAACTCGCGAATCGAGGCAACATAGAACGGATGAATCGCTGCGGCGACTTGGCAGTCCAAAGCGCTATAGAGCTCGCGCCATTCGCGTGTGGGCACAACAGGCCCAGCAGAGACGCCGAGTGGCTTCAGCATTTGATCGATTGTGATTGGGTCTGCAGGGAACATCTCTCCAAGCATCGCCAACCGCGGCATGTTCTCTGGCACCGGCTCACGCGGTGCTGCGACCGGGCCGAGCTCCGCCTCCGTTCTGGCGTATTTGAGCATCGCACCGGCGAGAACATCTTTCGCTTCGGCATGTGTCGGGACACCGAAACCTGGCACGTCGATACCGATGATTCGAACACCATTGATTTCATTCGGCAGCATCTGCAGCGGAATACCAGAAGCGGTCGGAACACATAGATTGGTCACGACCACCGCATCGTAATGCTCTGGGTCGGCGAGCTTTTCAACCGCCTCACGAATATCTTCGTAGAGCTTGCCGGTGACCAACGTCTCGGAATTAAATGGTACGTAGCCGACGGTTCTTCTCGCGCCATAGAAGTGCGACGTGAACGTCAGACCATACACACAGCATGCGGAACCAGAAAGCACGGTCGCCGTGCGCCGCATACGTAGACCAACGCGAAGTGAACCGAACGCAGGACACATACTCTGCGGTTGGTCGTGGGGACCCATCGGATAGTCTTCCGCGTACTGCTGAAGAATCTCTCCTTTACCCGCCTTCTCTGCGGCCGCTCGCATCTCGCCTTTGGCGTGGCAGCCTTTGCCATCGGTTGGCGCTTGGGTTTTGACGATGTCGGTCTTTTCAGTCATCACACTATCCGGCGCTATACAGCGTCGTAAATCACCTCGAGAGATTCTTTCGGCGTGAAGCTCGCACCACGCATATCCTCGGCAGAAGCGGGTTCAAGCACGTAATCGCGACCGGTCTCCTCGCTGGAGAACAAGCCGAGCAAACCATCCTGATCGAGCGGCGTTGGCTGCTGCGGCGGCGCCTCGGCAACTTGGATGCTGAGCTCTTCAAACAACGGCGCCCACTGACCACCCGGTTTGCCAACGATTTCGTAGTTGGCACTTTTGCGGCGGATGTCTTCGTCCGCAGGAATCGCGGCGAGTACAGGGATACCGACAGCTTCAGCAAACGCGGCGGCTTCGCCGGTGCCATCGTCTTTGTTGATCGCCATGCCGGCGACACCAACGTTGCCACCCAGCTTGCGGAAATATTCGACTGCCGAACACACGTTGTTGGCAACGTACAGTGACTGGAGGTCATTCGACCCGACGACGATTACCTTCTGGCACATATCGCGCGCGATTGGCAAACCGAATCCGCCGCACACGACGTCACCCAAAAAGTCGAGTAAGACATAGTCGAAGTCCCACTCATGGAATCCGAGCTTCTCGAGCAATTCGAAACCGTGGATGATGCCGCGACCACCGCAACCACGACCGACTTCAGGGCCGCCGAGCTCCATTGCGTAAACGCCGTCGCGTTTGAAACAAACATCGCCGATCTCGACTTCTTCACCGGCAGCTTTCTTGCGAGCCGATGTCTCGATGATCGTCGGGCAGCTTTTACCGCCGAATAACAATGAGGTGGTGTCACTCTTAGGGTCACAACCGATCAGCAGTACTTTTTTGCCCTGCTGAGCCATCATGTAGGATAAATTGGACAGCGTGAAACTTTTGCCGATACCACCCTTGCCGTAGATCGCAATGATTTGCGTCTCTTTCGTGACCTCACCGGACGGGACTGGCGTTGGCTCTTGATTCGCCTCTTCACGTAGGGCATCGCGCATACGAATCTGAGCGTCGACCTTAATTTCGGTGACGTTGTTGTTTTCTGTACTCACTTGGCTTCGCTCCAATCAAGAATCATTTTGAGACATGCGGGGTCGTTGAACGCTGTCTCGTAGGCAGTCGCGGCGTCTCGCGGTTTCTGAATATGTGTGATCAGGCCGTCCAAGCTGATTTGTCCGCTGCGCGTCAGCTCAACAACAGCGGCAAGGTCGCCCGGCGCCCATTCAGCGGCGATGGTCATCGTGATCTCGCGCATGAATGCTGGTGGGAAATCGAAGCTCACGCGGTCTTTGTAAAATCCAGCCAATACAATGGCGGCGTCTTTCGCCGTGCGAGCAATCGCTTGGTCGATGGCTGCGATATTGCCGGACACATCGCAAACGTATTGATAGTCATGTCGACGATCTTCTGTAGGCGCGATCACCTGGTAGCCTTGCGCGCCACCCCGTCGGATCTCGTGTGTCTCCCACACCATCGGTGCTGCGTGGCCGCACGCCAGAGTCAACCGGGCCAGTAGCCGTCCAAGCACACCGTGGCCGATGATCAACTCGGGCGGATGTCCACCTGGCATCCGGTTCAGTGCATGCAAGGCCGTTGCGGCGAGCGCCAGCAAGACGCCATCCGCTTTCAATCCGTCCGGAATCTTGGTCGCTTTCTCGGAGGGAACAATCATCCGTGACGCAGCGCCACCGAAAAGTCCGTTCACCTCGCCATAACAACGTGCGCCCGACACGAACACCCACTCACCGATCCGTGATTCCAACCCGGCCGCGACAGCACTGATGCGGCCGACGGTTTCGTAGCCTGGCACCAATGGATAACCCATACCGGGGAAGGACGGCATTTCACCAGCCCATAAGAGGCGCTCGGTGCCCGTGCTGATACCACTGAAACGCACGTCAACCACCACCTCGTTCTCGTCGAGCGGTGATAACGGAAGACGGTCCAGCGCCACATCGCCGGGTTGCTGCATCACGACAGCGAGTGCGTCCATTGGTATCCCTCTAGCCTGTCACGGCACAAACTTGACAAAAAATTGTCAAGCAACGCTGACAGTCAGTTTACGCCGACACCCACAAGTGTCAAGTTAAAGATACAGTAAATAGTGTCAATTAAACTGGATGGGTGAGCAAAACACTACATACCAAAGGTACGGGCGTTTTGTATTCTTTGGTTGGCGCAAAGCCGGCTGCTTCCAGGAGGCCATCGATTTCCGCCTGCGTGCGCGCTCGTCCGCTACCCATTGCCCATAGGTAGAAACCAAAATAGGCATGCCCAACAGTCTCTGCGCCACGTGTCGCGGCCAACGGCTCGGCGATCAGCAAATGAGACCCGGGGGATATACATCGACGAATATTAGACAGTAAGGTGGCCACAGTATCGTCGTCATGATCATGGATGATACGAACCAATGAGAACATCGTGGCGTCCTCAGGCAGATCCGCATCTAGAAAACTACCGCCCTGCACATCGATCCCAGGCCGATCGACCGATGCCACGACGCCAGGAAGATCAAATAGTGTCTTTTTTAGACTCGGGTAACGCGCGTGGACGTGGGATAAGAAAGCCCCAGTGCCACCGCCGAGATCGACCAAACGACCAGCCTGAGGAAATTCGAATGCAGCCAACACTTGCTCAGCGATCATGGGCTGCGACGACGCCATCAACTCGCTGTACTCACGTACCGCCTCCGACCCCAGCGACGCAGGATCATCGCTCGTCGCGTACGCCCAGTAGCGAGACAGCGCCGTATCGCTATTGTCTTTTAACAAGCCCACCGGGTCTCGCATGTCGTCATAAAACATGCGGTGGTGTCGCGCCATGGCCGCGATGCTCTCATCACCGATCAGCGCCGCCCCGAGCGGACCCAAAGCGAACTCACCGTCGGCGCGAGGCTCCAAAAGATCAAGTGCGCTCGCTGCAAGTAAAAGCCGTTTGGCTGTCGAGGCCGGCATCCCCGCGGCGCTCGCCATGTCGTCTATTGATCGAGGGCCGCCCCGAAGCATCTCGAACCAGTTCAACTCAAGACAGGCCATCAGCGTCTTGCTATAAACAAAGCCAGCCGAGATATCGAATAACTGCCGCGCGCGGCGACGGGCGATCAAACGGAAAGGCCAGATACGGCCGAAAAACGCACGAAACCGCGGCTTGATCAGCAGGCGGTTTCTTAAGTCGGCGAGCAGAAAACGCAAATCAGGCGGCAGCGCGCAGGCGCTTTAGCTTATCCATCCAGCCATTAGCCTCTGACTGGATCACGGAAGCCAATTGATCACGCCCCCGACATGCGGGCGCGCTATCGACTGCCTCGTCGACGAAGCCTTGTAACCTCGCAAGCGCACCGTCAAACCCATACTCAAGACCGGCATTCGGGCGACCGTGACGCTCATCCTGACCAACAGGCTTGCCAAGCGTTTCGGCATCGCCGACACGATCAAACAAGTCATCGGCCACCTGATAAGCACTGCCAAGTTTGCTGCCGAGCGTCTTCCAAGCCAAAGCATCTGCGCCCGCTGCAGCGGCCCCGGCTGCGGTCGCCGCCGAAAACAGGGCCCCGGTCTTCGCTTTCTGATAGGCAGCCAGATCAACACCTGGTTCGCATTCGTACGCTTGGCCGGCGATGATGCCATTCGGCGCACCAACCGACTGCCCGATGATACGCATCAGCGCTTGCAGACGATCTGGCCTTGCAGCCGCACCTGCCGCCAACACTTCAAATGACATGACGATCAGCTCGTCACCACACAGCAACGCCAGACGCTCATCAAACGCGACGTGTACCGACGGTTTGCCACGCCGCATCGCGGCATTGTCGAAACACGGTAGGTCATCATGCACAAGAGAGGCACAGTGAAGCAGCTCGACCGCGATAGCGGCGGCCATCGCACATTCGGCATCGTCAGCGCCACAGGCGTCAGCGACCGCCAGCGACAGTTTCGGCCTGATGCGTGCACCACCCGGCAGCACGGCATAACGCACCGCACTAGCAAGGCGCGGCGGACAAGCATCGGAAAGATGCACGTTCAGAGCATCTTCAATGCTGCGCTCGATTTGCGATGGTAAGTCCACGTTCCGCTCCCCATCGGCCATTGGTCGACCGACTATGCATTTGTCACATTTTTTGGTCAAATACTATGTCAGTCAGAATAGACACCTGCCTGTGATCCGTCAACCTGAAGGGACATAACGTCATTTCCAACGCGATACCCGGCGAAAGCTTCCAAGAACTGCCGCGAGAGTTTCCGAGCGACTATTTTGATACTGAGGTCGCACCGGGTGGCTATCGATGGTGGTATCTCGACATCATTAGCGACGATGGCAGAACGAGCTTGGTTGTCATCGGCTTCATCGGCAGCGTCTTCTCACCGTATTACGCCAGCGCTCGGCGTAAAGGCCGACAGGATCCCTACAACCATTGCGCGATGAACGCGATTATCTATGGCCCGGATCGCAAGCACTGGGCGATGACGGAACGCACATGGCATCAATCCGCAGCCATTGAGGGCGGCATCCGTGTTGGCCCGAGCCAGATGCAATGGGTGGACGATAAGCTCGTTGTCGATATCGATGAGTGGACAAACCCGCTTCCGCGCAGGCTGCGCGGTCGTATCGAGATCACACCTGAATCACTCACTCGTACAGGCTATGTATTACACACCAATGGACGTCATGTCTGGTGGCCTGCTGCTCCTCTGGGACGCGCCAGCGTAACGTTCAGCCATCCCGGTTTTGCATTTTCGGGCAGCGCTTACATCGATACCAACTTCGGTGACGAGCCGCTCGAGGCGGGGTTTGACTACTGGGATTGGTCACGCGCCGAACACCCGGGCACCCGACCCCACGATATTACCTATCACCTTCGCCAACGCGACGGTGCCGAGCGCACATTGGCGCTACATCGAGGCGATGACGGCCAACTTCAACAAGTGCCGCCGCCAGCCATTCAAACCATCAAGCGATCCGCTTGGTTCGTCGACCGGGAAATCTGTGCAGATGGCAACGTAGCGGCCGTGAAAACACTCGAAGACACACCGTTCTACGCGCGCTCAAGAGTGACCATCAATGACAACAGCAACGACCATGTCGTCATGCACGAGGCCCTTTCCTTGAAAAGGTTTAGTGCTCGCTGGGTGCAAACACTACTGCCGTTTCGGATGCCACGCCGGGGGTAACCTCGAAAAGAAGCCGGTCTTGCATCGAGCGGAACCTCGGCGAGATAGCCTACCTTGCACATCCCATCGTAATCGTCAGCGACGGTACGTCGCAGCGCGAGACTATACCGCAAGCGCACGCAGCAGGTCTCTGCCGAACATCGCGTCGAGACTCAGTCGTCACCCCGATCGCGCACGGTCCAGATTTGCCACGCACAAAACAGTATGACGACGCCGAAAATGATGAGCGTCTTCAACATGACGACAGATTAATCGTTAGTCACTGCCCGAGTCATCGTCGCGACCGTCGCCAGGATCACGTACCGACCAGATCTGCCACAACAGAAAACTGATGACTGGAATGTACAAAAGAAAGTAAGCCGGTGAATCAAACATCCGGCGCAACGAACCAAAGCGTATGCGCAGGGGTTGGCGGTGGCGCGTTCACGACAGCATCAACCAGATACTGTGTCTCAGGCAGCGCCGGCGACCGATCCAGCTTTTTCGGGGCGAGTGTCGACAACATCGCGTGACCCAACAAAAAGGACTTCCGACTGCGGCTGACAACGGTGCGATGATTCACGGAATCGAGACCTTGCGCTTTCAACTGCACACCAATCTCCCGATAAATCCTCATTGCGGCATAGATGCCTGGGCGGCAACCCATCGGCAATTGAGCAATACCGGAGCGCGAGCGTAGATAGAGCTTATCCGCCTCGGCGAGCATGCGCTCGACGACGTTAGCAACTCGCGCATCAAAACGTGGGTCCGCCAGCCACGCATCGGGATCAATGCCCGCCTCGACCATCCAATCACGGGGCAAATAGATCCTGCCGTTGCGCGCATCCTCACCCACGTCTCGACAGATATTCGTGATTTGCATCGCAACGCCGAGGTCACATGCACGCGCCACAACATCAGCGGCGCGGCCGCCCATCAAGACCGACATCATGGCGCCAACACTGCCAGCGACGCGAGCTGCATAGGCACACACGTCGGAAAACGAATGATACTGGCGCCCTTGCGTGTCCCATAGGAAACCATCGATCAACGCATCCGGTAGTTCGCGCGGCATACCATAGACGCTTGCGATCTCAACCATTGCGCGATCAGCGGGGTGATCATAGGGATTACCCGCATAGATCAAATCCAATCGCGCACTGAGTGTCGCAACTGTGCTCGCGTCCGACGGACCATCATCAATGACATCATCTGCCAGCCGACAAAACGCATACAAAGCGCAGGCCGGTTCGCGATACTCTTGAGGCAGCAACAAAGACGCCGCATAAAAAGAGTGCGAGCCTTCCCGCAACATGTCGCGGCAGACCTCAAGATCGCTAGCCTCAGCACCGAGGCAATCATAGTTGGCTACCATCTTTTCTCTCCCGATAGGATGTCTTTGATCCATCGATGTTCAAGCAGCGATGCAGCGAAGGTAGCAGGCGAATTCTCGTGCGCCAAATGCCCCAAGCCTGACATGATGTCGACAGTGATTGTGTCATACGGATTGGTCGCCGCCCGGGTTGCTCCGGCACTCACCGCGCGATCGCTGGACGACATCCATAAATGCAATAAAACCTTGGCGTCGGCGACGTCGCCCAGCAAGCTAGAAAGATCCCAACCTGCCATCATGCGAAGCACCGAGCGCACATGATCTGGTCGCTGCATTAACCGAAGATAGTCATCTAACATTTGCTCGTTGATGCGAGAGCCTGTGCCCTCGATAACCCGCCGCAGCTGCGATCGATCGCGTGCTCGTCGAGTTAGCAACGCATGGACCAGCGATGTTTGCGCCGCGAACTTCGCAAAGGCAGGAAATGCGATACCCGCGAGCCCGTCGAATGGCAGCAACGCCGCGTTGATACCGAATATCGGGATCGGTCGTTGACTGTCTATCGCCATCTTGCATGCGATGGCGGCGCCCGCTGAATGCCCGATGATCGCGTCGGGACTCACGTCGTACGCAACCATCAGCGCGCTGACGTCTTTCGCCGTTCGCGGCAGCGAATAGTCGCCGGTCTTGTAGCACTCTGTGAGCCCATGCCCAGGCAGATCGAGCATGACAACCCGAAAATGAGACTTCAATAGATCGGCCATGCCACGCCAAGTATGCGTGGACGCACCGGCGCCATGCAGCATCAACACGGTAGGCCCATCGCCAACGGACTGCACGTGCCAGGTCAATGTCGAGGCGCGAACGAAGTCACTGTGCGCGCGCATCGGCCAGTCATTGGGCACCGCGCCTTGAAGCGTCGGCATTGACCGGTGAGAGCTGGCCATGATCACAAGGCACCCATGACAGCGGCAGAGACCGATGCGGCGTCAGCGAACGGCAACGGCAGATATTGTGCGTCTAGCGCATCGGCCAGCGCCTGGGACCGCGCGCCGGGTCGACGCCCCGTATCGATCGATAACACTGGGATATCCGCTGCCGAAATCTGATGAGCGATCGCCAACGCATGCTCGTTCGCCGTTTCGCGACCAGGCGCACCGGCAAGATCGATGTTGGCTCGCGCATCACTCAACAAGACCACTTGCGGGTGCGTACCTTTCTTACGCACCGCCTCGGCTTCTTTGAGCGCCATCTGCAAGCCAGCCGCCAACGGTGTACCACCGCCGCCGGGTAACGCCGCTAACGTTCGTTTCGCACGCACGAGCGATCGCGTTGGCGAAAGAATAAGTTCTGCCGATTGCTTTCTGAATGCGACCAACGCCACCTCATCTCTACGGACATAGCATTCCTGAAGTAGCAACTCGATGGCGCCTTTGGTTTCGGCCAATCGCTGCGCCGCCGCAGAACCCGACGCATCAACAACGAAAATGGTAGTCGTCCGCGACTTCTCGGCAAATCGTCGGATTCTCAGATCGTCGCTTCTGACTGCCAATCGATTGGTTGCTTCCGGGCGACCGGAGGTTCGTATGCGCTGCAATGGCGCTGCTGCTTTCAGCGTCGCCAAAATATCCAGCCGCTTACCACCGACTGGTGCACCAGGCATCGATGTTAGAGGACGCCCTCGAGTCGCCGTCGGGCGAGTTGCACCTGCCCGGCCCGCCTGCTGCTTGCTGCGCATGCGTGCGGCACTACGTGCCAGCATCGCCAATAGCTCTGGTGGCAAAACAGCGGCCGCGCTTTCTGCCACACTTTCAGCAAGTTCTGCCGCCTGTGAGTCACGCCGCAACGACTCTGCATCATTGGACGAATCGGCCGTTTCAGCCTCTGGTGGCGGGGGTGGGGGCTGCGCGGGTGCTTGTTCCGGCTCCGGCGTTTGCAGTCGCTCCAACATGCCGGGAACTCGCATCGCGAGCACTAATAATGCCGCCGTACTGACGTCATCATCATTCACTTGTTCGCGGTCATGCAACGCCGCAAGCGCACGACTCGCCGCCAAAGCCTGCAGCACCGGGCGCGGCGACATGAGACCAATCGCATCGGCGACCGCCGTCAATTTCTCCATTACAGTCGCGGGAACATCAACACGATCGAAATGGCTGCGCGCACGTTGACAATCTCGTTCATCGAAAGGCGCTAAATAACCGTCGTTGCCAGAGATATGCAGCGTCCAAGTCAAGCCGAGCCGTTCTCTTAACCGGGGGTCGATCGCCTCATCCTCACCGAGAGACTCATCTTCAGCAACAACCACAAATCGAGAGTCGGATTGTTGAATGACACCATCTCTCGCGACCCGTACTTCATGGTCGTCGAGTGCGGCGCAAACGGCACCAGTCACGGTCGACGCTTGGCGCTCCGCCATCGCCAAGCGAAGCACTCCTTCGTTCGCCTCTACCAACAATCCCGTCGCTGTTTTCAGCTGACCCGCGGATAGTGTGGCCGCCAAATCGAGCCCGCCAAGCAAACGATCTTCGGTGACGTTGATTGGCACTGTCTTCCACACGGACTCTGCCCCCATCAGCTGGCGTAGCATATCGAGCCAATGATCTCGCGCCGGTGATGCGGGGCCTGTCAAAACAATGCCCCCAATCCGGTGTCTCGCGACGGCGAGGACCGCAGCGATCAGTCCAGGCAGTTCATCCGCATCGACACCGCCGGGCGTCATGCCGCCGCCAGATCCGCCAATGCACGCTCAACCCGCACACCGGCGTCCGCATCGTCCAGAGGATTCCGGCGCAAGCGATGTCGCAATGCCATCGGTGCGATCGCGACGATGTGCGACTCAGTGACAGTCTTCGCACCTTGCAAAGCCGCGAGCGCACGCCCCGCGCGCATCAGCGTCAATTCGCCACGTAGGCCATCCGTACCAAGCGCAGTGCACAGTCTCGCGCAGAACGCCATGACGGCTTGCGACACCTCAAGCGATGAGAGATTTTCGCGGGCTGTCAAAATCTGCTTCCGAATCTTTCCTTCGCGGCGCGCCCATTTGCGACAAAATGCCGCGGGATCTTGTTCGAATGCGTCTCGACGTCGAATGATCTCAACCCGGTCCTCGATGTCCGTCGGTGTCTTGACGTCCAACGACAGACCAAAACGGTCGAGCAACTGCGGTCGCAATTCTCCCTCTTCCGGATTGCCGCTGCCGACGAGGACGAATCGCGCCGGATGACGAACACTCAGCCCTTCACGCTCCACCAAGTTCTCGCCTGACTGCGCGACATCGAGCAGCAGGTCGACCAGGTGGTCTTCGAGTAAATTCACTTCATCGATGTAGAGAAAACCGCGGTTCGCCCGTGCGAGTAGGCCTGGCTCAAACGCTTTCTCGCCATGCGCCAAGGCGCGTTCGAGGTCCAATGCGCCAACGACACGATCTTCGGTTGCGCCGAGTGGCAGATCGACAACCGGTAATTGCGCAAGGCGCGACTTGCCGTCTTGCTTGTGAAACGCTGAACAGACATCGCAAGGGCAGCTACCCTTTTCCGGTGCGGCATTGTAGACGCAACCCGGCACAACCGGCACCTTTGGCAACAGTTGCGCTAGTGCACGCACCGCTGTGGACTTGCCGGTACCCCGATCACCAAAGACCAGCACCCCACCGACGCTTTGGTCAACAGCGGCGATGAGGATCGCTTGTTTCATATCGTCTTGTCCGACAATCGCGGTAAACGGATAGACTTTTTTATTATTCAAAATGTTGTTGTCCCATTTCTAATGATCTGTCCTGTGATGATTGACCAGTGCTGCACGCGCGGATGCGCGCTCACCCTCAACCATAGGAATCAGCCCCCAGCGCCAGAGCATTTGATCTGGCACACGCACCAGCAAAAACAAATGCTCAAGGCACGCCAACGCAAGCATTGTCAGCGTTAGCGTTATGGCCACTTGCGTGTAGCCTGGTGCAAGCACAAACGTCAGACTGTTCACTGCCCAGACACCCAGACCGACAGCAAGCACAATCGACACAGGGTAAAAACGATTGGTCGCCGATGCGCCAACATAGCTACCGAGGTACTGAAGATGTTGCGGCCAAAACTCTAGGTGTAGATTGCGCACCCCGAAAAAAATATTGATCTTGCTGCTCCAGCGCATAATCCACAGCACACAGAAAGTGACTGCCGCCAACGGATTAGCTGCGTCAGCCGATAACCACAGCAGTAGCACTGCTGTCACGATGAGCGCGAGTTCATGATAGAGGCTTGCCCCGACGCCGTAGCCGAAGCGCCCGACAGTACCCACATGATCTGGACAGGACTCAGGCCTAGGACCGGTCAGATAGCCGAGGAAATACGTCGCTTCATGCCAGCACCAGAAGGCGAGTCCGGCGGCAAATCCGACATACGCAGAGAAGACATCCTGACTATCGAGTGTCAGCCAAAAACCCGCCGTCGCAACACCGCACGTCGCACTGGTCAAAAGAAATGTCCGAGCGAAAGTCTTGCGTGGCAGCCTCAAGCGCCACAGCATCAAGATCGTCGTCAGCCACCAAAGGCCGAGGGCAAGCATAATCGCCCAGACCACGGACATGGCAATCGACTACCAGCTAGGCGCAAGACGAACCTTGGCGGGCAGCTCGTGCTTGACTACTGGCAAGGCGAATAAACGCGCGAATGTGAGGCCAGCAGCGATGCCATAACCGGCCTTCTTGATAGCGCCGACGACGCCGCCTTGCTGGGCAGCGGCCTCTGCACGCTTGCTAAGTCGTGTCAGCTTCTCAAATCCTGCCCACAAACGCTCGTCGTCCAAGTTGAGCGTAAATGGGAAAATCTGCTTGCTGATCTCCGACGTGATGCCAATGACATCACGGTCATAGTCTGTCGGCGAAACACCAAAGGCGTCATGAATGGCTGGCCGCGAATGATCACGGACATACATCGTGGCGAACACCGCCAGCAAAAAGAAACGAATCCAAAGCTTGTTCCCACCACTGACGAGTTTCGGATCTGCCTTCATGATGAGCGCGAACACTTCGCCATGTCGGAACTCATCATTACACCACCGCTCAAACCAGCGAAAAATCGGATGGAACCGATTTTCAGGGTGCTTTTCAAGCAAGCGGAAAATCTTGATGTATCGTGCGTAGCCGATTTTTTCCGAAAGATAGGTCGCGTAGAAAATGTACTTCGGCTTGAAGAATGTGTACTTCTTTTCTTTACGAAGGAAGCTTAGGTTGACCGGGCGGCCATAGTCTTCCAACGTCCGATTGATAAAACTCGCATGCCGCGCTTCGTCGCGCGCCATATAAGCCATGACTTGCTTCACATCCGGATTAGTCACTGCCTTCTTGGTATCGGCGTACAGCGCACAACCGGAATACTCAGACGTGCAAGACGAGACCAGGAACTCCATGAACTCATCGAACAACTCTGGCGAAAGCTCTTTGACTTCCGCAGCGAACGCTTCGTCACGTTTGAAGTGATTTTTGTTCGTATCGTTCTTGAACTCTTCCATCAGCGCATCCCATTCGGCGCGGACAGAAGAAAAATCCAATGCATCCATCGCATCGAAATCGGTTGTGTAAAAACGCGGTGTCAAAACAGTTTCGGTATTGGCGATTCGCGTTGACTCATTGATTGCGCCGATATCGGCGGTATTAGCTGCCATGCGTTATTCCCCTTGATTCGTTGCCATCGGCGGTACCGATAGATAGCGCAAAAAATTGCCTGCGTTTAGTGCACCGAATGCGCGCAAGTCGATCTCGGTGCCCGTTGATAAATCGGTTAACACCACCGTCCCATCGGTAAAACGCGTCAGTCGGAAACCCGGATCCATACCGGTGTCGGACATGCGTCGCTCGCGTACAAGCCCTCGCAGCGTGCCACGCAAGAAGCCACCCTCACCGACCGGTACCGTGTCGATCCGTGCGCCATTGTCCGCATCGATCACCCCTACACTGCCGTCATCCATATCGACGAACTGCAGCGTTCGGGTTTGCAACACCTCGCGTTGCTCGACCATCTCGAGACTCGCCGGTGTCACAACCCACTTTTGCCACGATACGCCAAGCAACGAAAACACGACTAACGCGCCTGCCGCGACCAGCGGAACCGTTGGGGCCGGATTGTCGTGCAACTCACTCATCAGTCTAAGTCGCTGCCTGCCAATCACCATCCACATTGTCCATACCGTCGTTGTTGGCCAACGGTAGGATCGGTCGCTGTGACTCGCTGTGCTGTGCCAGTGCTTCACCCAGAACACGGACAGGTAGCTCAACGGACGCCAGTGCGCGCAGCACAGGCCTGACCTTCTTGAAGTAGAGTGGTTTGGCACTCGGCCAAAGAATCAGATATCCAACTTTGGCACCTTCGACGAGCGTCAATTCGATATCACCACCCTCACCGTCCCTACGAACATCAACGCTCGCAATCTTCGAGAACGGTAAATTGATCGCAATCGACAATGCGATACCCGTGCGAATGACGATGCGTTCGCTCGTCACGGTATAGCTCGTGGAACGCGCCGATGCGTACGCATACAGGCGAACTAACAACAGTACGCCCATCGCGAGAAGCACGGTGGTGATCGTGACATCGACAAAAGTCTCGAATGAGAAACCATCCCGCCAAACGACGAGATAGCGCCACAGTAGGAGACCCACAAAGTACAGCGCGAGTTTACGAATATGCAGTGCCGTCTTTGCCAATCGCGCACCATCGGGACCGCTGCGCCACAGTGGCCTCTCATCACGCGGCATGCCGCGCGGCACACCCTCCAGCATGTCTGCCGGACGCTGCGTCATAGCAACGGCTCACTACGCGACGGCTCGGCCAGCAAATTGCCACCGCCGAAGTAGCCCATCACCTGATCTTCTTCACGTAACGTAATGGTGTCGCTGTTCTGCAGTCTCGGTACTTTCGCGAACTGCCCTGACATCAATGCTTCAACATGAATCTGCCCAGCCGCTTTGTCGATATTCGCGAAGTGGAACGGAATCAACACATTGCCTGTACCGATGGAAGCGTCGAGCCCGACTTCGAGGTACACGATCATCGGCTCCGGAATATCGATCCAAGCGTCTGAGATCGTACCGACCTCGACGCCATCCGCTGCGAGAACGGGCATGCCGCGTGGGTCAGGGTCGCGTTCGTCGACATGGAACGAGGGTTGCGTGCGCATCGGCACAATCCTTGGCGTTCCGTGCAGCGTCAGATCTGGCGTGTCTTCTCGATTCGACCATGCAGCCGGTCCGACTCCGTCCGCTAACGCATCGCCGCTCGGAATTAGCGGCGCACCAAAGAAAGCGGCCGCCGGTGTTGCATTCGGCTCATAGTCGTCGACTGGCCGTGGCACCTGCACGTATTGATCGCCATGCGCTGGCTTGAATTTCTTGGGCGGCGGCTCCGCTGGGAATCCGCGTACAACGACGTTATCACCGCGACTGGATAGCAGAGGATAACCCTCGCGTTTGCTTTCGCGATGCAGGTACAACACCAGCACGGCAAAAAACAGCCAGAACAGGGTGAACAGGATTTCAACAAGATCGATAGATCCAGCAACATTGTTTGTCATGATTATGACTCCTGATCAGTCAGCTAGTGAGGAAACTCCGTCAGGCCAAGCCTGCCGTTTGCTTCCACTTCAGCTTCACGGGTGAACTTCGCAAGCGGACCGATGACGATCAAAGTTGCGAAGAGCAAAAATACTTCGAGTTGATAAACCAGGCTGTAGCTGGCACTGGTCGATGAAAAAGCGGGCCCCAAAGCCCCGCTGGCGATGAGATCCGAAAACACATCTCGCAAACCGCCACCAACGGCAATGCCAACGCCAGTGGCCGTTGCTTGCACCGCGCCCCAGGCGCCCAACGCGAGACCGCTTCCTGCAACACGCGAAAGATCCATCGCTGCGACCAAGGTGCCAACAGCAAACAGGCCGGCACCAAAACCGATCAAGAAGACGGCCGCATGAAAGAGCAAAGACGACTTCATTAGCGCAATGACGCTGATACCGATAAACGCAAGAACGCCGAACAGAGCACCCAACGCCGCCAGACGATGCGGGTCAGTGCCCGCGGCGAGCCAACGCGCAGATAATCCAAACGCAAGCAACGTGCCGAAAGCGAGTAATGCGGTAAGCCGTGTTGTCTCAGCGACCGCGAGCCCGAGCACTTCCGCACCAAACGGCTCAAGCAAGATGTCCTGCATCGTGAAGCCTGCTGTACCCAAACCGAGTGCGATCAACAAACGCCGCGCACGATTATCTTGACTGAAACGATGCCACGCTTCGCGAAACGAAAGCTTGGTTTGCGGCGCTTTCGTTTTTTCCGGATCGATTGTCTCTTGCTTCCAAAGCGCGACCACGTTCAGGATCATCGTGACCAAAGCGGCGCCTTGAATCACCTTAATGAGTCGTAGTTGACTGAAGTCCTCAAGCAACCAGCCAAACACTAATGCGCTAATCAACATCCCGATAAGCAACATCACAAACAACAACGCCACAACCCGAGGGCGAGAGGCTTCCGGCGCGATATCAGTCGCCAATGCAAGACCCGCAGTCTGTACGGTATGCATACCGGCACCAACCAGCAGGAACGCTAGGGCGGCAGCAACTTGCCCGACGATGATTGGGCCGTGCGTATCGCCCGACATGATCAACAGTGCAAAGGGCATAAACGCAAAGCCGCCGAACTGCAGCATGGTGCCAATCCAAATGAACGGTACACGCCGCCAGCCGATGGCTGAAACGAAATTGTCGGAACGAAAACCGATCAATGCTCGCAGCGGGGCGAACACCAGCGGCAACGCGACCATCAGGGCAACGAGCGAGGCTGGGACACCGAGCTCAACAATCATGACGCGATTTAATGTCCCGTTTAGCAGCACGACCGCCATACCGACGGACATTTGAAACAAAGACAGCCGCAACAAACGGGACAGCGCCAACGTCTCACTCGCGACGTCAGCGAACGGCAACATCGATGGCGCAACATTGCGCCAGCGGGCCGCCCATTTGTCGGAGAACAGACTCATTGCCGTGTGATCTCCAATGCCTGTGACTTGTAAAAGCCGCTGCTAATACGGCGGGTACGACCAATGTCGAAACGCGCCAATGACGGCTGCTCATGCATGGCACTTCGCAACGCTTTTTCTGTCACAGGCACAATGGCGGGCGCCTTGTGCTCGCGTGTTGGAATCATTCGGCCAACGACATGCATCATCGACAACAGCGTCGTGCGCGGCGCATAAGTCACCAAGATCGCTTGGCGAACGCGTGGCGCTAATGACGCCAGCACGCTAGCAATATCCGCGTCGTGATAGTGAATCAGCGAGTCCATCGCAACAACGAAATCGAATTCGCCGAATGCAGGGTCGCGCATGTCACCCACGCGAAAGTCGATGCGCTCGGCTTCTTTAGCGCCCTCCAATCGCTGGCGTGCAAAGCCGATTAAGGTAGGCGACACATCGACAGCAACAACCTCTGCGCCGCGAGCCGCAAACGCCATGGCGAGAACACCGGTGCCACACCCGGCATCTAGAACGCGAAGACCGTGCATGTCGGCTGGCAGCCAACCCAACAGCGTCTGGTGCATCTGTTCTCGTCCGTCGCGAACGGTTTGGCGAATGCGCCCCACCGGCTCTTCCGATGTCAGTTTTTCCCACGCGTCGGCGGCAGTACGATCGAAATAGGTCGTCAGCTTCTGGCGTGTTTGATCATAGGTTGGCGCTGCCATTAGTCGAATCCCAGAAAATCGAATATCTCCCGGTCTTTCATCGGCGTGGCGACTTGTGGCTCATCGACACCATCCCAGAGTCGCTGTGCTAAACGAAGATACTCATCTTTGACCGCCTCGAGTTCGGGCGATGACTCCATTTCGAACAACGTTGATTTCTTCAAGCGGCTGCGTCGGATGACATCAAGGTCCTGGAAATGCGCAACACGCTCGAGCCCGATCCGCTCGTTAAAACCGTCGATTTGATCGGTCGCTGCACTGCGATTCGCGATCACGCCGCCAAGACGCACGTTGTAATTTTTGGATTTAGCACCGATCGCAGCAACGATCCGATTCATCGCAAAAATTGAGTCAAAATCATTGGCGGTGACAATCAATGCACGATCAGCGTGTTGCAATGGTGCCGCAAATCCACCACATACGACGTCGCCAAGAACATCAAAAATGACGACGTCTGTATCTTCAAGAAGATGGTGTTGCTTTAAGAGTTTCACCGTTTGACCGACAACATAGCCGCCGCATCCCGTACCCGCGGGTGGACCACCAGCCTCAACACACATCACGCCGTTGTAGCCCTCGTAAACGAAGTCTTCGATTTGAAGCTCTTCACTATGAAACTCAACAGACTCAAGCACATCAATCACGGTCGGTACGAGTCGCTTGGTGAGTGTGAACGTCGAGTCATGCTTAGGATCACAACCGATCTGAAGAACGCGTTTCCCAAGCTTCGAGAACGCCGCCGAGAGATTTGACGAGGTCGTGCTCTTACCGATCCCGCCTTTACCGTAAATCGCGAAGACTTTGGCACCCTCGATTTGCACATTCGGATCGAGGTGAACCTGTAGGCTACCCTGCCCGTCTGGCGGAGTCGGTTTTACAGTCACTGGATTTGGAGAAACATGTGTCATGTCATTTTCCTGCTGTCAGTCGCGGTTACTAACGCGCAAAATGGGCTTTAGCTTCGTAAAGCGTGTCGATATTGATGTGCGCCACGTTATGGTCGCGGGCGTACTGCTCGGTATTCCGGCGTGCCTTGCCTCGCACAAAGAATGGGATTTTTCCAAGCTCTTTCTCGGCTTCTATCGACCACTGTGGATCGTTGGCCGACATTGCTGACTCAGCAGTAGCGCCGCTGGTAGGTTGCGGCTGCGCTGCGGCATGCCCGAGATGTGACGGGGTTGCAGCATCGTTGAACTCAAAGTCTTCACGGAACATGCCAAGCAAATGCTCCTCAAGCCCCATCATCAACGGGTGAACCCAAGTGTCGAATAGTAGATTCGCGCCGGCATAACCCATTTGCGGCGAGTGCGCTGCAGGGAAATCCTGGACATGCATCGGAGCCGAAATCACAGCGCAACCCACACCGAGCCGCTTAGCGATATGTCGCTCCATTTGCGTACCCAGCACGAGCTCCGGTTGAACCGCCGCGACCGCTTCCTCGACCTCGAGATAGTCATCCGTAATCAGTGGCTCAACGCCATAGCGCTCCGCTGCAGCACGTATGTCACGCGCAAACTCGCGCGTGTAGGTGCCGAGACCAACGACTTTAAAACCCAATTCTTCATGGGCGACCCGAGCTGCCGCAAGCGCATGCGTCGCGTCACCGAAGATAAACACTCGCTTACCGGTGAGATACGTTGAATCCACCGAACGCGAATACCACGGTAGCCGGGAGCGACCGTCTTGAAGCGCTGGCTCGGGATCTACGCCGGCCAGCTCAGCCACTTCGCGAATGAACGCTGTGGTGGCACCAACCCCGATTGGCACTGTGGTCACACACGGTTGCTTGAATGCGCGCTTCAGCCATTGCGCGGCCGTCAATCCGGTTTCGGGATACATCACAATGTTGAAATCAGCGTCGCCGATACGCTGAATATCGGCCGGAGTCGCATCCAGCGGCGCGACAACATTGATTCCAATGCCGAGCAGCCCGAGGATTCGAGTTAGCTCCTCGACATCATCTCGATGGCGAAAACCAAGCGCCGTCGGGCCGAGTAAGTTACAGGTCGGTGCACGCGCCTCGTCGGTCGCTTGCGCATCATCCCGAGGCCGGGCGAGCTGTCTAACAATATGGTAGAACGTTTCTGCCGCGCCCCAATTCTCTTTGCGTTGGTAGGATGGCAGCTCCAATGGAATGACCGGGATCGGCAGACCGAGGCCAGCAGCAAGACCGCCTGGATCATCCTGGATCAGTTCCGCTGTACAAGACGCACCAACGATCATCGCCTCTGGCTCAAAGCGCTCGTAAGCACTACGGGCGGCATCCTGAAACAGCGTCGCAGTATCACCACCGAGATCACGCGCTTGGAATGTCGTGTAAGTGACAGGCGGTCTCGCGTCGCGCCGCTCGATCATCGTGAACAAAAGATCAGCGTAGGTATCACCCTGCGGCGCATGCAATACGTAGTGCAGCCCTTTCATCGCAGTAGCGACTCGCATCGCGCCAACATGCGTCGGGCCCTCGTATGTCCAAAGCGTGAGTTTCATTAGACGGACAACGCGGCGCGCCTGCGCAACGGCCTCGCGAACAATTCAGCGCAGTCACCCGCTTGCTCATAACCATGCATCGGCGTGAACAATAATTCGATCGACCATTTCGTGGTCACACCCTGCGCTTCCAGGGGATTGGCAAGACCCAAGCCACAAACAACAATGTCAGGGCTGTCTTGCGTGCAGCGATCGAGTTGCTTCTCGACATCCTGACCCTCACTTAATCGCGCATCTGCCGGCAACATATCGAGCTCCTCGGAAAGGTGCTCGCGGTGCAAATAGGGGGTACCGACTTCGACAATTTCCATGTCGAGTTCCCGCGCCAAGAACCGTGCGAGAGGCACCTCAAGCTGCGAGTCAGGGAAAAAGAAAATACGCTTACCAGCCAGCGTCTCACGCTCACGTGCAACCGCTTTCTTAGCGCGTTGACGCGGCGCATCGACGACCGAATTGAACAAGGCCTCATCGACGCCCCATTCCTCGGCAGCCGCCCGGAGCCAAGCTGTCGTCCCTTCTTCACCAAAAGGAAACGGTGCAGAAATTCTAGACGCACCGCGCTCTTCCAGCGCCTGCGCCGTGTCGTTCAAAAACGGCTGCGCTAGCAAATAGCGTGTGCCGGGACCGACCGCAGGCATCGAATCCGCCGTACGCATGGGCAAATACGACACGTTGTCGATACCCATGCGTGTAAAGAGATCCGTCATCTGATCTTCAACGACATCGGCGAGCGCACCGACGACAAGCAAGTTGCGCTCACCAGTCGCAGCGAAGGGCATCTCGGGCACCAAAGAAGCGAGACACGCGTCTTCACCTTGTGTGAACGTGGTTTCGATACCGCTACCGGAGTAATTCAATACGCGGACTTGCGGCATAAAACGAGATGACAAACGTTCCGCCGCACGTGACAGATCAAGCTTGATCACCTCTGATGGGCATGAACCGACGAGGAATAGGAGCTTGATGTCGGGGCGGCGCGCCAATAAGCGCTCCACTTCTCTATCAAGCTCCTCATTCGCATCGGCAAGCCCAGCCAGGTCGCGGTCGTCAATGATTGCCGTGGCGAACCTCGGCTCCGCGAAGATCATGACGCCCGCGGCTGACTGGATTAGGTGTGCGCAGGTTCTGGAACCTACGACAAGAAAAAAAGCATCTTGAATTTTCCGGTGCATCCAAACGATGCCGGTCAATCCGCAAAAAACCTCTCGCTGTCCGCGCTCACGAATGACGTTGTCATTGCGTGAGCGCAACTCGTCGAGTGGTTGAATCACGTGTGCGCTCATGCGGTCACCTCGCCTGCATTGCTAACGTCGAGCCGTGCATCCGTCGACGAAGACAGGCGCGCGAGACGGAACTTCCAAAGGAATTGCGCCGCGTTAATCACATAAGCGGCATAGGCAGCAATCGCGAGATACATCTGGCCGCTCACATCGAGCCAACCGAACCAGACGCAGAATAGATACGCCGTGTGCAGCGCCATAACGAGCATGCTGACGACGTCTTCCCAAAAGAATGCTGGGACAAAAAGATAATGACCGAAAACCGCTCGCTCCCAGAGCGAACCTGTGATCATGATCGCGTACAAAACAAGTGTCTTGATAATGACGGACCAGGTGGCGAGCTCGGCACCAACGCCGCTCAATAGGTAGCGCACCACAAGAAACAAGCTGACAAGAAAAACAAGAAACTGCAGCGGCGCGAGAATGCCCTGAACAACCGTCCAGTAGGTCTCATCTCGACGCTTCCTCTCAGCCGCTGTGTAAAGCGGCTTCGGTGCATTGGTTAGGGCTTCGCGTTTCCCCATTTTGTCCCAGCTCCAAACGGCCAAACCTGTAACGAAATGTTCAACACTTCGAAACGAAGCCCCAATTTACGACCCCGTCGAGCGAGTGTCAACAAAACAATACGTCATCTAAAATTGACATATGACATCTTATTGTGTCTACTGCAGATTGCCGATAAGTGCGGTGTTATGATGCTTGCCGCGTCAGGTTAAGAGGGCTCGTTGAGATCCCGGAGATGGCAAGCAGTCACGACGACATTGCGAGTTCGCAGTTTTTCAGTCGTCTCCTCAATGGCTTTCGACGGCTGTTAGGACAAGACAAACAAGCGACCAACAGCGAGTTGGTGGCGCTGACCTCACTGATTGAAGACGAGATCATCCCGAGACTTCAGATGACGTTCCCCACCTCACAATCCGGCGAATTCGTAGCTTCCGAAGACGGGAAGAGACCCGAGTACGACACGCAAGGCTTTGTGACAGCACTGCTGTCCGAAGAACCGGACAATGCACGGCAATTCGTTCATGACCTGGTCGAGTCCGGGCACTCGCTCTCAGAGATCTACACGCATCTTTTGACGCCTTCAGCCAGACATCTCGGCAAACTCTGGGAAGATGATGAGTGCAGTTTCGCTGGCGTCACGATCGCCATTACCAAGATTCGCCACATCTTTATCTCAACGGCGCCACCGTTCCCGGTGCATATGGTGGACGACGACGATGATCCACCCAGCATTTTGCTGACGACCGTACCGGGCGAGCAGCATACCTTTGGTTTGTATCTGGTGGTCGAGCTGTTTCGTGAAGCGGGCTGGTGCGTGTGGTCGGGTACGCCCCGATCAACGCAAGAGCTCTCCGACCTAGTCGCAAGAGAACACTATGATGTTGTCGGACTTTCGGTCGTTGCCAAGCGCAATGTCGCGGCGGTATCGAGAGCGATTCACAACATCCGCCAGCAAGCCAAGAATCCGGATCTCAAAATCATACTGGGCGGACGCATTGCAGCGACGAACCCAGAATTGCTTGCCAATATCGGTGCCGATCGCATTGTGACCGATACCGACAATCTTGCAGAGTTAACACATGCCATGCTTTCAAGGGGCCTGAAAGCATGAACATGTTAGGTATGAAATTTCCAATGCGGGTTACGGTTTTGGAGAACCCCAAATGATCCCGTTTAAGACAACGCAAAGCGCCCTTCGGGAGCTGAGTCACGACTCCATCGCGACCCTTATCGGTGCGACGCATGACATCACGTTGGTCATGAATCGTGACGGCACGATCGTCGATGTCGCTTACGGCGGCGATCGTCCTCTGGCGAACATCGCAGACGACTGGGTCGGAAAGCCGTGGATAGAAACGGTCAGCGATGATAGCCGAAATAAGGTTGAACGCTTGCTGGAAGCTGCTGACGGCGACGCCAGCAGCCGGCGCTGGAGACAGGTCAATCACCCGACAGGCGGCCAACTGGATATCCCGATCTTGTATCTTGCGATTGCTGTCGGCGCAGATGATCTGATTATTGCGATTGGCAAAGACCTAAGAACCATTTCAGATATGCAGCAGCAACTGCTGGACATGCAACACTCGATCGAAAGCGAGTACATGCGTTTACAGCAAGCGGAAATGCGCTACCGAGTGTTGTTCCAAACCACTGGCGAAGCGATCGCGATTGTTGATCCGGCCAATGGGAAAATTGTCGAAGCCAATCCGTCGGCCGCAACGATGCTCAGCGAAAAAGCGACGAAACTCGTCGGACGCAGCTTCCATCGAAATTTCTCTGAAGCAAATCACACAGAGATCGACGAAGTATTTGCGACGGTCAAGGCAACCGGCAAAGAAGGCCGATTGCTGGTCAAGCTCGCACAAGAAGACCGTGACGTTTGGATCGCCGCGGTGCAATTGCGACGCGACAATTCGCGCCTGTATATGGTGCGGCTACTCAGCGACGACAGCGCAAGAGCTGGACGCCTGCAAAGCAATCACGACCAGCTACTACTTGATCTCATTGGTGACACACCCGACGGCGTCGTGATCACAGACCACTCCGGTCAAATTCTGGCAGCAAACCATGCGTTCCTTGAACTATGCCAAGTCGCATCGGAGTTTCAGCTCCAGAACCAACCGCTGGACCAATGGGTCGGACGACCGGGTGTCGACGTCAATGTGCTTCGCAAAAACCTGATGCAGCGCGGTCAAATCCGACAGTTCTTCACGATCCTGAACGTTGAGTACGGCGCGCCGATTGATATCGAGTTATCCGCAGTCGCATTGGGTGATGAAAACAAACCACATTATGGTTACGTCATCCGACGGGTTGTTCGGGCGAAAGACAGCGCCGGCCTACTCGATGACAGTCAAACACTGCCCGAGTCGGTCGAAAAAATGACGGAGCTCGTAGGCCGCGTACCGCTGAAAGAGCTGATTCGTGAAACCACCGATATCATCGAAAAAATGTGTATCGAGGCAGCGCTGAAGATCACCGGGGACAACCGCGCATCAGCGGCCGACATCCTGGGGCTCAGCAGGCAGTCGCTGTACGTCAAACTGCGTCGCCATGGCCTCACAGGCGACGATAGCGCCGAAGACTGACAACATAATCGGACACCACGGAACGTCAGTTTTGCGCATTTTCGGCGATTAGGCTGATACACAGCCTCTACAAGCGTATTTTTTATATGACACATAAGGTGTCAATGTAAGTTGACGCTTGTAGGGTGTGGGTATACCTTGTGAGGTATGCGTGACACGTCTCTGGAACAACTGGATCGAGATCCGGGGCTATGGCTGTCAGTCCTCGAGCTTCTCAAACCCGTTACTTGGTTTCCGCCAATGTGGGCATTTGCTTGTGGCGTGATCGCATCTGGCGTCTCCGTTCCAAGTCGTTGGCAATTTCTCGTTGGCGGTGTCTTGCTCGCCGGCCCCTTTCTGTGCGGCACAAGCCAGGTCGTCAATGATTGGTACGACCGGCACGTCGATGCATTGAACCAACCTGACCGACCTATCCCGTCCGGCCGGATACCTGGGCGAATGGGTTTTCATATCGCCATCGTCTGGTCCTTCGTCTCGATGCTGGTCGCAGCGCTGTTAGGCGTTTGGGTATTCGCAGCTGCGTCACTCGGTTTAGCACTGGCCTGGGCCTACAGCGCACCGCCGTTTCGTCTCAAGCGCAACGGCTGGTTCGGGAATCTTGCTGTCGGCCTGTGTTATGAGAGCCTGCCCTGGTTTACCGCGGTTGCTGTGATGAGCGGTATCCAGCCCGATGTTCGCAACGTTTGGATTTTGTTGCTCTACGGTGCAGGCGCTCACGGCATCATGACATTGAATGACTTCAAGTCGATCGATGGTGACCGGGCGATGGGCCTGCAATCGATTCCGGCGATGTATGGGCGACGACGAGCCGCTTGGCTCGCTTGTCTGATGATGCTGATCCCGCAGATCATTGTTTTCGTACTGCTTTGGCAATGGGGCCTGGATGGATACGCGCTCGCGGTGGCGGGCGTGACGTTCGTACAAGTCGGTCTCATGCCGAGACTGCTCAGCAATCCGAAACGCTATGCCCCGTGGTACAACGCCACGGGTATCTCGCTATACGTCAGCGGCATGATGATCGCGGCTTTTGCGTTGCGGAGCATCGCAACATGAATGGCCTCTCTTGGTGGGGCATTGTTCGCTTGGGTGGCGTTCAAATGGCACTCGGTGCCATCTTCGTCCTCATGACCTCGCTGGTGAATCGCGTCATCGCGGTTGAGCTTGCGTTGCCAGCAGCGTTCGCAGGGGCCCTACTCGCGGTTCACTACGCGATGCAGCTTCTCCGTCCACAATTCGGGCATGGCTCCGACAACGGCGGTCAACGCACCCCGTGGATTATCGGTGGAATGCTTGTGTTGGCGATCGGTGGCAGTTTGGCGGCCGCCGCCACATGGTTGATGGCCACACATACGGGCTATGGCATGTTGCTGGCGATCGTAGCGTTCATGTTCGTGGGCGCAGGCGTTGGCGCAGCGGGCACCTCACTCTTGGTTCTTATCGCCGCCAAGGTCGCGCCAGAGCGACGCGCCGCGGCAGCCTGCATCACCTGGGTCATGATGATCGCCGGATTCATCATCACGACGGCAACCGCTGAGGCGCAATTGGAACCGTTCAGCCTGTCGCGGATGTGGTGGCTGGTTTCATGGATATGCGGTATCGCATTCCTCGTCAGTGTCGTCGCTGTCTGGGGCATTGAACGACGCAATGACGACGTTGAAAAAGATGCTGACGCGCCAGCTGTTCCATTCATGACAGCGCTGAAAGAAGTCATGAAAGAACCAGCGACGCGACTGTTCGCTTTGTTCATCGGCATCTCGATGTTTGCGTATGGGCTTCAAGACTTGGTGCTCGAGCCATTCGGCGGCGCTGTCTTCGGGCTATCGCCCAGTGAATCCACAGGCCTCAGCAAGCAACACAATATGGGCGTACTGCTCGGCATGATTTCGATGGGCATTGTCGGCAGTCGCATACCCAGCGCATTGCGTCTCGGCATCGCATTCGGTTGCACCGCGTCTGCGCTGACCTTGTTCGGCTTGGTCCTAGCGGCAGGTGCTGCTGGCGATTGGCCATTGATCCCGAACGTGTTCGCTATGGGCGTCGCCAACGGCGTGTTCGCCGTCGCCGCTATCGGCAACATGATGCAGTTAGTGAGCAATGGCAACGCGGGCCGTGAAGGCGTTCGCATGGGCATCTGGGGTAGCGCGCAGGCGATTGCGATGGGTGCTGGTTCGGTTGCCGGTACGGTCATGGTTGACATCGCGCGGCTGCTTTCCGCAAACGTCGCCGTCGCCTATGCCAGTGTCTTTTGCATTCAAGCCGCTCTATTTGCCGCGGCTGCGCTACTTGGTTTGCGGTTGCGCCAAGGCGAAAGCCGCGCCAACCGACCATCAATTCTGATCGCCAGCAACAAAGCTGGCCTGGAGTCCTTTGAATGAAACACTATGAAGTCATTGTCATCGGTGGCGGACCAACCGGCGCAACAGCCGCACACGATCTCGCCAAGCAAGGACGGTCCGTTCTGTTGCTCGATAAGCGCGGTCGAATCAAACCATGCGGTGGGGCAATCCCACCGATCCTAGTCAGAGAGTTCGATATTCCCGATGCGTTGCTTGAAGAAAAAGTCACAGACGCGCGTATGATCTCGCCGACCGGTGTGGCGGTCGATATGTCCGTGGGTGGATGGGTCGGTATGGTCGACCGTGGAGAGTTCGATGAATGGCTTCGCGAGCGCGCCGCATCGGCGGGCGCCACAAGAATCAACGGCAAAGTCAGTAACGTTATCAGCCGCAAAGATCACAAGCCGATTGTG